>JAISCS010000179.1 GCA_031265365.1 Verrucomicrobiales bacterium
CTTACGTATTGTCCGCGCTAGGCAAGGCGCTGACCGATGAGAAAAAGCTACGGCAGCAGGAGCGGGCGCTTGACCAAGAGAATATCAGCGCCACGGAGCGCAACCGCATCGCGCGGGAGCAGCTCAAGCTCAGCGCCGGCAAGCTGCGGATTGACGAGCGCAAGCTGAAATTGCTGGAAGCCAAGGCCGCGCAAGCGGACGCGGCCAAGGCGGTGATGACGGAAGTCAAACTCACGCCGGAGGAACGCGACCGGAAAATCAGGGAGATTCTGGGCCTATGAGCACGCCGCTGTTCAAGACCGGACTGGACACGCTGAAGCCGTATCAGCGCGCTTTTGTCGCTGACGAATCGCGGTTCAAGATTTGGAACGCCTCGCGGCAGGTCGGCAAGTCATACGCGGCGGCGTGCGAGGTGACGCGGGATTGTTTTCTCACGCCCGGCACGTTGTGGGTCATCCTCAGCGCCGGCGAACGGCAGGCGCTGGAGTTCATGGAGAAGGTCAAGATTTGGGTCAAGCTGATCGACTGGGCCATCAAGCAGGAGATTGTCGAGCGCGACGGGCCGGAGGCGATTTTGAAGTCGGCGGAGATTCGGCTGCCGAACGAGAGCCGGGTCATCGCGCTGCCGGCCAACGCGGACACGGCGCGGGGCTACTCGGCTAATTTGGTGTTGGACGAATTCGCGTTCCACAAGGACTCTTCAGGGATTTGGCGCGCAATCTACCCGTCCATCACCAATCCTCTTAAACGCGAACTGAAGGTGCGGGTGTTGTCCACGCCGAACGGCCAGGGCAACAAGTTTTACGAAATCTGGAGCGACGACGGTGGCAAGTGGAGCAAGCATCGCACAACCATTCACGACGCGGTGGCCGCCGGGCTGACGGTGGACGTGGAAGAACTTCGCAAGCAAGCGGGGGACAGCGACACGTGGCGGCAGGAGTTCGAGTGTGAGTTTATTGATAGTTCCCGCGTGGCGTTTTCGTATGAGATGTTAGCCAAGTGCGAGGACGCGGCGGCCTCGCTGACGATGGAAGAGGTTAACGCAAAGACGCCAAGGAACGAAGGCGCAAAGGGTGATTTATTTTTGGGTATTGATGTCGGCAGTGTCAGCGACCCGACGGCGGCGGTGACGTTGGAGAAAGTCGGCGGACGGCTGGTGTTTCGCGACCGGCTGAAATTGCAGGGGATGAACCTCAGCGACCAAGACGCGGTGTTGGAGCCATTGATTCGGCGCGCGGCGAAGGTCAGCGTGGACGCCAGCGGCATTGGCCTCGACCTCGCGCAGCGACTCGTCAGAAAATACGGCGGCAAAGTAGTCGCGCAACCGACCACGGCAAAGTGGAAACGCGAGGCGTTCTCGCGGTTGCAAAACTTGTTCAATGACCGCGCCCTGCTCATCCCCGCCAGTCGCGAATTGCGCGAGGATTTTCATGCCTACACCGTCAGTGGCGCCGGCGAGACGGCGAGCTATCACGCCCCGCGCACGGACGAGGGGCACAGCGATTTGACCAGCGCCACCGCGCACGCGGCGGACGCGGCGGCGGACAAGCACGGCGTGATTTTCGCCGGGGTGGTGCCGCCATGAACCTGCATCTTAAAATCGGCGCGTTCAGCGTCAGCATCGGCAAGAGCGCCGGCGGTGGCTTCGCGCAGGTGGGCGGCGCGGCCGCCGGCACCAAGCTGACCCGGCCGTTGCGCTCGGCGTGGGTGTTGCGCGCCATCAAGACCGTGACCGAGCCGATTGTGTCCGTGCCGGTGCAATTTTTCACCGTCAGCGGCGACCGCGAGCAGCCGGTCAACAACCAGATGCTCGCCGACTTCTGGGCCGCGCCGTTCGCCGGCCTGTCGTTCGAGGACGGCATTGAGGCGTTGGTCGGCTGGCTCAAGTTGCGCGGCGAGTGCTTTTTGGTGATGGATGATAGTTGGCTGGCGCGCGGGGTGAGGAGCAAGTTGCTCATCGCCCGGCCCGACCACATGCGCGAGGTCAAACGCGGCGGCGAGTTGTTGGGTTGGCAATACAACAATAACGGCCGGGCGTTGACGTTGCTGCCAGAGCAGGTGGCGTCCGTAAAGTTTTGGAACCCGGATGACGCTTGGCGCGGTTTGGGCGAGTATCAGGCGGCGCAGTTGGCGGCGGAGAGCGACTACGCGGCGGCGGAATTTTCCAAGACGCTCGCGGAGAACAACGGCGACCGCGGGCCGTACATTGTGTCCAAGGTGCCGCTGAACGAAGAGCAGGTGCAACAGGCCATCATGCAAATCCAGGACAAGCGCCGCCTGGCGCAGCGCGGCATTTTTCAGCCATATTTCCTGACCAACGACTTCGACGTCAGAGACCCGCAGATTCAGGCGGTGGACGCCGCCTTTGTCGCGCAGCGCGCGGAAAATCGGCATGAGATTTTTGTCGCCTTTGGTGTGCCGGCGAGTATGGCGGATGTGACCGCCAGCTACAGCGTCGGCAGCGCCAGCGACCGGTACCGGTTGATTGAGGACACGTGCATCCCGACCGCGCGCAAGTTGAGCGCGGCGATTGAGCAAGTGTCCGCCCGCCTGACCGGTGACGCCAGCATCCGCGCGCGGTTCAACTTCGACGAGCACAGCGTGATGCAGCAGGTGCGCGGCGAGCGGATTGACAGCGCGCTGAAATTATGGGGCATGGGCGTGCCGCTGGCGGAGGCCGACCGTCTGCTCAAGCTGGGTCTGAACGACTTCCCTGGCAAAACGACCGGTTATTTGCCGTTCAGCGTCGCGCCGGTCGGCGCCATGCTGGACGCTGACGGGGACGAGTTCGCGGAACCCAAGGCTGATGATGAGGTCACGGTCGGCGATGACCTAGCCAAGATTTTGGCTAAATTCCAAATTTCAAATTCCAAGCTCCAAGTAAATTCCAATCTTCAAGCTCCAAACTCCAAACAAGCTGCCTCCGCGGCTCCGCGTCTCTGCGCGCATTGCTCACTGACGCTGACGGACCAGGCCGCGCCGCGCTGGCGCCAGCACGCCGCCGCGCGGCTGAAGACGGCGAAAATGTATCGCTCGAAAATCGGCAAGGTGTTGTTTGACGCGCGCAAGGAAATGCTCGCCAAACTCAACGCACTGGATGAGTTGAGCGGCATCGGAAAAATAGAAAATAATCAATTATCAATAATCAATCAAAAGGCCGGCGTCGCGTCCACGTTGATGTTCAACCTAGCCAAGTTTGCCGGCGCATTCCGCGATGTCATGGAAGCGGCGGGGCGTAACGCCTTTGACACCGCCGGCGCGGAGGCGTGGGCGGAGTTTGGCAAGAACGCCGGCGGTGACAACCCGTGGCAATCGCCGCCGCAAGCCGTGAGGGACTTTCTCGCCGCGCGCGAGAACCGGCTGGAGAAGGTGCCGGATGAAGTGTTCGAGCAAGTGCGCGGCGCGTTGCAGGCGAGCGTGGAATCCGGCGCGAGCATTGACGAAATGGCCAAGGCCATTCGCGGCGCGTTTGACGAGGTCGGCGCGGGCCGCGCGCGCGCGATTGCCATGACCGAGACCAGCGCCGCCTACGGCGCGGCGCGGCAGGCGAGCATGAAGCAAGCCGGTATCCAATGGAAGCAATGGCTGACCAGCGGCAACGACAACGTACGCGCCGCGCACGCCGCCGCCGATGGTCAGACCGTGCCAGTGGACGAGCCATTTGTGGTGGACGGCGAGGAACTGATGCACCCCGGCGACAGCAACGGGTCGCCGGAGAACGTGATTAACTGCCACTGCGTGAGTATCGCGGTGGACAAGGGGCCGGAGGCGGACTTATGAAAACGCAAAACGCAAATCTCATAGCGCAAAACCATAAGGCAAAACCCAAAACTGGCCCGGAGCGTTTGATTAGCGCGGACCAAAAGGAAGTTTGCACCATCCACCCGGAGGTGCGGGTGATTGATACCAAGGCCGGCATCGTGGACTACATCGCCAGCGACGAGACGGTGGACTGTTACCGCGAGGTCATCGCCGCACGCGGCTGGTTGTTTGACCTGTTTCGTAAAAACGCGCCGCTGGTCAACAGCCACGACTACGCCGACCTCAAAAATCAACTCGGCAAAATCACCGACTTTTTTGTGCGCGACGGGAAGCTGCACAACCGCGCGCAGTTCGCGCTGGACGTGCCGAGCAACGAACTGGCGCGGTTGACGTTCGACATGGTGGAAAAGGGTTATGTCAAGGCGTGCAGCGTCGGCTTCATGCCGGTCGAGTGGTTGAGTCGGTGGAACAACGAGCAACTGGGCGACTTCACGAAAGAATGCGAGCGGCTCAAGGTTGACCCCGGCGCGGTCGGCACGATTTTCACCAAGCAGCAACAGCTCGAGTTGAGCGTCTGCATCCTCGGCGCCAATCAAAACGCGCTGGCGGAGATCGGGCAGGCCGTCGCGGACGGCGCGGTTGACCGCGACTTGGCGGGCCGGGTGGTGGGCAAATTTTTGGGAACCCCGAACACGAACACGACGCCGGCATCGAGCGAGCCGGCCGGCGCCGTCACCGCTCGCGCGTGCCAAGAGTTCCTGGAACAAATCGACCGGATGGATTTCCTGAAGAAATTCGACAAGTCGTTAAACCAAATCAACAGAAAGTAAAAAATGAAAAAAGGAATATTCCTACAAAAACTGGCCACGCGACCCCGCAACATTTTCGCGGCGTTGGCGTGGGATTTTACCGTCGGCCTGGCGCTGACGTTGATGCTGACCGTTGCCGATTGCTTCGGCGGCGTGACGCTGACGCCGGCGGAAAAGCACTGGCTGTGCGCCGGGCACCTCGGCGGCTTCGGCCCCGCCGACCATCTCGGCAACATCACGCGACGGTTGTTTGACGCCGACGCCGGCGGTGGCAGTGGCGGCGGCGGCGGTGGCATCAAGACGCTCGACGATCTGCATGTGGCGCTGACCAAGCGCATCGAGGAACGCGAGAAGAACTTTACCAAGTTCATGGCCGACACGGACAACTGGCAAAAGGACACCAAGCAAATCCTCGACGAATTCACGCAGTTGAAAAACCGCGTGGGCGCGAGCGAGGAAACACTGCTGGCGTTGAAGAAACTGCAAAGCGCGCTCGGCAGCGAGCGACGCCTGGCGTTCGGCGACCCGGCCAAGCGCATCGCCGCCGACCCGGAATTGCGCGCGCAGTTCAACGTGCTGGTGCGCGGCGCCGGCAAGGACGGCGAGTTCCGCGCGCAGGTGGACGCCATCCGCAAGGGCCTGACCACCGGCGCGGAGCCGGGCAGCACGCTCATCAACCCGCAACTCTACCGCGAGATTTACGACCTGCTGCTGACCTACGGCGCGTGGCCGACGCTGAAGGTGGTCAACCTCGGCACCAAGGTCACCTCGTTCCCCATCAAGACCGCGCGACCGCAGTTCTCGTTCGTGGATGAGGGCGGCGCGCTGCCGGTGGTGACCAAGCAGGGCACCTCCCTCACGCTGACGCCGCAGATTTACGGCGGCATCCTCACTGTCAGCCTCGCGCTGTTGCAAGACAGCGAGTTTGACCTGACGGCGGATGTCATGGGCGACTTCGGCGAGGGTTCGGCGCAGTTGCTCGACTACATGGCGTTCGTCGCCACCGGCGCGGCGGACGCGCAAAACAAGGGCTTCACCGGCGTGTTCAACGCGGGCGCGGCCAGTGTCGGCAGCGCCACCGCGGTCGAGGGCCTGACCTACATGGACTTCGTCAACGCGATGCTCGCCGTCGCGCCGGCGGCGTTGCAGCGGCCGTGCCGCTGGTGGACGCACCCGACGATGGTGATTCGCGCGCTGGGGGTCAAGGACACCAACGGGCGGCCCATCTTCCTGACGGCGCTGGAGGCGCCGAGCGCGGGGGCCATCGGCTCCATCCTCGGCTATCCGGTGACGCCGGTGGGGGTCGCGCCGTATGACAACGCGCCGGGTTCCAAGGCGTTCGCCTTCGGCAATCCCGACGGCGGCGTGGTCGGCATCCGCAGCGACTTCAGTATCGACGCGAGCGACGAATACGCCTTCTCCACCCTGGAGCGCGCGTTCCGCGGCTGGGGTCGGGCGGGCTTCAAAGTCAGAAACAGCAACGCCTTCAGCGTGCTGACGCTGGCGGAGGATACAGAAAATTAAACGCAGAGGCGCGGAGACGCGGAGTTATTTGAGGTTTTGAAATTTGAGGATTACTTGGAATTTGGAACTTGGAATTTCCCCGGTCTCCGCGCCCTGACAAAAAAATAGAAAGTGAAAATTATGGCTGAAGCAAAAAACACCGTGAAAGTCAAAGTAGTCAACCAACCCGTCGCCGAATGCGGCCGGGTGTACCAAAAGGGCGAGACCCTGGAAGTCACCCCGGCCCGCGCCAAGGCGCTCGGCAAGCTGGTGAGCAAATGATGAACACCATTTTACAGGGAGTTCATGGAGAACATGGAGTTTGGTTTTTCAGACCCTCCATGAACTCCATGTTCTCCCGGTAAAAAAACGGAAAATTAACATGAACACCGGTCTTGGCAATCTGGCGGCGTTGAAGGACTTCATCCTGCCCGCGCCCATGCGCGAGCAGGACGACTACGACGCCATGCTCGCCGCCATCGGCGCGGGCGTGGCGGCGCAAGTGGCGAGGTTTTGCAACCGCAAGCTGGCCTGGGCCGTGGACGACACGCACGACTTCCCCGCCGGCGCGCCGCGGTACTGGCTGCCGCGCGCGCCGGTGGCAAGTCTGGCAAAAATCGAGACGCTGGGCGCAAGCGGCGAACCGGTTGGTGAGTTGTCGGGCTTCATTTGGAACCGGGCCGGCCTGGTGGATTTGCGCGCGCTGACGGTGAGCGCCGAATGGTTGCGCGCCACCTATACCGGCGGGTATTGGTTTGAAACCTTGGAACCAACCGATGACGGCTTCCCGTCCGCGCCGCCCGCGGGCGCGACGCTGTTGCCCGCCGACCTGCGCCTGGCGTGGCTGTTGCAAAGCCAGTTTGTGTTCGAGGGCAAAGACCATCTGCTGCCCAAGGGCTTGAAGGACAACCAAATGATTATGACTTCCACCAAGGACGTGAAACTGACCGACGGCGTCAAGGAGATGTTGCGCGCCTTTGTGCGGTATCAACTCCTGTAAGAGCAAAATGAAAAAAGCAAAATGAACAATTTGGAATTAGTAATTTGAAATTTTGCATTTGAGCGAAGCGATTATGTCCACCGAAATAAAAATTGAGATTTCGCCGGAGGCCGAGGCGCTGATTAAGCGGCTGCGCGACACCTCGCGCTTGCTGCCAAAGGCGATTGCCGAGACGCTCGACCGCGAGAATGAGTTGACCGTCAGCGCCATTCAGGATGAACGCCTGAGCGGGAAGTCCAGCAAGGGCTATGAAAACGTCGGCGGCGACTGGCAGCAAAAGAAAGCCAAGCGCAAAGGCTTCCAATGGCGCGTCGTCAAACTGGAATCGTTGTCCGGCAAACAGGTATTGCATGTGCGCAGCAATTTATTACGCAAATCCATTCGCCGCAGCGTCGCCACCGTCAACGGCAGCGCGATTGTGTCCGCCATCGGCAGCAACGTCAAATACGCGGCCATCCATGAGTACGGCGGCACCACGCCGGCGCACGTCATCCGCGCCAGAAACCGCAAGTCGCTGGCCTTTCGATTTAAGGGTGACTTGATATTCCGCCGCCAGGTCAACCATCCGGGCAGCAAGATTCCCGCCCGACCCTACATCGGCCCGACCATTGCGGAGCGCAAGACGATGTACAAAACCGCCATCTACGCGACCATCACCCAGTTGCTGGGACAGGAGACACCATGAACGCGCCACATATTAAAGTATTAGATTACGAGGTGACCAATCGCGGCGCGGACACCGTGCTGACGGTGACGGTGCATGAGGGCCAGGTCTTCAGCCTGCACTTTGACAAGCAGGAATTTTTGAACATGGTCGCGCACGTCAACGCGAAAATCAGGGGGAGCAAGAAATGAACACTACCAGTCAAAACGAGGGTCGTAATTTTTGCGTTTACGGCGCATCACCTCGTCGCCAATCGCCGCCGCGAAAAAGAGGGCGCACCAAACAATGATGAACCAAATCATGAACGAAACATAACATGAGCGCGCAAGACCATCAACTGCAATTTTTAGTGAAGGCGGAGGCCGACCTTGCCGCGCTGGACCGCACCGCCGCGAAGTTGCGCGATGAAATCATGCTCGCCAAGGCACTGGGCGAGGATTCCAGCAAGTCCGAGAAAAAGCTCAAGGCGGTCGAGGCGGCCGCGGCCTCGCTCAACGGCGAGGTCGCCAAGATTAACCCCAATTTCAAAATCAATCCGGTGGTGGATTTGCGCGCGCTCAAAGCCGCCGAGGATTCGCTGGCAAAACAACTCTCCTTGCTTCAGGCCACCGGGCAAACCGGCTCCGCCGCCTACAAGCGCATCGCCGCCGAACTCGGCGCCGTGCAAGCGAAGATGAAAGACATGGGCACGCTGAATCGCGGTTGGAACGAAATCCTCGGTTTCGCCGAGCGGATTCCGGTGGTCGGCTCGGTGATGCGCGGTCTCAACGGTGCGACGGGAGTGCTGTCAAAAGGATTTATCGGCTTGGGTGTGGCGGCGATGGCCGCCAAAAAGGGACTGAACGAATACGCCAAGAGTGAAGAAAAAGTCGCCGGTCTGGATGCTGTGCTGGCGCAGAACGGCTTGTTGACTGACGAGTACCGCGTCAAGCTGCAAGAATTGGCGGTGCAGATGCAAAAATCCACCGCCATCGCCACCAGTCAATGGTATGGCGTCATGCAAAAGCTGACGCAATTCGGCGCCGACGACAACAATATTGGGCGTTACGCCGAGGCGGTGAAAAACCTCGCCGGTGTCATCGGTGGCGATGTCGAGACTGCCGCCGCGATTTTTTCCAAGGCGCTGCAAGGCAATCTCGACGCGCTGGGGCGTTACGGCATCCACATCGTCAAGACCGGCGACCAGACCAAAGACCTCGACCTGCTGATGCAACAACTCGCGCAACGCGGCGGCGGAGTATTGGAGGCGCGGGCGCGCTCGCTCAACGGCCAGTTCCGGCAACTGGGTAACACCATTGGCGATTTTTTCGCGAGTATCGGGCGCGGTACCGCGCAAACGGGAATCTTGCAGCGCACCCTGGACGTGTTCATCAAAGGCTTTGAGTATTGGGCGGAAAAACTCGGCGGCCCAGTGGAGCAACTCGCCGGCCTGACTAACAAGGTGCGCGCCTTGAGCGGCGCGACGGAGCGCTCCAAGGAAGCCGCCGATGAAATGGCCGCCGGGTTCAAAAGAATAGGCGACGCCAGTGAGAAAGCCGTCAAAGAGCTTGACCGCCAGACCGCCGCCATCAAGCGGCTGCAAAGCGCGCAAGATGAGCTGGATGATGCGAACATGGCGCTGGAACTGGCCAAGCTGGACGCGGACGACAAAATCGCGGAACCGGACAAGTTGCGGCAACGCGCGGCAATCCGCGAGCGGTACGCGCGGCAAAAAGTGGACCGCGCCAACGCCGCCGACCAGGAGACCATCGCCAAAACCGAGGGCGCGATGAAGCAAGGCGAGCAACAGCGCCGGCAGTCCATTAACAAAGTTGATACGCAGCGCGAGCGGGCGCGCGAGGCCGCCGCGCTGGACGAGGACGAGGGCGCTGCCGGCGCCAGGCTGCAAGCCACGCTGGACGCGCTGGCGGCAACGGAAAAAGAGTTGGCGGCCATGCAGGAAGAAAGGGCGCGGCGGCGCGTCACCTATGGGCCGAGTTACACCAACTTGACGCCGGAAGAAGAACGCGACGAGGCCGCCCTGCGGGCGCGCCTGAAGCAACAACAGGGATTGCGCGACCGCTATCAGGGGGAGATGGACGGTTACGCGCAAACTCGCAAGGCTCAAGGACTGGCTTCCGGCGCGGTGGAACGGGAGGCGTTGAAGGATGCCGAGAAAGAGGATGTCACCGCCCGCACCAAAATCGACAAGGAAAATCTCGCCCGCGCCGCGACCATCAAGCAACTAACCGAGGAAATCGCGCTGCGCGAAAAACTTTACACCATCAAATCCAAGACGGAAGAGGTCAAGGTTGGCGCCGACGTTAACAAGGCGCAAGCGGCGGCCAACAAAAAACAGGCCGAGGA
>JAISCS010000072.1 GCA_031265365.1 Verrucomicrobiales bacterium
GCAAGTAGACCTCATGCATGTGCTGTTTCTTGGCCGGCGGCGGTCGCACTCAAGAGAGTGGGCCGCCGCCGGTTTGCCTTCACGGCAGGGGCGGCGCTGACGCCGAAACCAACCCTGCCGACCAAGCCCGCCGCGCCCGCCAATTCCCCTTCCGTGAAGGGGTGGCCGCGGAGCGGACGGGGTAGTTCAGCGTTGCGGGGGGCGCGGGGCGAAGGGGACGGAACGCTGAAACACCCCGTCCGCCTACGCGGACACCCCTCTACGAGAGGGGAATTAGCTGGCGCGGGGGCATGGTCTGTGAGCATGGTCTCGGCGTCAGCGTAAATAATTCCCCTCTTCGAGCGGGGAATCGCTGACGCTGCGACAATTCTCATCGATCCTGCCTCTGCGCGAGCAAATTCCCCTCTCGTAGAGGGATGTCCGCGCAGGCGGACGGGGTGTTTCAGCGTTTGGCGCGCTTTTCCTGCCAACGAACCGTCACCGTCAGCGATAGGTCAAGCACCGGTTGTTCCAGCCGGGGAGCCAGCGTTGCTCGTTGCGCGCGGGCGGGGAATTTTTCACGCGCCGTTGCAGGACGCTGACGGCGGCGCGGGCGAACTCCTCGCGGGCCGCGGCGCCGGGCGGGACGTCGCGCATCTCTTCCAGGACTTGCCGCAGGCCCCAGCCCTGGCCGTGATAACGCTCTTCCGCGCGCGCGCCCGTGCCTTTGAAATTGACGTAATCCACCAGCGCGTAAATCCCGCGCGGCGTGGCGGCGACGGCGTTGAATCGCCGCGTCAGCGCCGCGTGAGTGTCAGCGGGCGCGGCGGCGAGGATTTGCGGCAACGCCTGTTCGAGCCGCTCGGCGGCAAAGCGGGCCTGCAAACCAATCGTGGCGCGCAGGAAATCTCGCAACGCCACCATGTCGGGGGAATTTTGCGCGGCGAGAAATTGGTCGCGCGTCGGCCACGGGTTGTGTTGATGCGTCACCAACAGCGGCGGCAGTTTCGCGCCGTGTTGTTTGAGATAATCCACCAGCGCCGGGAAACTCTCCGAGAATTTCTCCCGCTGCCCCTCGCGGTACCAAATGGCGTGACAAATTCCCAGCGACGGGAAATCCTCGCCGGCGTTCCACGAGGTCAGGCCGCTGACGGTGCCGCCGCATTCGTTGTGCCAAACGCGCCGGCCGAGGTCCAGCGCCGCGGCGTCGCTGATGGGGGGCAGGGCGAAAGCCCTTGGCGCCAGGATGCCAAGCGCGCCAAGGAGTTTAAGACTGATTGAATTTTTCATATTCCTCCGGCGTGCCGATGTTGTGCCATTCGCCGCTGTTGATGACTGTGCCGCGCAACGCGCCGCCGCCGGTCATGCCGCGCCAGACCGACGCCAGCTCGCGCGGCCGCGTGTCGGGGATGCGTTGCAAAAACCTGGCGCTGACGATGGCGACGTTCGCGTAGTCGTGCCACGCGAGGTCCGTGTCAGCGGCGTAACCGACGCGCCGCACCACACCGTCAGTGTCGAGGCCGACGGTTTTCAGCGCGCTGTCGCGCAACGCCAGCGTGACCTCGGCGTCACAGCCGGCGTGCGCGGCGAGCAACGGCGCGAGCGGCAGGTCGGTCACCACATCGCCGCTGTGCAGGAAAATCGTCTCGCCGCCGATGAGGTCGGCGACATTCTTCAACCCGCCCGCCGTGCCCAGCAACAGCGGCTCGTGCCTGAACAGCAGCGGCAACCCGCGCCACTCGTTTTTTGGAAAAGCCCGCGCCCAGCGCTCCGCCGCGTGATGCGTGTTGACGATGAAGCGCCGGACGCCACTGTCAGCGAGATGCGCGAACACATATTCCACCATCGGCCGGCCGCGCAACGGCAGCAGCGGCTTGGGACAAGCGAGCGTCAGCGGCCTGAGCCGCGCGCCCAACCCCGCGCCGAGGACCAATGCCGTGCTGACCATGAATATTTATGCCGCCACGTCCGTGCCGAGCAACTTCGTGCGGACGGAGGCCAGCGCGTAGTCGCGGTTCAGCTTGGCGATGAAATCCACCGTGATGCCCTTGGGACAGGCGGCTTCGCAAGCGTAGGTGTTGCTGCACGAGCCGAACCCCTCGGCGTCCATCGTCCCGACCATCGCCAGGACACGGCGGTCTTTTTCCGCCAAGCCTTGCGGGAGCAAATTCAAATGCGCGGCCTTGGCGCTGACGAACAGCATCGCGGCGCCGTTCTTGCAGGCGGCGACGCACGCGCCGCAGCCGATGCACGCGGCGGCGTCCATCGAGAGGTCGGCGCTGACCTTCGGCACGGGGATGCTGTTGGCGTCCGGCGCGCTGCCGGTGCTGACGCTGATGAAGCCGCCCGCCTGGATGATGCGGTCAAAGGCGCCGCGGTTCACCAGCAAATCCTTGATGACGGGGAAGGCCTTGGAACGGAACGGCTCGATGGTTATCACGTCACCGTCCTTGAAGCTGCGCATATACGTCTGGCAGGAGGCCACGCGGTATTCGGGGCCGTGCGGCTCGCCGTTGATGACCAGCGAGCAACAGCCGCAAATGCCCTCGCGGCAGTCGTGCTCGAACACAATCGGCTCCTTGCCGCTGTTGGTGAGGTCCTCGTTGACCTCGTCAAGCATTTCCAAAAAGGACATGTTCGGGTTGCAGTTCCTGGCCTCGTAGCGCTCGAAGCGCCCCTTTTCACCAGCGGACTGGCGCCAGACTTTGAGAGTGACGTTCATTTGTAGCTCCGGGTTGCGAGTTTGACTTCTTCGTAATTCAGCGGTTCTTGGTGCAGGTCAGGCTCGGTGCCGACGCCCTTGAATTCCCACGCGGCGACGTAGGCAAACTTGTCGTCGTGCCGCAACGCCTCGCCGTCGTCGGTTTGATGCTCGCTGCGGAAGTGGCCGCCGCAGGATTCCTCGCGGTGCAGCGCGTCCTTGCACACCAACTCCGCGAGTTCGAGGAAATCCGCCACGCGCCCCGCTTTTTCGAGCGCCTGGTTCAATTCCTCGCCCTCGCCGGTGACGTTGACGTCGCGCCAAAACGCCTCGCGCAGTTTCGGGATTTCGCGCAGGGCGTATTCCAAGCCCTCCTTGTCGCGCGCCATGCCGCATTTTTCCCACATCAAATTGCCCAGCTCGCGGTGGAAGTCGCTGACGGTGCGCTTGCCTTTAATCGCCAGCAGTTTCTTGACGCCGTCCCTGACCTCGTTCGCCGCCCGCACCGCCGCGTCACTGTCAGCGGCGGGGCGTTTTTCCTTTTGCGTGGCGAGGTAATTGTTAATCGTGTTCGGGATGACGAAGTAGCCGTCGGACAAGCCCTGCATCAGCGCGCTCGCGCCGAGACGGTTCGCGCCGTGGTCGGAGAAATTCGCCTCGCCGAGCACGAACAGGCCGGGCACGTTGCTCATCAGCGAGTAGTCCACCCACAAGCCGCCCATCGTGTAGTGAATGGCGGGGTAGATACGCATCGGCACCTGGTAGGCGTCCTCGCCGGTGATTTCCTTGTAAATGTCGAACAAGTTGCCGTAGCGCTCCTCGACCTTGTGTTTGCCGAGCCGCTGAATCGCCTCGCTGAAATCGAGATACACGCCGCGCCCGCCGGGGCCGACGCCGCGCCCGTCGTCGCACGCTTCCTTCGCCGCGCGTGACGAAATATCGCGCGGGGCGAGATTGCCGAAGCTCGGATACTTGCGCTCCAAATAATAATCGCGGTCAGCCTCGGCGATGTCGTTGGGGTTTTTGCCGCAATCCTCCTTGCGCTTCGGCACCCACACGCGGCCGTCGTTGCGGAGGGACTCGGACATCAGCGTCAGCTTCGACTGATAATCGCCGGAGCGCGGGATGCAAGTCGGATGGATTTGCACGTAGCACGGATTGGCGAAGAACGCGCCTTTCTTGTAGGCGCGCCACGCGGCGGTCGCGTTCGACTGGCGGCCGTAGGTGGACAAATTCCAGCAGTTGCCGTAACCGCCGGTGGCGAGCACGACCGCGTCGGCGGTGTGCGCTTTAATCTCACCGTCAGCGAGGTTGCGCGTGACGATGCCCTTCGCGTGGCCGTTGACCACGATGAGGTCAAGCATCTCGTGCCGCGTGAACATTTGCACCGCGCCGAGGCCGATTTGCCGGCTCAACGCCTGGTAAGCGCCCAACAAAAGCTGCTGCCCCGTTTGCCCGCGCGCGTAAAACGTGCGCGACACCTGCGCCCCGCCGAACGACCGGTTGGCCAGCGTCCCGCCGTATTCGCGCGCAAACGGCACGCCCTGCGCGGCGCATTGGTCAATGATGTTGACGCTGACCTCGGCGAGGCGGTGGACGTTGGACTCGCGCGCGCGGAAGTCGCCGCCCTTGATGGTGTCGTAAAACAACCGGTACACGCTGTCGCCGTCGTTCTGGTAATTCTTGGCCGCGTTGATGCCGCCCTGCGCCGCCACGCTGTGCGCGCGCCGCGGGCTGTCGTGGTAACAGTACGCCTTCACCTTGTAGCCGAGTTCGGCGAGCGTCGCCGCCGCTGACGCTCCCGCCAGGCCGGTGCCGACGACGATGATTTCAAATTTGCGTTTGTTGGCGGGGTTCACCAGCTTGGAATGCCGGATATATTCGCTCCATTGGTTGGCCAGCGGGCCGCTGGGGACGTTGCCGTTGAGTGTCATACATTGGTCTCCGCGTTAGGAAATTAACTTAAAATAAACCGCCGCCGGCACCGCCGCCATGCCGGCGAAAATCACCACCGCGTACAAATAGGCGGCGCTGTCAATGAGGCACGCCGACCGCCGGTTCCGCAGGCCGAGCGATTGAAACATGCTCGACACGCCGTGGCTGAGGTGCCAGCTCAACAACAGCACGCCGATGAGGTAAATGGCGACCGTCAGCGGGTTGGAAAAACCGGCGATGACCATGCCGTAAACGTCCGGCTTGGCCTGCTCATCGAGCAACAGGTCGAACTCAGGATTCGTGACGTGCGCCGTGAAGTGCAACAGGTGATACGCGATGAACAGCGCGACGATGATGCCGCTGACAATCATGGTGCGCGAGGCGTAACTGGCCGCGCTTTTTTCGCGGAGATAATCCACGGGCCGCGCGCCGTTGTTTTCCAGCGTCAGCGCGATGGCCGCGAGGATGTGGACGGCGACGATGCCGAGCATGGCGAGCCGGAACCCCCAGAGCAATTCCGGCGAAATCTTCAGGAAGTGCGCGTAGCTGTTGAGGGCGTGCGCGCCGAGGAAGATTTGGAGGTTGCCGAGCATGTGCACCGTGAGGAACGCGACGAGCAAGACGCCGCTGACGCCCATTAGTAATTTCTTGCCGATTGACGAGGTAACAACTTGTATTAAGGCTTTCATATCCAGCTAAGATTTCCAATCACGCTAGGGATGCCGCGGCGGATGTCAAAAAAAATCACCATTTTTTTTACAACGAGAACATGGAGGAATTGGAGGGGAGGCAGTTTTGGGTTTTCTGGCTGCCATGAGATAACTAAAAAACCAGAAAATGTCTCCTCCTCCAATAACTCCATGAACTCTTTGTAAAAAAATGGTCCAATATTTTATTCCGTCCCGGCGGAGTCTTGTCCCGTCAGCGCCTTCGCCACCACGCCGGCCATCAAGCCCGCCCCCTCCGGGTTCGGATGCACCTTGTCGGGGAAATACTTGCCCTTGCCGCGCAACGCCGTTTGCAGGTCAATCAACTCCACCTCCTCCTCCCGCGCCACCTGCCGGACGAGTGGCGCGACTCTCTTGGCGACGATGTCCCCGTTAATCCGAAACGCTCCGGGCGGCCACACCGGCGGCGGCGTGCAGACGTAAATTTTCACCGCGCTGTTGGCGTCGCGGAACGCCTTGATGAGTTCCTGGTAATCCGGCGCGAACTCCTTGGGAAACTGCTCGTAATTCTGCGGCTTGCCGTCGTTGGTGCCGAGCGCGATGACCACGATGTCCGGCTGCCACGCCAGCGCGTCGCGGAACGCCGGTTCCTTGGTGAAAGGATAATCGCCGTGGTTGAGCAGCGTGCGACCACTGACGCCGAAGTTCCTGACCTCATACTCGGCGCCCAGTTTTTTGCCCAACTGCGCCGGATAAGCGTCCTCGCGCGGATTTTGCAAACCCGACCCCGCCGTGATGCTGTCCCCCACGCACGCGACCTTGATAGCCGCGAAGAGTTGCCCCGCCGCGAGCAACCCCGCGCACGCCAATATTTTCCAACCGATGAACTGTCTCATAGACAGTCACTAAACCATATTCTCCGCCATTTACCCAGTAAAATATATTCAAGCTACCATCATTTTTCCCGTCAATCCAGTTGGCTACTTTGCCCTCAAAGTCGTCTACTTTACCGCCAAAGAAGCCTACTATATCGTCAAAGTCGATTTCTTTATTGGCGAATGAGCGTGCCCGATTGTTCGACACGCGGTCGGAGAAGTCAGCGGAAATCGCTCCCAAGCTGGCTCTGGGCCGTTATTCCCAAACATCCAGCGCCATGTCCTTGTAAAAATACCGGCGGTCTTTTTCGCCGATGGCGCGCGCCACGCGGCATGGCGCGCCGAATGCCACCACGTTCGCGGGGAGGTCGCCGGTGACGACGCTGCCGGCGCCGATGACGGTGTTGTCGCCGATGGTCACGCCCGGCAGGATTTGCACGCCGGAGCCGACCCATACGTTGCGCCCGATGCGGACGGGCAGGTTGTAGACGTAATGGTTTTCGCGCAGGACGGGTAGAATCGGGTGGCCGGAGGTGGCGATGACTACGTTGGGCGCGAACATGCAATAGTCACCGACGAAAATTTCCGCGTCGTCCACCAGCGTCAAATTCGCGTTGCAATAAATACCGCGCCCGAAATGAACATTGTGGCACCCCCAGTTCGCGTGCAACGGCGTCTCGAGGTGGCAGCCGTCGCCGATTGCCGCGAACATTTTCCGCAACAGGCGCTGACGTTGGTCGCGCTCCGTCGGGCGCGTGGCGTTGTAATCGTAAAGTAATTCCTGGTATTCGAGTTGCCGGCCCATGATGGCCGGGTCGTCGTAATGATAAGGCAGGCCGAGGGCTTTGCGTGCTTGGTTGTCCATCGACAAATTTAAGCACGGCATGACGCCGCTGACAATGGGGTTGTCACCAACAGCGGCGGCGCTAGATTGAGGCCCTATGAAATTTGCTGTTCTTGCTGGTGATGGTATCGGGCCGGAAGTCATGGCGGTGGCGTTGGACGTGTTAAAAGTCGTCGCCCGAAAATTCAATTTTACCTACGACTACACCGAGGCGCCGGTCGGCGGCGCGGCCATTGACGCCAAGGGCAAGGCGTTGCCGGAGGAGACCGTCAGCGTGTGCCGCGCCCATGACGCGATTTTGTTCGGCTCGGTCGGCGGGCCGAAATGGGAAGCGCTGCCGCCCAACGAGCAGCCGGAGCGCGGCGCGTTGCTGCCGTTGCGGAAAATCTTCGGCTTGTACGCGAACTTGCGCCCGGCGATTTGTTACAAAGAACTGATAGAGTCGTCGCCCATCAAATCGTCGCTCATCCCCGACGGCTTCGATATGCTGGTGCTGCGCGAGTTGACCGGCGGCATCTACTTCGGCCAGCCGAAGGGCACGACCGCCGACGCCGACGGTGAGCGCGCGGTGGACACGCTGGTGTACACCACGCGCGAAATCGAGCGCATCACCCACACCGCGTTCCAGGCCGCGCGCAACCGGCGGCGGCACGTGACGCTGATTGACAAGGC
>JAISCS010000074.1 GCA_031265365.1 Verrucomicrobiales bacterium
ATGGTGCCGGAAAAACCGCGGTTGTCCCCCGCCAGCACCAGCGCGCCGCTTTGGCTATAGGTGCCCCGGCCAAACAACCCCGTGCCGCTGATGCTGCCGGCGATGACCAGGGTGCCGGATTGGATGGCAACTTGATTGCTTTTGTCGGCGAGGAGGTTGCCGGTGAGAATCAGCGTGGAATCGCGCGGGGTGTCGCCGCCCCAGGAGGCGAGGCGCCCGTAATTCCAGCCGGCGTTCAGCGTCATGTCGTTGGCCAGCGTCAGCGGCGCGGCGTTCAGGTTAATCAGCGAGGCGCCGTTGTTAATCAGCGTGCCGGAGCCGAGCGCGTCGGCGCGGGCGAGGCCGATGTTGGCATAACCGTTCAGTTGGACAGTGCCGGTGAAATTCGCGGCGCTGCCGTAAAGGTTGATTTGCCCGCCGCGCCCGCCGAAGGTCAAATTGCCCGCGCCGCTGAGGTCGCCGTGAATATTCAGCAGCGAGGTGCTGGCGTCACCGTTGCCGATGGTCCAAGACTGATTGGTGATGACTTCGAGACTGTGGTTGATGGTGATGGTGCCGCTGGTGATCGCACTGGCATTGATGGTGGTGCCGTTATTCCAATTTAGACGCAAAGTCCCACTGCCGCCAAGCACCCAGCCGGCACTTTGGAAATTCAAGGCGACGGCTTGGAAATAGCTGTTTAGCACTGGATTGGTAATTTCGCTGGCGTCTCCCGCGAAAGTGCCGGTGTCAAGGGAAATCATCACCTCCGGGTTCCAGTTCTCTTGATTGGTGAAGTTGTTGTCACCGCCGTCACCTGTCCACAGTGCATTCACGGCGAACGCCGGCGCGGACGCGAAGTTAAAAATTGCTGCCATGCAGCCGATAACGGCAAGCAATGCAGCCCGTTGATTGATATTTCTGGCATTCATTTTATATTCCTATTGTTTGTTTATTTTTGTCTTAAAAGAAAACTTTTAAGACCTTAATGTCAGAATAAACTTATAAATCGTTGTTGGCAACAATTTTTTTTCCAAACTTGGAAGGTGAAACCGTTAAAAAGCAATGTTTTTTCGTTCAGGGTCAGCGACGAGCTAAGGGAAAAAATCAACTGGTTTGAAAAAAGAACCAGCGCCTCTTTCACCGACATCATGCGGGCCGCCGCCGAGTCGGTGATCGACATGGTCGAGCAACGGCAGCATTTGATATTGCCGTTCAAGGTGCTGCCGGAGTTCGAGTACGAAACCTTGCGCGCCCGTATCCGCGAGTTGGAGGGCCGGCCGAGGGAAAAAAACGCCAATAAAGGCACGAAACCTGCCGCCGACAGACGGCCTTAGCCCCGCTGGGGCCGGGGCCACCGATCGGCGGCGGGTTTTGTACAACTATAGTAGTTTCTCTTAACCTTGGCAGGAAGCATCGTCATCCTGAGCGGAGCCGCATAGCGGCGCAGTCGAAGGAACCGCCGAGCATGGGCTAAACCGCTTGATTGAAGCAAACCATTCAGCTCTTTCGGAACCGCTCCTTCGACTCGTTTCACTCGCTCAGGATGACGATGCTTCCTGCCAAGGTTAAGCGGAATTGCTATGCGTTTCGCGCCTTTGGCTTTTCCTTCGCCGGCACGATGATGGCGTCGGTCATGCCGTGGATGATTTTTTTGTCGGCGGGTGTAATGGTCGCCAGCACGCCTTTGAGCGTCGCCTTGTTGTCCTCGACGAAATAGTACGGGCACAGGCGGGCGCGGCCTTGCATCACGGTCAGCGTCCGCGCTGGCTCGTCCCAATACGGATGCTCGACGATTTTGCCCTTCACGAAACGCTGCACGATATGGGGCGATTGTGCAAAACCCGCCAGGGCTGATTCAAGCGCCGCCCGCCAGTCGCTGCCGCTCACGTCGAAGCCAACCGTGACGCCGCGCGAACCCCACGCCAGCGGCGAGAAACCGGAAATCTTCAGCACCAGCGCGCGCTCTTTTTGGGAAAACGCCGCCACCTCGCGCCAACTGTGCGCCTCCAAGCCCGGCAGCACCGCTGTCGGTGGCAACTCGGTCGGCTCGACCACCCAGCTTGGCGGGATGATTTTTTGCAAGTCGCGCCAGTAGCGGTCGCCCAATTCCTGACGCCAGAATTGCCGCAACGGTTTCAGCCAAAACAACGCGAGCCACATTTTTTCCTCCAAGAACGGCTTGAGTGGCGGGTTGAGCGGCTGCGCGGGCGTGTAGCTCGCTGACAGTGACGGCAGGTTTTGCCAATCGAAGCACTCGAAAAAACGGTACACCGGCTCGCCGCTGAACGTGTAATGCTCCGCTTCCTTCACGCGCTTCACGCCGTGCAGCCATTCCATTTCAGGGCGATAGTCGGCGGCTTCCTCACTGATGACGACGCTGCCGGTGGGGAAATTTTTTCGCGCCGCGTCCTTCATGCCGGACGCGCCACCGATGACCGGCTCACCGACAGCGGCGTAAGTTTCGTTCAACCACGCCGTCAGTCCGATGCCGCCGGGCACGGCGTCAATCTCCGACAGCGCGAAGCCATCGTCAGCGAGGAGCAAATCGGGGCGGATGATGGACGGCAGCGTGTTTTTTTGCGCCGCCGACCGTGACAGCTCGACCAACTCGCGCGGCTTGCCGAGGTCGAGCCATTCCGCAATCCACGCCGGCGCCTTGCCTTGGTAACTTTTGCGGTACAGCAAATTCGCGGCCTGCAAAAAAGCGTGCAGACGCGGGCCGAGTTTTTCCAAATAGTCCACCGTCGCCGCGTCGAGCGGGAACGCTGACGGTGACACGCGCCACATCTTTCCCGCGAACAGGCCGCTGACGGGCATGGCGCGCTTGATGTGTTCAATTTTGTCAAGGTCAGTCACAAATATTTCTTTCTCGCGCAAAGCCGCCAAGCCGCGAAGTTTTTTTGGTTTTGCAACCTTGGCGTCTTGGCGTGAACCTCAATTGTTTACCAACTTCGCCGTCAGCGTCAGCGCCGCAACCAGGCTCTCCGCCGAGGCGAGGTTTTTGCCGGCAATGTCCGCCGCGGTCCCGTGGTCGGGCGAGGAGCGCCAGAACGGCAAACCCAGCGTCAAGTTTACCCCCTCCGCGAACGCGAGCAACTTAAATGGCGTCAAACCCTGGTCGTGATACAGGCATAACACCGCGTCAAATTTTCCGGCGACGGCGTGGTTGAACACCGTGTCCGCCGGCCACGGGCCGCTGACGGTGACGCCGCGTTTTTTTTGCAGGTGACGGACCGCGGGGCGAATGATTTTTTGCTCCTCGTCGCCGAACATGCCACCCTCGCCCGCGTGCGGGTTCAGGCCGCACACCGCCAGCCGTGGCCGCGCGACACCGATTTTTTTCAATAGCGCCAGCGTCCGCTCCGCGTGCGTGATGATAAGTTCCGGCGTCAGCAATTTAATCGCCGCTGACAATGAGCAATGCGTCGAGACCAGTGACACGCGCAATTTTTTCGCTTGCATGGTCATCGTCACCGCGTGGTCGGCGAGGCCGAAGGCGCGCGCGTAAAACTCCGTCTGCCCCGGATGGTTGAAGCCGATTTGCGCGAGGTTTTTCTTGCACACCGGCGCGTTGACGACGGCTTGAATTTCCCCGCTGTGGATGAGGCGCGCGGATTCATCGAGCGCCGCCAGCGCCGCCGCCGCCGACCGTGTGGAAAGTTTCCCCGGCGTGAATCCGGCGGCGCTGCCGATGAGGCGCACGCTGACGTTGAACCGCGAGGGTTTGAACACCGTCAGCGCCTTGGCGATAATCTCCGGCCCGATGCCGCACGGGTCGCCGATGGTGAGGCCGATGACTGGAGTGAATGGTTTCAAATTAATAAGCCCAACTCACGTTTTACTTCCTCGGCGGAATGAAACCAAGCGCTCCAAGCGTTGTTCGATTTCTTCATCAAGTCGAATGGCCAACATGGAAACAGTCTAACCCGCTATACACGTATAGCAAGCGTGAATTATGACGCTGACCGCTGACCGCCAGCGGCTAGAAAAACATTTTGATAAACGCTTTCGCGCGCAGGTCGTCGAGCCATTCCTGTTGCAAACGCTCCCGCTCCTGCTGCTGCAACGCGGCCTCGATGCCGTCGCGCACTTGCGACAGCGGGATGACCGAGGACTTCTTGATGTCGTCCACCAGCAGGATGTGATAGCCGTCGTCGGTCTCGATAATCGGGCTGTTCTGGCCCGGGCGCAGGTTGAACGCGACCTCGGCCAGCTCCTTGCGTAGCGAGTCGGCGGTCACCCAGCCCAAGTCGCCGCCGTTGGCCGCCTGCGCGGCTTGCGAATATGACTTGGCCAGGTTGGCGAAATCCGAGCCGGTGTCCACCTTCGCCTGAATTTCCCTCATTACCAAATATTGCGGGTCCACCTCGATTTCCTGACCGTCAGCGTCCTTGCGTTTTTCCTTGTACAAGGCCTTGTGCATGAAAATATCGCGCAGCTTGACTTGGTCGGGCTGGACGAATTGCTTGATGTTGTCCTGATAATATTGCTCGATTTGGTAGGGCGACACCAGCACCGCCGGGGCCGTTTTCTGGCTGCGCATGTAGCGCACGATGAAGTTGTTCCGCGTTATCTCCTTGTAATTGTCGAGGGAAATGCCCTGCGCCTGCAAGGTCCTGACAAACGCGGTGCGGTCGCCGCCGAACTGGTCCTTGATGACGTTGTCAATTTGCTTTTCAACAATGCTGTTGGGAATAAAGCCGATTTTCTCAAAATCTTGGATAATCAACTGTTGCTCAATCAGCGCCTTCAACGCCCCAAGCCGCGCCTCCTTGATTTTTTCAATCAACTCCAGCCCGCTGTACGACTGGCGATACTCCCGCTCCTGCGCGTCCACGAATTTCTTCACCTCGGAAAAGGTGATGACCTTGTCGTTGACCGCCGCCGCCACGCCGTCGGTGCTCATCGTCTGCGCCGCTGACGGTGACACCGCCGCCGGCAGTGCCAGCAACGTCACCATCAGCGCCCCGACCGTCAATCTGTTCATGCTAGAATCCATCGCTCGATTTCCACCATCTTCGCCTTTATTTGCGATTTGGCAAGCCTCGGAAATTTTCCGCCGACCAGCACATACTCGCCACCGCGCGTCATCATCAGCTTGCCGTCCCGCACCTCAACGCCGGTCAATCCCGCCAGCGCGGCCTGTATTCTAACACGGTGATGCCACAAAAGCAATTCCACCGCTTCCGGCCAGCGCCCGTGGCGGTCTTGCCACCTGAGCCGCAGCGCCTCCCACGCGGCCAGGTCCGGCAACTCCGCCAGCTCGCGGTACGCCGCGATCCGCCACCGCGCCTCCGCCATGTACGCCGGCGGAATGAACGCCCCGGCCACCGCACCGCCGCCGCCGACCCGCAGGAAGTCCAGCCGCAGCCGGACCTCAGGCAGGTCATTCTGGGCCGTGCCCTTGTGAGTGGCAATCGCTTTTTTTAGCAACCGGCAATATAATTCAAACCCGACCGAGACGATGTGCCCGCTCTGCGCCGTCCCTAACAAGTTCCCCGCGCCGCGAATCTCCAGGTCGCGCATGGCGATTTTGAACCCCGCGCCGAGTTCGGAATACTGCCGGATGGCCTGCACCCGCTGGCCCGCGTCGCCGCCGAGCAAGTCGCGCGGCAGCAGCAAAATCGCGTACGCCCGCGCCTGCCCGCGCCCCACGCGCCCGCGCAACTGGTACAAATCCGCCAGCCCGAAACGGTCGGCGCGGTCGATGATAATCGTGTTCGCGTTGGGAATGTCAATGCCGCTCTCGATGATGGTCGTCGCCACCAGCACGTCCGTTTTCCCGCCGACGAACCGGTGCATCACGTCCTCCAGCTGCTCCGGCGCCATCTGCCCGTGGCCGATGTCCACGCGCGCGGCCGGCACGAGGAAACCGATTTTTTCCACCACGCGGTCAATGTCCGCCACGCGATTGTGCAAATAATACACCTGCCCGCCGCGCTTGAGTTCGCGCTCGATGGCGCCGCGGATGACGCGCTCGTCGTAGGCGCAAATCGTCGTGTCCACCGGCAGCCGGTTGGGCGGCGGCGTCTCGATGCCGCTCATGTCGCGCGCGCCCATCAGCGACAAATACAGCGTGCGCGGGATGGGCGTCGCCGACAGGGTGAGCACGTCAATCAACCGGAAGTTGCGCTTGAACATTTCCTTCTGCCGCACTCCGAACCGCTGTTCCTCGTCAATAATCACCAGCCCCAGCCGCTTGAATTTCACGTCCTTGGAAATCAACCGGTGCGTGCCGACCACGATGTCCAGTTGACCGGCGGCGAGTTGCGCCAGCACGCGCCGCTGCCGCTGGCGCGACTGGAACCGGCTCAGCAGGCCGATGTTCACGGGATAATCCGCCAGGCGCTCGCACAGCGTCTCGTAATGCTGCTGCGCCAGCACCGTCGTCGGCACAAGGAAGCCGGCCTGCTTGCCCGCCAGCACCGCCTTGAACGCCGCGCGAATCGCCACCTCCGTCTTGCCGAACCCGACGTCGCCGCAAATCAACCGGTCCATCGGGCGCGCGCTTTCCATGTCGCGCTTGGTCTCCTCGATGGCCGCGAGCTGGTCGGCGGTCGGCGTGTACAAAAAGGAGTCCTCGAACTCCCGCTGCCAGTCACTGTCAGCGGGGAACGCCGTGCCGGACAGGCTTTCGCGCTCGGCCTGGATTTTGAGCAACTCCGCCGCGTAATCGAAAATCGCCCGCTCCGCCCGCTGCTTCGCGCGCGCCCACTGCGGCCCGCCGAGCGTGTCCAGCGCCGCGCGCCGCTTGCCCACGCCCACGTAGCGCGACACCAAGTACGCCTGTTCCAGCGGCACGTACAACTTCACGTTGGCGGCGAACTGCAGCGTCAGCACCGGCTGCCGCGCGCCACCGTCGGCGGGCAACTCGCTCATGCCGCGATACAACGCGATGCCGTGGTCCGCGTGCACCACATAGTCACCGTCGGCGATGTCGGAAAAATCCAGCGGCGCGCGCCGCGTCTGCCGCGTTTGCCACCGCGCCGCGCGCCGCAGCGAGCGCAAGGTTTGATAACGCCCGAAAATTTCCGCGTCCGCCAGCAGCGCCAGCTTTTGCTCCGGCCAGCTAAATCCGCGCAACAGCGAACTCTGGCAAAAATGCACCGGCGACCGGCCATCAGCGTCGCGCCCAAGCACCTTCCGCTCGCGGCACCATTCCCTGAGCCGCTGCTCCTCACCCTCGTTGTTGCAACTAAGCCACAACTGCCAGCCGTGGTCGCGCCAGTCGTTGAGCTGCCGCACTAACAACTGTTCCCGCGCCGCCAACAACACCGGGTCGGTCGTCGCCTGGTGCAAAAACGCGTGCTCGAAAAACGCCGCGCCGGGCAACGTCACCCCGCCGGTGGCGGACAAACTCACCGTCAGCGGCGGCGCGGGAAAGTACGCGGACAATGACCCCCCGTCCGCGGCCGCCGGCCAGCCGAGCGAAATGCGCGCCGTCGCCACACGCGCCACCGACTGCTGCCCCGCCAGGTCGAACTCGCGGATGGACTCAATCTCGTCGCCGAACCACTCCACCCGCAGCGGCGCCGCGCCGTTCCACGGGAACACATCCACAATCCCGCCGCGCGCCGCGAACTGCCCGCGCTGCCCGACCGTCCCCTCGCGCTGATATCCGGCGCTGACGATGCCCGCCAGAAATTTTTCCAACGCCAGCGCCTGCCCGCGCCGGATTTCGCAAAACTGCCCCGCGACCGCCGCCGGCGACGGGAAGTTTCGTTGCCACGCCGCCTCGGTGACGACGACGAGTTGTTTCGCGTCCGCGGCCAATGACCTGAGCGCATCCGTCAACTCCGCCTGCAAATCCGGGTCCCGCCCGGCGTCCGGCGCGTCGTCCAACTCCGGCACCACCACCGCCGCGCACCCCCACGCCGCCAAATCGTTCGCCAACTCCTCCTGCGTCCGCACATTCGGCGCCGTGACCACCAGCGCCTCCCCCGCCCGCCGGTTCCGCAACGCCGCCACCACAAAGGCCTGCGCGCAGACCGGCAGCCCGCGCAACGACAAAACCGCCCCGTCATCACAACTTTCGAGCACCCGCTCCAAAGCCGGATGATACAACAACTGTCGCAAACCTAAACCGCCATTCGCCATCAAGCCTTTCAACATACCCCAACACCCGCCCCCCTGTCACAAGAAACCGCAAGCATAACGCTGAAAGCACCAAACGCTAAACTACCCCGTCCGCTCCGCGGCCACCCCTTCACGGAAGGGGAATCGCTGACGCGGGAGAATGACGGGAAAGGTTGGGTTGGGCGCGAGTTACTTCTCCACGCGCAGCCAATACTTCACTCATGACTAATTCTCCGGCATCAGCTAATTCCCCTTCCGTGAAGGGGTGGCCGCGGAGCGGACGGGGTAGTTCAGCGTTCGGTTTTGGTAGTTCCTGTAACGCTGAACTACCCCGTCGGCTGGCGCCGCCACCCCTTCACGGCAGGGGAATTTCCAAGATGCTTGGCGTCTTTGCGTTAAAAAATCAAACCGATGCGCCACTGAAAATATAAAAAAGTTTGACCGCAAGCCATGTGTCGCTATGCTCCATATTCAATGTCAGCCGCTGTTATCAGTTTCGCATACAAGACCGTCCGCCCCGCGCACGAAATTATCCGCCCCGCGCGCAAGACCGTCCGCCCCGCGCGCGAAATTGCCCGCCTCGCGCGCAAGACGGTCCACCTCGCGCATAAGATGCTCCGCCTTGTGCGCAAGACCGTCCGCCTCGTGCGCAAGATTGCCGATTTTGGCTCCAGGATTCCCAATTTTGGCTCCCGTATTAGCGGTACGAGAACCAGACCAAACAACATTAACCCGCTAAACCACAATTAATTATGGAGGAATAAGACCATGCAAATCCAAACCACTGACTTCATCCCCGCCAAGTACGACGAATACAGCGTCTGGGCGCGGGATTTATATAACCACGGCAACACCGACAGCATCAAGGCCCGCCTGAAAATCTTCACCGACGCCAATCTCACGCGGTTGAAGGAAATCGGCGAGGATGCCGACCAAGCCAACCGCGTGGTGCTGCTCTTCGAGGAAGCCTATCGCGCCGCCGTCAAATACCGCGAGGACCTCGTGCGCGGCACCGACCCGAAATCCCTCATCACCCTCGCCGCCTTCGACTTCGCCGGCCTGTCCGGCAAAAAAGCCGGCCAAGTCCGCTGGCTGCGCCACTTCATCAAGCAGCTCAAGCTCGACGACGGTTACAGCCCGAAGGAAGACGGCGCGTTGTTCAAAATCGTCAGCACCGACAAGAGCTACGATTTCAACCACGACCAGCCGGTCATCAAGGACGCGCTCACCGTCGGCGAGCAAGTGGTGCTGAAAATCCCCCTGCAAGGCTACCCCGCCGTCGCCGTGTACGGCGCGGTCGGCGCGGAGCCGGACTACAGCTTCCTCGGCCTCGGCGCGAACGGCGAGTTTGTTGACCCACGCCCCTTCACCGCCACCCCGACGGAGCGGCGTTATTACGCGTTTTTCGTCAAAGACATCGCCGGCAAAGTTGAAATCGGCCTGCCTAGTGACATCGCCAAGGTCCTCGTCCAGCGGGCGGGTTAAAACACCATGTTCGCGCAGAGACGCGGAGCCGCGGAGAATTTATTAAATCAAAAAATAAACTCCGCGGCACCGCGTCTCTGCGCGAACCTCAATTCCCCTTCCGTGAAGGGGTGGCGGCGTCAGCCGACGGGGTAGTTCAGCGTTCGGTGCTCTTCCCTCTGAAACGCTGAACTACCCCGTCCGCTCCGCGGCCACCCCTTCACGGAAGGGGAATTGGCGGGCGCGGCGGGCTTGGTTGGCAGGGTTGGTTTCGGCGTCAGCGCCGCCCCTGCCGTGAAGGCAAACCGGCGGCGGCCCACTCTCTTGAGTGCGACCGCCGCCGGCCAAGAAACAGCACATGCATGAGGTCTACTTGC
>JAISCS010000083.1 GCA_031265365.1 Verrucomicrobiales bacterium
CAGGGTGTCGCGCTGCGGGTCGATGTTCGCGCAAACGTGGAACAGCACGTTGCCGGTGTCGTGCACGTCAACGTCAGCGTCCACCACCACGATGATTTTCGCGAACATCATCTGCCCCAAGCCCCACAGGCCGTTCATGATTTTGAAGGCTTGGTAGGGGTATTGCTTGTTAATGCTGACGATGACGAGGTTGTGGAAGACGCCCTCGGCGGGCAGCGCGAGGTCCACGATTTCGGGAAAATTCGTTTTAATCACCGGCAGAAAAATCCGCACGCTGGCGTCGCCGAGGTAAAAATCTTCCATCGGCGGCGGGCCGACGACGGTGGCGGGATACACGGCGTCGCGACGGTGCGTGACGCAGATGACGTGGAACACCGGGTATTTATCCACCGGCGTGTAAAAGCCGGTGTGGTCACCGAACGGGCCTTCGTCCCGCAATTCACGCGGGTCAACGTAGCCCTCGATGACGAAGTCACTGTCAGCGGGCACCAGCAAGTCATTGGTCACGCACTTCACCAGCGGCACGGATTTTTTGCGCAACCAGCCGGCGAGCATGATTTCGTCGAGGCCGTCCGGCAGCGGCGCGGTGGCGCTGAACGTCAGCGCCGGGTCGCCGCCGAGGGTCACGCTGACGGGCATCTTTTCGTTTTTTGCATAATAACGCCGCCCGTGCCGCGCGCCAACTTTGTGGACTTGCCAGTGCATCCCCGTCGTCCAGCGGTCGAAGACTTGCATCCGGTACATACCGGTGTTGTGCGCGCCGGTGTCGGGGTCTTGGGTGTGGACGTTGGGCAGCGTTATGAACGCGCCACCGTCAGCGGGCCAACATTTTAATATCGGCAACGCGGCGAGACCGACGCTGTCGGCGGGACGCAAAATCACGTCCCGGCACGCGCCGGCGCTGACGGTGCGCGGCTTGGCGTGCAGCGCGCCGGCGCCTTGTTTCAACAATGCCCACGCCTCGCCGAAACTTTGCGGCGGCTTGGCTTGCAATAAGCGCGCGAGTTGCGTGGCGACCTCGTCAACGTCGCCGACATTCAGCGCCAGCGCCATACGCCGCCGGCTGCCGAAGGCGTTAATCAACACCGGAAACGCGCTGACGGAGCCGTCGGGCAACATCGGTTTGGTTACCAACAGCGCCTTGCCACCGCCGTTTTTTTTCATCTCCAAATCCGCCAGCGCCGCGATTTCCAACTCGGTCTTCACCGGCTCGCCGACGGTGATGAGTTCACCGGCGGCGGCCAGTTGCTCCGCGAATTCACGCATTGAATGGTAAGCCATACGGCCTCCAGTCTCGCGCAAAGCCGCCAAGCCGCAAAGTTTTTTTATAATGCGCCGCGCGGTGGGACACTCCATAGTAACGCTGAAACACCCCGTCGCTTCGCGCCACCCCTCTTCGAGAGGGGAATCGCTGACGCGGAAACAAACCTCACAGACCATACTCCCCCGCGTGAGCTAATTCCCCTCTCGAAGAGGGGTGTCCGCGCGGGCGGACGGGGTGTTTCAGCGTTCTGGATTTATTTCCCGCGAACGCCGAATTGCCCCGGGCGCGCCATCCCTTCACGGCAAGGGAATTGCGTGTGGTCTTCTACCGCGTGCTGACCGGCGACACGGCGTGGCCGCTCTGACGTTCCAGTCCCGCCAGACGCCGCCACCGGAGGACGTCACGCCGAACCTTTATTTTCATCTGCCATTCTGCCGCGCGCTCTGTCCGCATTACCCGTACTTGAAGCGAAAATATCACGCGGCACAAGCGCGCGGGTATGTCGCGGCGTTGTTGTCGGAAGTGAGCGAATGGCTCGCCGTCAGCGCACCCGTCCCGCTCGAGGCGGTTTATTTCGGTGGCGGCACCCCGGCGCTGACCGTCGGCGGCAGCGGTCATTACTCCGTCAACGTTAGCGTCAGCTTCAGCGGCACGGTGACTTTGCGATTCAAATCATGCACGGCAAACTCAAACAACCACTCGCCCGCTGGGTCGCCCGGCTCGGCGATTAAGTGCAGCAACTCTTCCACCAAAAATACATTGGTCAATTTTTTGCCAGTTACGTCACCGTCAGCGCCGAACAAGTTTTTCATTTCATTCACCTTGCCGTTGGGTTGCGTGAGTTTCGCGTCGTAGGTCACGTTGATTTTGCCGTTGGCAGCGGGCAGCGGGTTGGTGAACGTCAGCAACAGCGTGACGGTCTCGCCCCGGCGCAATTTGTTTGTTATGGTGGATTGAAACGGCTCGTTTTCCGGCACGGTCGTCCATTTTTTCTTCCAGTCACGGTCAGCGGTCGCACAAACCGTCGCGCCAAAATCGCCGACCGAGCCCGCATCCAAGGCGGCGGCCGGGGCGAGTTTTTGCACAATCACCCCAAGCGCCTGTTTGCGCGCCAACGGCGTCGCGGCATCGGCGCGCGCGGCGCGGAGATGCGCGCTGACGGTGGGGTCTTGCTTGCCGTTCGCCGTCAGCGACCACCTGGCGGCGCCGAACATCGCGTCCTTGACGGCGGCGTCGCGGTCGGCGACGGTTTGCGCGCTGGCCTTGAATTTTTTCAGCGCGCCGGCGTATTTGCCAAAATCCAACGCGCTGATAATGGGGTCGAGCGCCCGCGTGTCGCCCGTGGCGAAAAACCAGCCCCAGCAAAAATCCAAATCCTCCGGCCGCTCGATTTTTTTATCGCCAATGGACGGCACTGGCTCATTCACGCGGTAATCAATTTGCGCCAGAATTTTTTTCGCCGCCGGCGTATCGCTGTACCAAAGCATCAGGGCGCACGTTTTAAGCTGACTGGGGGGAATTTTTTTCAAATCGTCCAGCCGGCCCTTGATTAATTCAGGATATTGACGCAGCACTTGGCTCACAAAACCAATTATGGGCGCGACGGCGGTTTCGTTTTCCAGCCACTTTTCCTGCACCAAATTCCGCCAGAAACCATCAAACCCTTGCGCGTCCTTGGTTTGGTAAAAGGTCTTCATCCAGTCATTGTATTGCTGGTCACGGTCAGCGTTCGCGCCGAAACACAACACCGCTGACAATGCCAACCCGCACACCAACCGGAAAATTTTCATGCCGCCGACTATCCGCTGATTATCACCAAATGCAAGCTAACAATCGCCTTGCCGCGACGAATCGGTCGTGTGTCAGTTTGAATTTTCACAAAGAGTTCATGAGGAACATTGGGATTATCATTTTGAACCTTCATGAGTTCCACGGTCTTCCTATTAGAAAAATCAAACTGACACACTATCCGCGAATTTGTTTTGTGACTTTTATTCCAGGCTTTGCGCCTTTGCGTCTTCGTGGTTCTGAGTTCTCTTTGCCCGGAAAAACTCCCGCAACAGCGACCGACACTCCACCTCCAGCACACCGCTGACGATGTCGCAACGATGGTTCCAGCCGTCGAATTGCAACAAATTCACCGCACCGCCCGCTGCGCCGTACTTCGCGTCCGCCGCGCCAATGACCACACGTCCCACGCGGCACAGCACCGCCGCGCCCGCGCACATCGGGCATGGCTCCTTGGTCACGAACAGCGTGCACTCGTTCAACCGCCAGTCACCGACCGCCGTCTGCGCCTGCGTCAGCGCCAGCATCTCCGCATGCGCGGTGGCGTCCTTCAGCAACTCGACCTGGTTCCACGCCCGTCCGATGATTTCATGCCCGCGCGTGACCACCGCGCCGATCGGCACCTCACCGTCAGCGGCCGCCCGCCGCGCCGCCCGCAGCGCCTCGCGCATGAAATATTCGTCGTCAAACATGGGGACAGTCTTGCAAAAACGTGTTCAGTTTCAAGTTAATTGCCAGACCGAGCGCAATCATTTCCCTTTCACGACAGGAGCATTGGCGGGAGTCCGTTGCACATGGGACGGCATCCGAAAAATAGCCCCTCGTCGTTAACAGTGGAAGCGCTGACGCCGGAACCTTCTCCACTGCTCATGCCCCTGCGTGAGCTAATTCCCCTTCCGTGAAGAGGTGGCCGCGTAGCGGACGGGGTAGTTTAGCGTTGGGACAACAGAAAGCCGAAAGCTGAAAATAGAAATAATTTCAACTTTCGGCTTTTCAATTTCCTAAACGCTGAACTACCCCGTCGGCTCGCGCCGCCACCCCTTCACGGAAGGGGAATTGTTATGCAGCCTCCACACGCCGCTGCAATTTTACTGATAATGAGATAGAATCCGAAAAATCAAACCGTCGCGCCATCGTCAAATCAGGATTGTCATGGGCCGCCAGCAGCGTATGGTGATGACCTATGAAAAAACAGTTGCTATTCCTCGGCTTGGGCGGGGTGCTGCTCGCTTCCTGCGCCCAGGATGATTCCGTCCGTTACGTTGACCCCGGCCAGCCGGGGCGCGTCGCCGGCACGGGCATTGAATCACAAGACCTCGCCGCCGCCGCGCAAAAGGCCGCGCAGTCCATCGTCAACCTGCCCGCCATCGCCAACGCCGTCAGGCCGCCCGTCATCCTCATCACGCCGGTCACCAACCGCAGCGCCAGTCCGGTGGACGCGACGCTCTACACGACCAAGTTGCGCGGCGCGCTGATGCAGTACAGCCCGGACAAGGCGCGGTTCCTCGCGCGCGACGCCTCGTGGAACACCAATCAGCAGGAACAAGGTTTGCGGCAAGCCGGCGCTGTTGCTGACGGCGGCACCGCCGCGAGCGGGCGTCAGGGCGCGACGTACGATTACATTCTGACGGCGGAGTTGCAGGGCATCTCGACGGCGACCGGCAAGGGTCAGAGCGATTATTTCCTCATCGCGTTCAAGCTGGTGAATTACCAAGACTTGTTAATCTGGGAAAACCAGTACGAAATCAAGAAGGAAGGCCGGGAAGCCGGAGTATATCGGTGATTTTTTTTATCAAGAGACATCTCGCGCCAAGCCGCCAGGCCGCCAAGTTTCATCAAATTAAAAAAAACTTTGCGGTTTGGCGGCTTGGCGCGAGTTTTGCGGCCATGTCGTTGTTGTCCGCTTGCGCCACCAGCGGATACAAATCGGCGTCGGGCACTGACATCGACGCGAAAGTTTACACTGACGCCCAGCGGCGCGTGGTTGATGAAAAAATCCCCGAACCGCTCCGCGCCGACTTCACCGCGCTCTACAGCGAGGGCCAACAAAACTCCGTGCTGCATTCCATGCACGGCGGGTTGACGGCGCTGAGGATGGGCGAATACGGCATCGCCAAGCGGTTGTTCGACGGCGCCATCCGCGATGTGGAGGCGCTGCAAGCCGGTTCCGCGCAAGCCAGACGCGCCGCCGGCAACTTCGTCGGCGACCGGGAAAAATGGTTCAAGGGCGAGAGCTACGAGCGGTCGGCGCTGTATTTCTACCGCGGCTTGTTGTACCTGCAAGACCATGACTACGGCAACGCGGCGGCGTGTTTCAAGCGCAGCGAGTTGGAGGACATCACCGGCGACGACGCGCCCGGCTTCAGCGGCGACTGGTACAGCGACGAGCTCGGCCTCGCGCTGGCGTCCTGGTTCAACGGCTACCCCGCCGACGCTGACGCCGCGTTGCGCCGTGCCGCCAAGTATCAGAGCATTCAGGGCCAGGTCCCGCCGCCGACCGCGCGGACCAACACACTGCTTGTCGTCGAGGTCGGCATCGGCCCTATCAAGTACGCCGCCGGCCGCTACCGCGAGCAACTGCGTTTCCACGAGGACACGCCGGCCACCGTCAGCGTCCGCGCCGAGCCGCCCGGCGCCAGCTCACTATCAGCGGCGGCGGAAAATTTGTACTTCCAAGCCACCACGCGCGGCACGCGGCAGGTGGATTACATCCTCAACGGCAAGGCGAATTTCAAGGAAGGCACCGGGGTCGCCGCCGCCGCGCTGGCACTGGGCGCGGTCGCCGTCGCGGACAGCCAGCGCGGGCGGCGCCATAACGACACCGCCGGCCTTGCGAGCGGCGCGCTCGCGCTGGCCGCCATCGGCGCGGCCATCACCTCGTCGCTGACGACGCCGGAGGCCGACACGCGCGCGTGGAACAACCTGCCGCACTCGATTTTCCTGCTGAACCTGACGCTGCCAGCCAGCACCGTGAGCGTCACCGTCAGCGGCCTCGACGCCGGCGGGCGCGTGACGCAGTCCATCGCCGTCCCGCTCAACAACGGCAAACCGTTGCGTATCGGCTATGTTTACTTAAACAACTAACCGGAGAATATTATGTCTAAAAACATCCTGACCAAATTGCTGGCGCTGACGCTGACCGCCGGCGCGCTCACCCTCGGCGGCTGCGTCAACCCGCCGTATGCACCCAAAACCAACGTCACCGGCAGTGCCGCCGCCGGCACAAAAGTCGTGTTCATTGACAAGGACCTGCGGCGCGTGCTGTTCGTGGACCGCGTCAGCGACGGCCTTACGGACGCCGGCCTGTTGAAACTCCAAGCCGCGCTTCGCAACACGACCAACGACGAAACGCTGGCCGTCCAGTTGCAAACGATTTTCCACACCGCTGACGGTGAGGCATTGTACACGGATGTCGGCAGCGAGTCCGCGTGGCAAAACTTCACGCTGACGCCCGGCCAGACGGTGTATTACCAGCAAAACGCCCTGACCGTCAGCGCCAGGAGCTACACTGTCCGCGTCCGCTACCTGAACCGGAAAGACGCGGGGAATTGAATTACTATAACAGTTCCTCATAACATGGGCAGACTATCATCCCGTCATCCTGAGCGCAGCGCCGCAGGTGCGTAGTCGAAGGAGCAGTTGGGTCAAGGTCAGCGAATTAGTGTTGCCAGCCGGTTAGTCAGTACTTAGCCGTTCCTTCGCCCTTCGGCTTCGCTCAGGGTGACGCGCCCTTGCAGGGCTGCGCTCAGGATGACGGGATAGTTTGCCCATGTTATAATGAAATGCGGTTCTACCCCATGAACAGTGGAATGGCGGTGGCGGGTGGTAAGCGCAGCATAATTCCCCTTCCGTGAAGGGGTGGCGCGGAGCGCCGGGGTAGTTCAGCGTTACAGGAACTACCAAAACCGAACGCTGAACTACCCCGTCCGCTTCGCGGCCACCCCTTCACGGAAGGGGAATGCGCTGGCGCAGGAGGCCGGAGCGGTGGGGGGGGCGGCGTCAACGCTGCCACTGCGAACAGCGCGGAACCAAAAAATTAAAAAAAGTTAAAAATATTTGTTGACGGCACTGCTTATCAGCATTAACGTCACCACATGGACACGAAAAATATATATAATTCGGCAATTCGCTTAATCGCTCGCTGACGCTCGCGTTTGTGTCAGCTTTGGCCCTGACGGTCAACGCCCGCGCACAGTTTGACCCGACGGTCTCGCAGGGCGACACGCCGTACGACAACACGTCCTACTGGGTCGGCGGTACCATCAACAATCTGTTCTTCGGCGACACCAATCTGGTCACCATCAGCGTGCCGGATGCCGCGTTCGATGTCGGGGCCACGGTCATCACCACCGGCACGGTCAACGCGAGGCAGTTCAACATCGGCGACCACATCACCGGCGACGGTATCGCGGAGAACACCATTATCACCGCCATCAACAACGCTGGGCAAATCACACTCAGCAAAGCCACCGTCAGCGCCGCCACGACGCCGCTGACGGTGACCGTGCGCGCGGATTTCAACCGCACCGCGCGCTCCCAGAAAGACGGATTTCCGGTCACATACGATGCCGACACCGAGGTGATTAATACCACCGCCAATACTTATCACTATTTCAGGGGCGGCCAGACTGTTTACGGTACTACTATCGTAATCACGGGCATTAACAACGAGCACGAGTTCGTTATCAACCAGACCTTTGCCACCGCCGGCAGTGCCAATTGGAACATCCTGAGCGGTGGCGGCGATTTGGGCTATGGCTGGTGGAGCATTAGCACAAACAACAACCTGCGCGTCATCACCGACGATTATTTTGTGCTGAAATCGGGTGACTTCGCCCATGTGCGCGTCGGCACCACGCCAAACTGGCAGCTTGCGCCCGTCAGCGGCACCTTCACGTTCATTCTCGACGCCGGCTGGACAGGTGACAGTATGCAATTTGAACTTGGGCAAAGTAACAACGACTACACGAACAATAAATATGATTTTCAAGACAACGCCGCCGTATTCAACATCACGCCCGCCAATGTGTCGCTCATTGACAACGGTGCGCTCGGCCCCGACGTGGCGCGCGTTCATGTCACCGCCACGAACATCCGTTCGCTCACCAAGGATGGCGTAGGCACGCTGATGCTGGACAGCAACGCGGTGGCGAGCGGTACCATCCTGCACAAAATCAATGTCAACGCCGGCGGCGCCGTCAACATCAACAACGGGCAAATCGTGGTCAGCTCGGCCAACTTGATGCTGGATGCACCGCGCATCTCCGGCGCGAAGGAATACAACTTGAACAACTACGGCGCGGTGTTGCAACTCATCGCCGGCACCGGCAGCGGCAACCTGATTGAACCGGACGCGGCCATCAACCTGCGCTCCGGCATCTTCAACGCCTACGGCACCACCGTCAGCGCCAATCAACAGGTCGGTACAGTGACATTAAAAGGCGGGCGCAGCATTATCGGCACTGCCGGCGCGAATCAAAACTTCACGCTGACGATGGAAAAACTGTTGCGCGAGGGCGACACCACGGTGAACTTTTTGTTCGGCAACATCGCCACGCCCATCGTCGTCAGCAACGCCGCGGCGCTGGAGCAGCAACTGGTCGGCGGTATTTTACCGTGGGCCTCCGGGCAAACTTCCGGTGTGCCGAGCGGTTACTCCGCCGGCAGCGCGTGGAACAACGGCTATTTTGGCGGCGGCAGTTTCATCACCGTCAGCGGCGGCACCATTCGCATGTTAGCTGACGCTGAGTATTATGACACGAACAACCTCGCCATTAACGCCGCCCCTACAACCGCCAACGTGCGCCTGCGCGTTGACAGCAACGTAGATACCAATGGAACGCTCACCGTCAGCACCACGATTAACGCGCTGCGCGTCACCGGCTGGAACACCCAGATGCGGTTCCAAAATAACGCCACGCTGACGCTGACCAGCGGCGCGCTGATGTTCTCCTCCGAAGGCGGGAACGGCTTGGGTAACCCCAATATAGCCGGCAACGCCAGCGGCGCCCTCAATACCAACGCGCGGCCGCTGATTATCCAGGGTGGTGCCAACAGCACGGCCATCAACATTCCCTATATCAACAGCATCACGGACAACACGCAAGCCGGCCTTATCGTCGCCATGAAAGCCGGCAGCAGTATCGAGTTGAATCCCTTCGGCAGCGGTGTCATGAACGAATACGGCGGCTACACGCTGGTGCAAAGCGGCAGCCTGATTGCCCGCAAAACCGGCGCGCTCAACATGAACGCCGCGCTGCTGCTGGACAAACCCGGAACACTCACCATTGGCAGCATCTACAACAACATCGGTGCGCTAATTGCCGTCACTGAACTGCGCGGCGATGGCAAGGTGGATTTTGCCGCCGGCACCGATGCCAGTCCGAACCAACTGAACATCAACGCCTCTATCCGCAGCGGTGAAGGCGTCAACAACACCATCGCCGTCGGCGCTGGTGGGGTCATCGCCCCGGGCGGCGTCGCCACGCCGGACGGCGTCGG
>JAISCS010000136.1 GCA_031265365.1 Verrucomicrobiales bacterium
ACAACCAACTCGCGCACCTGCGGCGCATCACGGCGCTGGAGGAATTGCGGACGCTGGCGGTGAGCCGCGTGTATCTCGACAACTTCGACCACCTCACCGCGTACTGGGTCAGCATGGGCCTGCCGCTGGCGACGGTGAGCCTCGACTACGGCGTGGACGACCTGCACGGCACGGTGCAGGAGGAAAAAGTCTTCCACATGGCCGGCGCGCAAACGCCGCTGGCGCTGACGGTGGAGCGGCTGGTCCAAGCCATCCGCGCGGCCGGCCGCGAGCCGGCGCAACGGGGGACGGTGTATCAGGAAATTGGGTAGCTTTAAGCGACGGAACACCTCCTTTTTATATAGCATTTCATTACGACATTGGCCGAGTACCCCGTCATCCTGAGCGTAGCGCCGTAGAGCGCGTAGTAGAAGGAGCGGTTAGGTGAACGTCAGTGGATTAGTCGTCATTAGCTTGTTGGTCAGTGCTGGGCCGCTCCTTCGCCCTTCGGCTCCGCTCAGGGTGACGCAGCCCCTTCAGGGCTGCGCTCAGGATAACGGAGTACTCGGCCAATGTTATGATAAATTACCATAGTTCAATTCGTTGTCCATCAGCCAAGGAAATTTTTAGTGAAAAGTGAGAAATCCCATAGAAAGATCATATGGAGGCAATGTTTTTAACTCATTATTTTCATAGCTAACAATATGAAAAATTTGCCAACGCTTAGCACCTACTTTTCTTGCCAACTCACTTACAATATCCGCAGCCTTGATTTGTTGACTTCCTTCGATGGAGAAATTGTCAATTCGAGGAACAAAACCGGGAAGAACTATATTAAAAAATAAACATCTTTCATTATTTTCATCACGCACTAAAGCAAAAAAATCATTCAGATTAGTCTGTTTAGATGTTGGAAAATGAACATTTCTAAGACTAAGTGGCATATTATTTTTGGAGGTATTATTTTGAGGGCAAATAAAAATGCTCTTATCTCTTATGACGATTTGGTAATCCGTTTGCTCTGCAATATGTGTCACCAAGGTTTTAATCCGCTGCAAATCCAAATTTAAAAAATCATCCTCAAGTTCAATGGAATTTCTCAACCCCCACATTATTTCAATCCCACAAATTATATTTGGATTTTTATTGGATATTTGTTCTATTAACTTTTCAAGGGTAATAACCGTTTTTGCAAACATCTGAGAAGGTTGGATCAAGAGCAAGAACCCCAACGAAAACAATAATCTTTTTTTCATGATTATCTCCATTTATTACATATCAATTTGTATGACATATCACGATTTTGTGTGCTAAGTGTGTGCAAGTCGAGACTTTTGAAAACTAAGGAATGGAGGCGGTGGGACTCGAACCCACGTCCTTAATCGAGAGAACGCCTGCCTCTACAAGCTTAGTGGTCGCTTGGGTGTCGGGTCGCGGTTGGCGCAACCACTCGCGCCGTGACCTTAGCCTCCGCGTCAATTCACTCCGTCAGCCGGCGGCTCACTTGACGGACAGCCCTGCTAATAGCGTCTTGGCTCCCCAGCAGGGGTCAGGCACCAGACGTCACGGCGCTTAGGCCGCGAGAGCCAACTCTTCGTTAGCAGTTAATAGTCGAACCGGATGATTAACGAGGCCAACCAGTTCAGTCCTCGGCTTGCCACAGACGCACGTTCGAAAAAGTCGAAACCGAGCGCCCCCTTGTCATACTGACGCTGACAGTGTAGCCTGTCCCGCATGATTGGCAAATATTTTCGCATCGCGCTGGCGCTCACGCTCACCGTCGGCGGCCTCCACGCGCAGGACGACGGGCTGCAATCGCCCTTCGAGCCGTCCCTCGGCCTCGCCATCCCGCTCAGGCAGAGCGGCGAGCAAGTCATCGTCGCGCAAAAATTCCTGCTGAACCACAACGTCATCATCAATGCCGGCGACCAAATCCGCGTCATCTTCCCGCGCCCTGAGGTTAGCGACAAGGACGTGCGGATGAAAAATTCCAAAAAAAACCTGGAAGCCACTTTCTCCCGCCAGCCCAGCAAAATCCACGGCGAGGGCGACGTCCTGACCGAGTCCGCCATTTACCGCGCCGCCCTTGACCGCGCGACCAAAACGGTCTGGAAAGACGAGCTGCGGTTTCGCGCTTACATTGACCGCATGGACTTGGGCGGCAACATCCTCGTCTTCCAACACCCTGGCTCCGCGCAACTGACGGTGGACTTTTTCGCTTTTCCGCAAGACTTGTTTCTCGGCGAAACCGGCGGCAACATCACCGTCCTCGCCGTGCTGAAAAACTCCCAGTCGCAAAAACTCGGCATCGCCGCCGGCGCCACACTGACCGCCCTCAACGGCAAGCCGCTGGCCGGCCTGGAGGATTTCCGCAACCGTTATTTCCAGGAAAAACAAACCGTGGAGAACCAGTCACTGACCATGACCTTCATCTTAGCCGGCGAAACCGCGCCCAAGGACCTCACGTACAAACTGCCGCGCTCGCTTAACAGCAACCTGCTGTTAATGGATTTGCCCGCCGCTGACGCTGACATCAAGCCATCGCCGAGCGGAACCGCTCCCGCGACCGCGCCGTAACCGCGCCGCAGACGGTACCCCCATCGATAACTCAAAACTCGCTGACGCTATCCGGGACCACCGGCTAATTAGCGGCGGCGAGTTTTGAATTAATCAGTTGTAGTTTTGAGATATGAGATTTGAGTTCTGAGTTAGCCCCCTCCGGCCCCACCACGCTCAGCGCCAGCCGGCCTGGTTGGAACAACTCACCCGCCACCGCCCGCACCTCCGCCGCTGACACTCGCGCCAGAGCGTCTAGCATTTCCCCCGGTTGCAACATCATCCCCAGCCCGACCAGCGACTCGCCCATCCACATCATCCGGCTGTTCGTGCTCTCCAAGTGCAGCTTGATTTGGCCGGTGAGATAATCCTTCGCCTGACGCAACTCGCGCGCGCTGACCGTCCGCGCCGCCGCTTTTTGCAACTCCCGCGTCGTCAGCGCCAGCGCCCGGTCGAGCTTCGGCGGGTCCACGGCCGCCTGCACGTAAAACGCGCCCGTCGCGTGAAAATGCACCGTGCTCGATTGAATCGAATACACCAGCCCGTGCCGCTCCCGCAGCGTTTGGAACAGGCGCGAACTCATGTTCTCGCCCAAGACCACGCTGAGCAACTTCAGCGCGTAACACCGCCGGCGGTCCGTCTTCGGCCAAGCCCGCGCGCCCAGCGCGAAGTGGCATTGCTGCACCGGCTTCGCCACCGCGGCCAGCGCCGGGCGGTGCGCCGCCGGCGCCCGGTACAGCGGCAACGCACCGCCCGTGTAACGCCGCCGCGCCGCGCCGAGATGCCGCGCCACCAGCGCCGTCACACGCTCGCGCTCAACGCCACCCGCCACGCTCACCACCAGCGACTCCGGCGTGTAATGCCGCAGCCAAAAATCCAGCAACTCCTCCCGCCGCATCCCCGCCACCGCCGCCGGCGTCCCCGTGATGGGCCGCCCCAGCCCGTAGCGCGGCCACAACGCCTGATTCAACCGCTCCATCACCAACGCGGCCGGCTGGTCCTCATACATGCGGATTTCCTCAAGAATGACACCGCGCTCCCGCTCCACCTCGTCGGCGGGGAAAGTCGAGTGCCACAACATGTCGAACAACACCTCCAGCGCCAATTCCAAATGGTCGGCGGCCAGCCGCGCGTGATAACACGTCATCTCCTCCGCCGTGAACGCGTTCAAATCCCCGCCGCGCCCCTCGATTTCGCGCGAGATTTGCAGGGCGTTGCGCTGCCGCGTCCCCTTGAACAGCAAATGCTCCAGAAAATGCGCCCCGCCGTGCAACCCCCGCCTTTCGTACAACGACCCGACCTTAAACCACAACCCCACCGCCACGCTTTCGACCTGCGGCATCGGACAAAACGCCAGCGTGGACGGTCCCACCGGCAGCGACTGATAATCAACCATGTGCCCATCCTAGCAAGGCGCCGGCGCTGACCCAATCTTTTAATTCCTCTTCCGTGAAGGGGTGGCGGCGGAGCCGACGGGGTAGTTCAGCGTTCGGTGTTCTTTCCCCTGAAACGCTGAAACACCCCGTCGCTCCGCGCCACCCCTCTACAAGCGGGGAATATTACGCCATTGGCAGAGTACCCCGTCATCCAGAGCAAAGCACCGTAGGTGCGTAGTCGAAGGAGCGGTTGGGTCAAGGTCAGCGGATTAGTTGCCGTCAGTCGGTTAGTCAGTACATAGCCGTTCCTTCGACTGCACCCTTGCAGGGCTTCGCTCAGGATGACGGGATACTCTGCCAATGTTATGATGAATTACCATATTTCCTACAACGCTAAAACACCCCGCCGGCCACACCGCCACCCCTCTGCGAGAGGGGAATTGATTAGCGGCGCGTGCCGACGGCACCACGCGGGTGGTAACCTCGCACTCCATAGCTGACGCTGAAAACCAACCGCTCACCCTCAGGGTCAGGCGCCGGTTACAGGCGGCGCGGCAGGCCGGACAAACTTCTCCACCTCCACGCCCCACGCCACGCCGGTGATGTTCGGAAACACCCGCAGATAAAGCGTCGCCTGCTCCGCCGGAAACCGCTCATACAACACCCGGCAAGCCTGCTCCAGCCGGGCGTCCGCCAGCGCCTCAGGAAACTTCTCCGCGCAACCATGCCCGTCGTGCGCGATGCCCAGCCCGTCCAAAAACATCACCAACATCGGCTCGCCGGCGCCGCGCAGCCAGTTGATGATTAGATTATATCCCAGCGTGTCGAACTTCGCCAACCCCAGCGGCGCCCGCAACAACTCATGCCGCGCCGCTCGAGGCAACTCCAAAAGCTGGTGCGCGCGCTTGTGCAGCGCCGCGCCCAAATCCTGCACCGCCTTGCGATACAACCGCTTGTCCCGCAAGCAAGCTGCCTCCAACAACTCATGATTCAACGCCTCCGACAACCCCGGCCAAATCTCATACGCGCGCATAGGGGGAATGGTAGCCCATTAACTTAAAACGCAAAGCTCAAAACGCGAAACCACAACTGCCTAACCCAAAACTCGCTGCCGCAGACTGGCCACCGGCTCATTAGCGTCAACGAGTTTTGAATTAATCAACTGTGGTTTTGCGTTTTGAACTATGAGTTTTGAGCCAACTACTGCGTTCCCAACTTCGCCAAATACCCCTTCTCCCGCGTGGATTCATACATCCACAGAAAAAATCCCGCCTCCGCCGCCAAGAACACCGCGTTCAACGCCAGCGCCCACCACAAATGCCGCGCTGGGAAACCGCCGCCCGCCAGCACATCGCGCATTCCCTCGAACACATGCGTCGAGGGCAGCGCCAGCGCCGCCGGCTGCAACCACGCCGGCAACACGCTCACCGGATAAAACACCGCCGACAACGGCTGGAACAAAAACGGAATCGCCCACGCCAGCATCTCCACCGCCTGCCCGAACCGCATAATCAGCGCCGTCGTCACCATCCCGATGCCCCACCCCATCACAATCAAGTTCGCAAACAACGGCACCAACCCCCAGCCCACCACCAACAAGTTAAACCCGCACAACGCCGCCGCCAGCGCCGTCAGCAACACAATGATAATCGTCACCTTCAACAACCCCACCAGCGCCGTCGCCGCCAAAAACTCCCGCACCCGCACCGGCGCCACGAACACATTGATAATGTTCCGCGTCCACACATCCTCCAGGAACGACACCGTCATCCCCTGCTGCGAGCGAAACAACACGTCCCAAAAAATCATCGCCCCCAGCAAAAACGTCACCGCCGACGGCGGCCCATGGCTAATCCCCCGCAAATACATCGTCAGGAACGCCCACACCAACAAATCCAGCACCGGCCAAAACAACATCTCAATGATGCGCGGCACCGACCGCCGGATAATATACGTGTACCGGCACACTAACCCAAATATCACCGACCAGTTCATAGGTTTCTCCGAGGCAAAAGCAGAAAGTTGAAAACAGAAAGCTGAAATACCCCCCCAACTTCCGCTTTCTATTTTCAGCTTTCTGCTTTCAACTTTCTTCTTCCAGTTCTCCATCCCGCGCCACGCGGATAAATAGCGACTCAAGCGACTTCTCCCGAAACCGCGCCACGATGTCCGCCGGAGTCCCCTCCGCGAAAACCCGCCCCTGCCGCATGAACAACACGCGGTCGCACACCTCCTCCACATCCCGCATGGTGTGCGACGTGTAAATCATCCCGATGCCCCGCTCCCGCTGCACCAGCCGCAACCACTTCCGCACCTTGTCCGCGATGTCTGGGTCGAGGCTCGCCGTCGGCTCATCCAGCAACAACAACTCCGGGTCATTGAGCAACGACTTGCACAAACTCACCCGCGCCGACTCCCCCGACGAGAGCCGCCCCGCCACGCGCTTCTTCAAATGCGCGATTTCCAACAACTCCAGCAACTCATCAATCTTCCGCTGCGCGTTCCGCACCGAATACAACCGCGCGAACACCATCAAATTTTCCTCCACCCGCAAATTCGACGGCAGCGCCGTGTACGCCGAGGAAAAATTCATCCGCTGCAAAATCGCCACGCGGTGCCGCTCCAACTCCAACCCAAACACCCGCGCCGACCCGCTAGTCGGCGTAATCAATCCCATGAGAATGGACAACGCCGTCGTCTTCCCCGCCCCGTTCGCGCCGAGCAACCCCACAATCTCCCCGCGCCCGACGGTGAAGGATAAATCCTCAATCGCCACGAGTTTCCCGAACACCTTCCGCAAATGCCCAATCTCCACAATCGCCTCACCCATAACGAACCAACCTAGCCATCCAATCCGGCGGCTCAAGCACATAAAAGAATCTCGTGCGGAGCCGCGGAATTGGTTTGATGGAAGAATCTCACGCCAAGACGCCAAGCCGCAGAGTTTGTTGGTTAATATAACTTGGCGTCTTGGCGGCTTTGCGCGAGATTAACTGGCTTTATCACCGGCAGCGGCGGCGCAGGGCCAAGAGCGTTATCGCGCCCAAGAGGAGCCACGTTTTTGGACAGGATTAACAAGATGGACAGGATTTTCAAAAATATGCTTTACCTCTCAAAAAAAACATCCTGTGCATCCTGTAAATCCTGTCAAAAAAAATGCCCCTAAAACTCCATGCTGAACCGCACCTGCGCGTACCACGCTGGGTCAGTGTGAAACTGCATATCCGCCCCGCTGTAATAAAACTGCCGCGTCACCGCCGAACCGCCCTCCGCCTCCAGCGACAACCCAGGCGCAAGAGCATACCGCGCCCCCGCGCCCACCCGAATCTCGTAATACGACAAATTCGCGTTCGCCAGCTTGCCGCGCCCCGAGTTTTTGTCCGTCCGAAAATTCCCCCCGTTCATCCGCGCCCCCACGTACACCTGCAACCCGTCCATCACCTCATATTGCACCTCCGGGTTCGGCAACATCGCCAGCAGCGTCCACCTGTCCGCGAACCGCCACCGCAACCCCGCCCCTGGCATCACCGGCACGTCATCCCAATGATAAATCCCCGTCCCGAAATGCGGGTCCACTTGCACGCCGAGAAACCACTGCCAGTCCGCGTTCACCAAATAAGTCGCCCCCAGTATCAGCGGCACGTTCACCTGGTCCATCGTCACCCGCGAAAACTCCCCGTACACCCCCGGCCGCACCTCCACCCGCAACAACCATTGTTCCGACAAATTCACGTCCAACCCCAGCACCAGCGCCGCCACACCCAGCCGGTTCGGCAACACCGCCCCGCGCAACGAGCCGAAGTCATACCGCTCATACGCCACGCCCGCGCGCAACTGCCAGCCTTCCCGCAACGGCACGCCGGCGACGTAGGAAAAGTCCAGATGATTCTCGCTCAACTGACCGTAAGAAGTCGGCCCGCGATGAATATCGCTGCCGCCGACCACCGTCTCCGTCAGCGTCAGCTCATGCTCCACCGCCGGGGCCTCCGGCGGCGGCGTCACCGCCAGCTTCAGCCACGCCGGCTCCGTGTCATTATCAGCGGCGACCGTCAAGCCCGCCCCCAATCCAAGCGCCACCGCGCCACCAACAATCCGTTTCCACATAAGGCCGCCGAGTGTGCCACGGTCCGCCGCCGTTGTCAATATTCGACGCAAAGGCACAAAGAACGCCAAGCGCCTCCCCCAAACCCATGAAATCCTTGCGCGCCTTTGCGTCAAATAAAACTTGCCCCCGGTGTTCTATTGTTGTAATACACTACCTCATGTTCCTGCACCTCAACCCTCAGAGCGGCGAGCCGGTCTACCGGCAGATGGTGCGGCAACTCAAGCAACGCATCGCCACCGGCCAACTCGCCGACGGTCAGCAACTCCCCTCCGTGCGCGACCTCTCCGCCGAACTCCACGTCAACCCGCTGACCGTCGCCAAGGCCTACCAGTTCCTCGAACGCGACGGCCTTGTCGAGTTCCGGCGCGGCCAGGGCACTTTCGTCGCCGCTGACCGTGACCGCTTCAGCAAGGCGCAACAACAAAAACTCATCGCCCCCGCCGTTGCCCAAGTCGTCAGCGAGGCGCTGCACCTCGGCCTTTCCGTCGGTCAACTCCAACAATTAATCCGTCAATATTATGCAAAACAACAATCCTGAAAACATCATCGAGGCGCTCAACGTCAACCGCTACTTCGGCGCCGGCAACCTGGCGCTGGGCAATTTCACCGTCAGCGTCCCGCGCGGCGGTGTGTACGGCTTCCTCGGCCGCAACGGCGCGGGCAAAACCACCGCCATCAAAATCATCGCCGGTCTGCTGCGGCCCGACTTCGGCACCGTCCGCGTGCTTGGCAAGGACCCGTTCACGTTCACCCCCGCCGACCGTCAGCGGGTCGGCTACATGAGCGAGAAACAAATCCTGCCCGTCAACTACCGCGTCGGCGCGCTGGTGAAATTTTGCGCGGCGTTTTATCCGCGCTGGCATCACGAGCTGGTCGCGCAGTTGCTGGGAAAATTCAACATCAGCTGCCAGCGCAAAATCGGGCAGCTTTCGCAAGGCACCCAACGGCAGGTCGCCTTCATCCTCGCGCTCGCGCAACGCCCCGAATTGCTCATCCTCGACGAGCCGGCGGCGACGCTGGATGTCGTCGCCCGCCGCGAGTTTCTCGACGAAATCCTGCGCCTGCTTCGCGACGCTGACGGTGGGACGACGGTGTTCATCTCCTCGCACATATTGTCCGACATCGAGCGCATCGCCGACCACATCGGCATCATCGCCGGCGGCCAGCTCATCGTCAGCGAGCCGCTGGACGACCTCGCCGAGAGCGTGAAGAAAATCCGTTTTCATTCGTTCAACAACGGTGCCGCGAATTTTGCCTATCCCGGCGCCTACCGCACCATCAGCGGGCGTGATGAAGTGCTCGTCACCGCCCGCGTCCGCGACCCGCTGACCGTCGCCCAATGCGCCCAACGCCACGGCGCGAGTTATGAAATTCAAGACTTGAATTTGGAAGACATCTTCTACGAAATCTCCACCCGCTGACGATGAAAGGACATTATGAAAACTTGGTTGTTAATCAAGCATGAGTTAAAAGTCACCTTTTGGATAATGCCCTACGTGGCCTTCTGGGTCATTTGGCCGCCAGTGTTCAGTTTAATCCATGTCGGCTTCTCGCTCTCGGCTCCCTCCACCGCGACTTTTTATCCGCTGATAGTCATGTTTGCCGGCGTCGTGTTTTTTCGGGAGTTTTGGAAAAATAAAAATTTGTCCAATGCTCCCTTGGAATTTCTTTTCACGCTGCCAGTCAGGCGTCGCCAAATTTTCCGGGTCAAAAGTTCACTGTTGGCGGTCAGCCTGCTAGTGCCGTTCCTAGGCATCTTCGCGTACAATCTCACGCAACCGGATTACAAGGTGCAACTGCCTTACCAAACGGCGGAGTATCGAGAGAACAGCAAAATATTTTACTTGGGAAATTTCGCCGGCGCGCGTTTGGAAAAAGCCGACGATGGCAAAAACGAAAATTACATCCATCTTCCCAGTGCCGGGAATCAAATCACTGCCTATAATCTGGGCTATGTCTGGCTGCTGACATTACTGTTTTACGGAGCCACCTTCGGCCTCGGCTGGCGCAATCCGTTTTATTTCATGCTTTTCGTCATACTGCCGTTGTTATGGCCACTCGGTGAGCTTTTCTTTCACGAAAGGCTCGTGCATAAAATTTCATTTTATGAATATTCTGTCGCTTGGCTGGGGCGGCATTGGTTGGGATATTGGGCGGTGCTGCTGGCGCTGACCGTCATCGTATACCATTTCAGCGCGAGGAAATTCATCAACGCGGAGGTGCGCTGACCATGAAACTCTGGCTGTTAGTCAAACATGAATGGCGCGCGGGCACTTGGCGCGCGGCGCTGATACCGCTGGCGATGACAGCCTATGTCATGCTAATAGTCAACCGGTCATCCAAATCATCCATGTCCGTTTTATTTTTTCTGTTCTGCTTGTCCTTGCTGCTACCTTCCACCTTGGGATTTGTTTATCGTGAATATTGTCGTGAATTCTCCTTTGAGTCAAAATATCCAGCCGGTCAGGAATTTATTTTCGCCCATGCGGTCAATCGTCGAAACTGGCTGTTGGTGAAAAATTTATTCTTCTGGGCCGCTTACCTGTGGCTGGTTATCCCGCTGACGGTGTACCATAGCCTGACGGTCAGCGACAGCGCCGGCCCGCCGTCAGCGTCGGGGCTTTTCATCCTGCTCTGGCTGGCCATGCTGGCGGCGCAAACGCTGTTCTTCGCGTGCCTCGCCTATCTTGCACTGACGGTCGTAATGAATTTGCTCCTGCTCGGGCTGGTGGTTTTTATCACGCTGCTGCTGGACTGGCCGGACTTCACCGACGTCGAGCGTTTTTGCACCGCGCAGGTTCTTCCGCTGACACTCATCCTGCTGGTGCTGACGGTGGGCGCGCACCATTACGGCGTCAAGCGTCTGGCCAACTCGGAGGTATGCTGATGAACCGCCTGAAACAACTGTGGCCGTATGTGCAATTCTATTGGAACGCCGATGACCGATGGCTGGGATTTTCAATTATCATGCTGTGTTTGCTGTTCCCTTTGGCGTTGTTACCGTTGCTAGTGGAACTCGGCACAATTTTTCCCCTGGCCATGCTGCTTCAGTTTACTTTCATTCCCTTTTTATTTATTCCGTTACAGGCGGACGCTGACTGTCATTGGGTATTGCCCTGCGCGGAATTCATGCTGAGCCGGCCCGTCTCGCGGTGCCGACTGTATTACACACGACTGCTGCTTGTCGGTCTGCTATTGTTCCCGACGCTGATGGACGGCGCGGTGGCAGTGGTGTGGCAACCGGACTCGCGCGCCATCAAGGTCACTCATACACAGACTTATCCGAACTCGACAGTCACCATCGGACAAAACCCCGTCAACCCCAAATTAACCACCACCACCAACCGCGAGGTCACCGTCACGTTCCCGCGCGGTGAATGGTACAACTACGGCCTGACCGTCAGTGCCGGAGTGTTGATATTGTTGCTATTCCAAGGCGTGTTATTGTTACCACTGTCCGGCAAAGTCTGGCGCACCGCGCCGACGGTCTGGTGGGTGATATGGATGGCAAGCATGCAACTGCCTATTTACGCCAAAGGTTTCTCTGCCAGAAATTATTACTGTGCCCTGTTCTTTTTCGCCGATTGGTGGTGGCTGCTCATCCCGACGCTGGCCGTGACCGCCGCGCTGGTGCAATGGCTGGTATGCTGGCGGTTGAAAAATCTGCAAATCCGCTGACGGTGGTCGCTTGACCAGCGACAATGCAAGGGTTGTCCAATTCACCAAGAATCGGCAAAAAATCTTCCGGTGAATATTGGTTCCTCGCTGTTAGCAGTGGCAGCGCTGACGCCGCCCCCCTCACCGCCCCGGCCTTCTGCGCCAGCAAATTCCCCTTCCGTGAAGGGGTGGCCGCGGAGCGGACGGGGTAGTTCAGCGTTAATAGAAACCCAGCACAAAATTCCAAATGCCAAACTTCAAGTAAATTCCAATTTCCAATTTCAAAACTCCAAACTAACGCTGAACTACCCCGACGCTCCGCGCCACCCCTTCACGGAAGGGGAATTATGCTCCGCTTACCTCACGCCACTGCCATTCCTCTGTTCACGGGATAGAAGCTCAATCCCAAACCACGAATGAACACGAATTGACACGAATAAAATCCCCAAAAGCAACCGCTAACCGCGACTGTTTTTTTGTGTCAATTCGCGGTCAGGTCTTTGCTTATCTCACCACGCGCGCGCTGCCGCCAGCCATGAGTTTTTCCACTTCCTTCAGCGTCGCCATGGACGTGTCGCCAGGCGTAGTCATCGCCAGCGCGCCGTGGGCGGCGCCGTAGTTGACCGCCTTGGCCGCGTCGCCGGTGGTGAGGAAACCGTAGATTAACCCCGACGCAAACGAGTCGCCGCCACCGACGCGGTCGTAAATTTCCAAGTCGGGACGATAAATCGCCTCGTGGAATTTGCCGTCGTGCCAGCAAATCGCGCCCCATGAATTGACCGTCGCGGATTTCACCGTGCGTAGCGTCGTCGCCGTGGCTTTGAAGTTCGGAAATTCCTGGACCGCGCGCTCAATCATCGCCTTGAATTTATCAATCTCAATATTGGAGATATTTTCGTCCAAACCCTCGACTTCAAGACCAAGGCAGGCGGTGAAATCCTCCTCGTTGCCAATCATCACGTCTACATACTTGGCAATCTCGCGGTTCACTTCCCGCGCGCGCTGTTGCCCGCCGATGGACTTCCACAGCGACGGCCGGTAATTCAAATCGTAGCTGACGATGGTGCCGTGTTTCTTCGCCGCCCGCACCGCCTCCAGCACCACCTCCGGCGTCGTGTCCGACAGCGCCGCGTAAATGCCGCCGGTGTGGAACCAGCGCGCGCCGAGTTGGCCGAAGATGCGCTCCCAGTCAAGGTCAGCGGGCTTCAGCTGCGACGCCGCGCTGTTGCCGCGATCCGAGACGCCGACCGCGCCGCGCACGCCGAACCCGCGCTCGGTGAAGTTCAGCCCGTTGCGCGCCGAGCGCCCGATGCCATCGTCAGCGGCCCACTTGATGAAATCGGTGGCGACGCCGCCTTGCAAAATCAAATCCTCAATCAGCCGCCCGACTTCATTATCCACCAACGCCGTCACCACCGCCGTTTTCAAGCCGAAACATTTCCGCAATCCGCGCGCGACATTATACTCGCCGCCGCCTTCCCAGGCGCGAAACGCCCGCGTCGTGCGGATGCGTGTGTCGCCCGGGTCAAGGCGCAACATGATTTCCCCAAGGGAGATTTCCGAAAAAACACAACTGTCAGCGGATTTGATAGGCAAACTCATAGGCGGGAGATGCTAATCCATCCGCGCGGCGATGTCGAAAAAAAATTAAAAAAGAGCTTGCGTCCGGCGTGAAGGTCGCGTATTTTCTCAACACTCTTCAAACGCGGGCGTAACTCAGTTGGTAGAGTGCAACCTTGCCAAGGTTGATGTCGAGGGTTCGAATCCCTTCGCCCGCTCACTTTTCCCCTGTAAAATCAATGGCTCCACTTGCGGTATCACTTAAACGCGCCCCATTTACTCCGCTTCCAATGCGGAGTAAAATTGACACCGTCAGCGTTACTACCCCAATAATGCCTTTCTTACTCCGCTATTAAAGCGGAGTAAAATCCACGCGGCAATGACTTTCAATGCTACCGTGAAAAAAGTTGTTCTCCCCCCTCACTTTTTTTGTGCTCCCCCGCGTGCGGCGTTTCATTTTGTAAGCATGGACACGCAGAAAATTATTTTCGAGCACTTGAAAAAACTGGGCGTCAACCGCCCGCAACCGGCGCTGGTGGACGCCATTGATGCGCGGCTCGCTGACAGTGTCGGGCAATTCATTATCAAGCGCGCCACGCGCCGCTTGGTGGCGAAAACTTTCGCCGCACTGCTGGCGTGGCCAGGGGGTTCCAAGGGGGATGCGTCAGCGTCCCCTTTGGCCAGTAACATTGGAGCGGATGAGGTTTCGCCAGAAAACCGAAATAGCGGAAATGTGTAACTGGCACACACCGCAACCCAACGCGATTATGAAAAACACCCGCCAACTAAACATCAGACTGTCTCTCCCCGCCAAGCTGCAACAGGAGCTTGGCGGGATACCGCCCCGCGTTCGCCGACAAATCGTGGCGGCACTGCTGGCGAGCGTCAGCGAAGGGGTGAATCTCCACGCGCTGACGGTGGCATTGGAAGAATTGCGGCGGGTGGGGGTGTTGCTCAATCAGGCTTGCCATTTGGCCCACATGGGCAAGGGACTGAACGTGGAACGGGTCGAGGCGGCGGTAAAGTTGATTGACCGGATGAGGGGGAAACAATCATGAAAGCCATTGTCGCGGTCAAGCCCTCGCCCAAACGCGCCAAGCCGCTGTTGGCGCACTGCTACCGTGCCCATGCACGGACTGGGGATGAAATGCCGTGCGCTGACCGTGTAACGGACATCGTGCATAATCTTGACGGTGTGGCATTGCGCCAGCCGTCGGTGGATAGCCGTTCGCTGCTGGCGGGGCATCACGGCGGATGCCGGCCGGTGCGCCATGTGGTGATTTCCGTGGAAGATTGCCAGGGAGCAGCACGCGGGGAGGCGTTGCGGCGGTTGCGGTTTATGGTGGGTGAGTTTGTGGAAAATTTTGCCATCGGGGCAAAGTACGTCGCGGTCATTCACCAAGACCGCAACCATCCGCACGCGCATCTGGTGATTGGCAATTCGGTGAACGGCCGCGGCATCCGGTGGCAGCGGCGGGATTTGCGTGCCATGCAGGAAATGCGCTGGACGCGCTACGCGCAATCCGGCAAGCGGCGTGAATCCCGCGGCACAACGAATGTGTATCCGCTGGCGAAGAATCTGGACGCGCAAAAAATCGCGGTCTTGGACGAAAGGAAATTGAATGAACTTATCGCATCAGGAGCAATCGGAATTGGTCGCCGGGATAAAAACGGCGGCATCCAATCAATCACCTTCAACGGCCGAAGAATCTGGCTCGCCACCATCCGGCGATTATCTGTGTATCGGGAAAGACTTGCTGGTGGTGAAGCCGGTGTTGTTTGCGCAGGCTCGCCCGCATTGCCTGATTGTACCGCTGAACGGCGAACTCGTCGCGGTCGTCTATCAAGGTCAGTGGCAGCCGGAACCGCCGTCAGTAAGCGGGGGAGAGGAACATTTGCATGGGATAAAGTTCACCCTTTGGAAGGAACGCCGCGCATGGTGCGGTTTGACGGGAGAGAGGTTGCTACGCAAGTTCAGGCAAGAAAATTTGGAGGATTGCAACTATGAACTTCGGGCGCTTGCCAGACAAGAATTTTGCGGCATGGAGCCGTAATGAAAAACGAGGAAAAAACATGAATGAGTCAACATATAAAATAATATCGCCGGGGCATTATTTCCCGGCGTCCACCCACGCTAGACTAGTGCCTGTGTTTCGCCAGTACGGGATAGACATCAGCGAGCTTATTTGCTCGGATAATTTGCTACCCGCTGACAACGATACACGGGAAGTGTATCATCATTTGGACTGGGAGCTGCGTGAATGGGCCAACAGATTGGTGCGGAGCTTGGTGGAAATGGCTCGCCCGCGTGAATGTACGTTAACGTGGCTGATACGGCAACTGGCGGGACATCCTAGTTTCCAAGGAGCCAGCGGGGAAGAGGGGCAAGGCAAAGTCAAACAAAAGCAGCACGCAAAATAACTTTTAGCGGCAGCGGCTATCAGCCGCTGCCGCTAAAAGTTAGCACAAGTTTTATCAAAAGCAAATATTACCATGCAAAATTAGTCGTACTAATCGCTATCCGATCCGCATGGTTACCTGATTTCAAGCGGTTGAAAAAATCCAAATTTTTTTGCTGGTTTAATCCTAGACATCGTCGTGAGGTTGCTCTATAAAAAACTCGTATGTTGCAAATTGAATTACTTGACGGGACAAGTGTGATTTTTGATGGCACACAAGGAAATCTTGAAGCTGCGTTAAAACCATGCCCAACGGATGATACACGGACTGCAGAAGACCTATGGAAGAGCATAACTAATACCTTAAATTGGAAGTTGGCCGTTAAAGCCATTCTAGAGGAAGCGAGTGTCTATAACACAGGCGGCAGTTTGCTTAGAGAGGTATTGTCTAGGTTAACTGTGAATATGTTGGTGGAATTGAGAGACGAATACCTAGGACATCCATTTTACAATACTATCGGTGTGATTATTCAGGGGGAATTAGACTCACGTGGGGTTGGCACTCTGGAAGCCCCCAAACTTCTATCGCAGCAGCCTGATATTTCGCCGGTAATCGCCAATGCCTCTCATTCCAGACGGCTGGGAGAATAATATTAGACAACAACGCCCATAGAGGATAACTCTGTGGGCATTTGTTGTTTATGTTCCGCCTTAGTTTGGATATAGCACTAGAGATAGACTTTTGCCATCATAAGCTAAATCCAATGTTTGATGTGTCCAATTGAACATCAACTAATCGTGAATTATTGAACTTTAATTCCCAATATTTGAGTGTCCCAACATTGATAAATGGATTTTTATTAGTATAACGTAAAATATCATTTCCTTCTGTAGCAGCAGGTTCTCCGAGCAACTTCTTCACCTCCGCAATAGTCATCCCCTTGGTCACAGTCTTGCCTTTAACCTCCCAAGACGATTTCCCTGAAGAAGAATTCCCCGACGCCTTGGCAACCGGCGCAGCTTCCTGCACCGCCGCCTTCGGCTTATACTGCGCCACCAACTCCTTGTCCGTTACCACGGACGCCTGGCCGTCAGAGATCGGGCAAATCACCAACGCCGCTCCATCTTTTTTCTCAACGTAAATGATTTCGTCGTCAGCCTTGGGATTCACCTTGAAGCTGACGATTTTGCCCTTCGCCGCCTCGCCAAGATGCTTGGCAAACCAAGTGTTGTCCTTGGTTGGTGCCGTCACCGTGATTTTGGTGGCGTCCCCCAGCGCTGCTTTCGCCTCCGCCAAGCCGTCAGTGGCGGCATTGCAGGCAGTTATTCCAGTTAACGCCAGCGCGGTGAACGCCAGCCCGATGATTTTATTTATCTTTTTCATAAAATTTTTTTTGTTTATTAGCAGGTTGTAGTCGCTGTAGCAATATATTTTTAAAAAAATGGCATGGCAGATTTTGTCTGCCATGCCATTTTTGAATCTCAAGGCGAATGATTTTAACTGGCAACCAGAACCCCGCCGAGTTCAGGGTGCTCCTTGTTGATTAAGCGAGACAAAAACTTGGTCGCCCGTTCATCGGGCGACAAATTGTTTGATTTCGCACACTCAACTCGAATAGAGTTTTCCCCGGCGTCCTCGCTGGTGTCAGCCGTCATAACATATACGACTCGCACCCCATTCACCAAGGCGGTACTCCCACGCGACATGTCTTGCGGTGAATCTTTCGATCTTGACTTTGACGTGTGATGCGTTAGCAGTACGGCGCATCCGGTGCCAGCGATAATTTTCTTGAACGCGTTAATAACCCCTGCCATTTCCGCAGCATTGTTTTCATCTCGATCATGACAACAACACAGCGGGTCACCAATCAGGAATTGGTTGTTTTCGGCGAGTTGGCGCAATTCCTTGAACCATTTCGGGTCGGTAACATTCAATATCGTTCCCGCAAGCGAGTAGATTTGAACATTGTCAAGCCCCCGTTGGAGTTCGGGGAATTGTTTTCCGATAGCATGGAGTCGTCGTCCAATTTCTTCCCCGTCGTCTTCGGCCGCGAGTACCACCGTCGAACCTGCTAATTCTGGCTCAGGCCACAACCCGCCGGCGATAGGGGCTTTGGCGGCAACACCAAGGGCAATTTCAATGCTCAGAAAACTCTTGCCAAGCCCCCCTTCTGCCACAAGCAACCCTACCGTTCCGGCGGTCAAGCCAGGAATAATTTGCGGCTTGCGTTTTACCCCGTTCAAGAACGCTGTGCGAACATCGACCTTGAACCGTTCGAGCTTACTGGCATTCGTGGTTACGTGAGCTGCAGTAGCGGTATTGCCACTGCTCTCACCCAATTTTTGTTTTGCATATTCCATATAATATTTCCTTATTCAGTTAGTGCTAACAAAATTCAGAATGCTTTCATGCACACCGTGCTAGCGAAAGAAGATAACAAATGGTTTTACGGTGCCTTTTGGGGTAGTGGAGGGCTATTTTGAACGAGGTAGAACCGCTGAATACCTACATGGAGTGTTCTGAACAATCGCTCCCCCACGTTTCTTCCGGTAAAAAGCAAAATACAATAAGATAACAATTTTGGCTTTCTGCTGAATATTGAGCGGGAAAGTCGGGCCTTGGAGGGAGCCTGTCCCCCGCCTCAGACCCTTTGTTTAAGCAGGAAAGACGCTGATGGTGATGGTATCAAGCATGTCGGGGGAGGCAGCCGCGGAATAGAGTGTTACGCACACGCAATCATCCTTCACTTTTGGTGCCTCCCCCAGTCCAATCCTTCGCCTGGTTGTTGTTGTCAGGAATGCGCGGGGGACTCTTGTTGTTGGAGCCATTCGGCAGCCAAAGCATGGCAATTTTGCGGCGTGATTTCCCAGTACCCCCGCGCCAAATCCTGACGGGCCTCGACGCTGACAGCCTTTAGGCAACCGTCATAATGACGGCTAATCACGCTGCGTGAATTCCCCATTTCCCGGCACAGGGTATCAAGGCTTTCGCCGTGGATGAACGGTAGCCGGTAGGTCGCGTAACTATGCCGTAGCGCATTTTTGCAGGTGTCCCCCCATGTGCCGAGAACGGGGCGCATCAGTTCCCGAATGTGTGTTTCATCGTTGGCGTGATTAGGCAGGCAAATCACCCCCTTCTCCTTGTGTAAATCAATCAGCCAAGCGTACAAATTTTCGCTGATAGGAATCAATCGCGCCCGGCCATTTTTTGCCGCCACACCGTAGGGAATGTCAATGAGGCGTTTGTTCGGGTCTGGATCCAAGGAGATATTCTCCCAGCGTAACCCGTTCAACTTGGTAATTTCATCCTCCCGACAGCCCCCGAACGCTTGTAACAGCCAACTCGCCAACACCGATGAATTATCGTGCTGCCGCACCGTTTCCAAAACGTATGCCATCTCGCCGATTGACAGAAACCGGGGGAGTGCGTGATTTTGCAGGTGTGGCGGAATTTTAATGCCAAGCAGCGGATTGACGGCAAGCAACTGTTCTTCCACGGCGAACGAAAAAACCGCGGTCATTGCCGCCCGTCGCGTCATAATTGAAGAAGTCTCCTCCGATTGAAAAATCCATTTCGACGCCGTCGTGCGGTCAATGTCGCGGATGTCCTGCGACTTGAAATACTGTCCCGCCTGTCGCATCAAGCCCCCCCGATTGCGAACGTAAGCGGGATTGCGTTTGGATTTTTTGTAAGACTCAAGCAGACGTTCCACGACACAGGAAAATTCGGCGTCCGGTAGCGGGTTTTTGGCGTTGTGGCGTTTGACATACTCTTCGACCGCCGTGATTAAAAACTTCGTTTCAAAATCATGGTTTTTTAGTAACTCGATAGCGGAAGCCGCGACGGTTTTGGCCGCTGAACTTAGAGTCTCCCCCGCCTTCTGGGTCTTTTCGTATTCTTCTAAATAGCGACGGGCTTTTTCCTGTGCGTCCGCCTCGTTTTGGCAAGTCGTACGGGCGCGTTTGCCGGCAATCATGCCGACATCCACCCCCCATCTGCCATCCGGCAACTGCCAGACACGGACATTTTTTTCACGAGGCACAAGCGAACCCATTACTGGGTAGTGCTGCTCCCCCGTGATTACCGCAAGTGATTGCGCTCCGTTTTTCTCCGCATTACTCCGACTAAAAGGCGGAGTAACCGCCTAAAAAACTTGATTTACAGAGTAAAAATGCTACCTTGCCAAGGTTGATGTCGAGGGTTCGAATCCCTTCGCCCGCTCACTTTTTCCCTGTAAAATCAACGGTGCCACTTGCGTTATCATTATCACTTAAACGCGCCCCGTTTACTCCGCTTCCAATGCGGAGCAAAATCCACGCGGCAAATACTTGCAACGCTGACCATGAAAATAGGTTCCATTTTTTAACAAAGAGTTCATGGAGTTATTTGAGAAAGTTGGTCTTGACTAAACCGCCCCCCTCCAATTCCTCCATGCTCTCGTTGTAAAAGGTTCATTTTTTTTGGATAGGATTTACCGGATGCACAGGATGGTTTTTTTTTAGAGGTAAAGCATATTTTTGAAAATCCTGTCCATCTTGTTAATCCTGTCTAAAATATAGGTTCCTTGTTGTTAGCAGTGGAAGCGCTGGTGCCGCCCCCCCTCACCGCCCTGGCCTTCTGCGCCAGCGCATTCCCCTTCACGGAAGGGAAATTATGCTGCACTTACCTCACGCCACTGCCATTCCACTGTTCACGGGATAGAATCAGATTGTTCCGGCGTTAACGCTTCCATTGCCGCCACCGTCAGTCAAATAATCCGACACCAAGACATAAAGTATTATTTTTTATTTCAAAACGAAAATTTTTGTTGCATGTTTTTTCTTTTTGTGGAAAACTGTCCGCGTCATGAAAATCATAAAACAAATATTAATGGGTCTGATTGTTGGAATAACCTTCATCCTCAGTAGTGCGCAAGCCGATCCGTGGGTGTGGAATACAGGAACTTTGCCGGATGTGAAGGAGCAAACCTACGACGTCGGCAGCGGCGTGCTCACCGACGGCTTCATGCTCGGCGCGCGCTGGGAAAACGGTGACTTCGCCATGTTGACCGCCGACGGAACCACGTCGATAGTGTCATACGGTGCCAACGCTTACGGCAGCGGCGTGAACACTAACTTAACCGCCAGTCAAACATGGGACGCCGTTACCATGCAAAGTCTGCGCCTCGGCGCAAATAACCCCACGCTGACCCTGAGCGGACTGAACACCATTGAATCCGGCGGCATTTCTTTCGCCGCCAACGGCGCCATCGCCGGCGGCACCTTGCAGGCCGGAAATGGGCGTGACTTATGGCTTTTCACCAACGATGGCAACGGCAGAACCGCCACCATCCGCTCTGACATCACCGGCAGCGGCGGGCTGGACATTTTCTGGGGCGGCGGCGGCAATGGCTGGCTGTATTTGTCGGGTAACAACACTTTCACCGGCAACATTGCGCTGCACAGCACTCAGTATGAAATCAAAATAGGCGTGAACAGTCAGACCGCGCTGGGCGATAGCCAGACGGTGACTTCAAACAAGAAGGCGTATTTCACCTTTGGCAGCGACACCGTCACCGGTGCCACGGCGAACAACGCCGTGTTTTCCCAAAATTTTACGCTTCCGGGGGACAGCCAATTTATCGTCGGCGCCAATAAAGTAACGCTCTCCGGCAACATCACGGGCGCGGGCGCACTCGCGTTGCAATCAAGTGCCGGTGGGGAATTAGTGCTCTCCGGCACAGTACTGGTCGGCGGCGGCAATATCAATTTGGGCAGTGGCGGCACGGTCAGCGTCACGAATTATTTTCAACTGGCTGACGGTAATTTGGGAAGCAACGGCGCCAGCCTCAACATCAGCGGCACTTTCATTACCTTAAGCAATGCCCGGGTCCAGAACAATGTGGTGCTTAACCTGCTGGATGGCGGCGTGCTTGACGTTAGAGCGGGGGTCAACGGCATTGAATTTAATAGCGGTACCGGCACCATTAACCAGAAAGGCGGCACACTGCTCGCCACTGGTGGCATGACGGTGAGTTTTCATGCCAACGGACAGTATCATTTGGACGGGGGGAAAATTGAGGTCGCGACGGGTAATGGTGTGATGATGAAAGGTGACACCTCCGGCGCGTTGTATTTGAACAGCGGCACCATCCGCGTCGCCAGCAACAACGTCCGCACCATGACCTCCGGCAGTATATTCGTCAACAGCGGCGGCGGCAATTTCGACATCGCAAACGGTTCGCTGACGGTACAAAAAGCGTTGCAACACGACAGCGCGCCGCGCGACGGCGGCGTTACCAAAGCCGGCGCGGGCACGCTGATACTCAGCGGCACCAACACCTACACCGGTGACACCATCGTCAGCGCCGGCGGCTTCCAACTCGCCAGCGGCGCCAGTCTGCTCTTCCAAATGGACGACACCTTCGCCATCAACCGAATCAACAACAGCGGCACCGTCACCCTCAACGACGGCACCATCAACCTCGACCTTTCCGCGGTGGAAGCACTCACCCCCACCGCCAGCCTTGAGTGGAACCTCTTTGCCGGCGCGGGCACCTATAATATCGACACGCTAAACGTCAACTTCGTCGGCGGCGACTGGGTCGAGGAAGCCACCGGCAACGAATGGAAATGGACCCTCGACGACCACACCTACTACACCTTCATCCGTGACACCGGCCTGCTGACGCTGACCGCCGTCCCGGAGCCATCCGTCGCCATGTTGCTCGGCGTCGGCGCCGCCCTACTGGCCGTCACCGCCCTCACCCGCCGCCGCCAAGGATAAACACCTTAACCTCGAACCAAAATGCACGCGTCCCCCTTTATTTTGCACGAGTCCGCCGCCCAACGGCACGCGTATTCCCTTAAAATTCACCGGTACAATCCGAGGATGTACGCATACATCCTCGGATTGTACAAGTACAGCCTAGGGTTGTATGCATACATCCTCAGGCTGTACGAGCACAGCCCAGGGTTGCGCGCATACATCCTCAGGCTGTACGAGCACAGCCCAAGGTTGCACGCATACATCCCCAGGCTGTACGAGTACAGCCCAAGGTTGCACGCATACATCCTCAGGTTGTACACGCGCAAAATGAACCATATTCAACGAGAATATTGGACAGGATTAACAAGATGGACAGGATTTTCAAAAACATGCTTTACCTCTCAAAAAAAACATCCTGTGAATCCTGTAAATCCTGTCAAAAAAATGAACTAATTTATCCGCAGATGACGTAGATGAACACAGATTACCTTAACCAAAAACTTCCGCGAAAATCTGCGTAATCTGCGGATTAATAAAACCAACCCTTAACAAAGAATATCATGAGCAAAAACATACCGAATAGAATGTACCGCGACTATCTGGCGCGGAATGAAAAAGACCTGAACATCTGGGCGGACAATTACGCCACCCAGTTACCCAACTACGCCGGCCAACTCGG
>JAISCS010000137.1 GCA_031265365.1 Verrucomicrobiales bacterium
ACCCCCCTTCGAGAGGGGAATTCGCTGCCGCCGGGGCATGACCGGCGGGGTTGGTTGCGGCGTTAGCTGATTCCCCTCTCGATGTGGGGTGGCGGCGGAGCCGACGGGGTGTTTCAGCGTTCCGGCCACAAACTCCACGAGAGAGAATCAGCCACCACACCCGCGTCAGCAAATTCAGTGACGCCGCCATCCCAAGGTGAATTACCATAACAACTATCACGTTACGGTAACCCGAAAAAGTTTTGCCATGAAGTCGATATTTTGCATACTAACGGTGAAAAATATGAAGGAATATATGCAAACCATCATCATGTCGCTAACGGTGAGCGCGCGCGTTTTTATCTTGAAAATCCGCGCCAGCCTGCCGGCCAGTCCCGTGAAAAAAATTTCCCCGGCAATCCTGGCGGCGGCGCTGGCGGCGTTTTTCCCCGCATGGACCCAAGCGGCAGAGCGCAACGTGTTCGGCGAGAAAAGCGCCGACGGCGCGGCGCTCATCGGCATTTTTTACGATTTCAAACAGACGCAAAAAGGCGAGCCGGCGATGGTGAACGGCGACGACTACTGGCGCGTGCTGGATGAGTTTTTCGCCAACGGCTGGGACGAGACGGTGCTCAACCGTTATTTCCGCGTGGTGAAGCCGCTGTACAGCACGCAAATATTCATCCCGTATTCCTCCGCCGGCGCGGGGCCGAAGGCGTTCGACGCCGGGCCACGGGTCCAGCCGACGCGCTGGGTGATTCACTACAAAGGCCAGGTCGCGCCACCGTCAGCGGGCCGCTGGCGGTTTTGGGGCTGCGCCGACGACATACTCGCGGTGGCGGTGAACGGCAAAATGGTGTTGCTCTCGCCGTTTCACCAAAAGCCGCGCGAGGCGTTTCGCCGCGTCAAGTGGCCGGAAAATCCCGCGACCTACGCGCCGGGCCTCAAGGCGCCGGGCGGGCGTTTATATAGCGGCGACTGGCTGGACTTGAAGGCGGACGAGATTTACGACCTCGACATTTTGATTGGCGAGCGGCCCGGCGGGGAATTTTTCGCCTTCCTGATGATTGAGCAAGAAGGCGCGACTTACGAGCAAACGCCGGACGGCCCGGTGCTGCCGATATTCCAGGTCGCGCCCTACGACACGCCGGTCGGACGGGACACTCATGAGCCGCGCTTCACCAAAAACGGGTCGGTGTGGAGATGCGTGCAGTAATTTTTGGGTTCCTCGCTGTTAGCAGTGGCAGCGCTGACGCCGGCCCTCCCTCCACCGCCCATGCCCCTGCGTGAGCAAATTCCCCTTCCGTGAAGGGGTGGCCGCGGAGCGGACGGGGTAGTTCAGCGTTAAGGGAAATTAGAAAGCCGAAAGCCGAAAGCTGAAATTATTTCTGTTTTCAGCTTTCGGCTTTCTGCTGTCCCAACGCTGAACTACCCCGTCGCTCCGCGCCACCCCTTCACGGAAGGGGAATGCGCTGGCGCGGGAGGCCGGGGCGGTGGGGCGTGTGCCGGCGTCAGCGCTGCATGCAATCATATTCCGACATAACTTTCTTTCAATCAGAATTAAAATATCACCGAAGATGTCAAATCTAATTATTTATCTTGTATTTTCTTGGGGTGTCGCTGGAATACCCACTTGCTTGGGTAAAAATTATGAATGACAAAACTTGGCGCTGTGGCTCGCTCACCTATACGAAACCAGCTTTGCTCATACTGTTTTTCTGGCTGCTGTGGGGCGATTTTTGCTACACGCTGATGGAGGCGGTGGTGCCCAGCATCATGCCGCTGAAGTTCAAGGAACTCGGCGCGTCGGACTGGGAAATCGGCCTTATCCTCGGCAGCGCGCCATCGTTAGTGTATTCGCTGCTCAACCCCGTCATCAGTTTCAAGAGCGACCGCTTCCGCTCGCGCTGGGGGCGGCGCATCCCGTTCATCGTGTTCTCGCTGCCGTTCATCGTGCTGCTGCTGGCGGTGCTCGGCTTTGGCGACAAACTGGGCTTCTGGCTGCACGGGCACTTGGGCGCGACGATTGAACATATCTCACCGTCAACGTTCGCCATCTGGTTCATCGGCGCGATGATGATTGTCTTCACCGTGTTCAACACCTTCGTCACCTCGACGTTCTGGTATTTGTTCAACGACGTGGTGCCGGAGCATTTGCTGGCGCGGTTCATGTCGTGGTTTCGCGTCATCTCGCAAATCGCCGCGTGTTTGTACAACGTGCTGGTTTTTCCCTACGCGACCTCGCATTACCTGTGGATTTTGCTCGGCGCGGCGGCGTTGTATTTGTTCGGCTTCGGGCTGATGTGCCTGTTCGTGCGCGAGGGAAACTATCCGCCACCGCCAGCGTATGTGGGCGGCGCCACCGGGCCGGTCGCGGCGGTGAAAACCTACGCGGAGGAATGCCTCGGCGTGAAGCACTACTGGTGGCAATGGCTCGCCTCGTTCAACGGCGCCATCGGCGGCGGCATGGTGACCTTCGCCGTGTTCTTCAACCTCAGCGTCGGGCTGACCATGCAACAAATCGGCTTTATCAACGGCACCCTCAGCATCATGGTCGCCGTCTTCGTGCTCGGCACCGGCTGGCTGGCCGACCGTTATCATCCGATTCGCGTGGTGCTCGGCGGCTCGCTGCTTGGCATCGTCACCAACCTCGTGTCCATCTACGTCTGGCTGGTGTGGCGACCGGCGGCGGCGCAATCGTTCCCAGTGCTGATGGCCATTACCTTCGGCCTCACCGCGCCGTGCGCGGCGCTGTGGGCGATGGGCGACCCGCCGCTGCTGATGCGGATGTTCCCGCGAACGCACTACGGGCAGTTTTGCTCGTTCAACGGCGTGTGCCGCGCCATCGGCGGCATCCTGGGCGGCTTTGTCGCCGGCCTGTTTCTCGACGTGCTGGGCAAGTATTTGGGCGACAAACAAGAGGCCTACCGCTACATTCCGGTGTGGAGTTTGTGTTTTGCCGGGCCGGGATTATTGTTCAACCTCATGCTGTTCCGCAGTTGGCTCAAGCTCGGCGGCGACCAAAATTACCAACCGCCGATGCTTGCCGACCGGCGGCGCTGACGGTCTTTTTTTAGGTCCTACCCCATGAGCGGTGGAATTGCCGCGGCATGTGGTGGCCGCAGCATAATTCCCCTTCCGTGAAGGGGTGGCGGCGCGAGCCGACGGGGTAGTTCAGCGTTTGGTGTTCGTTTCCTATTAACGCTGAACTACCCCGTCCGCCACGCGGCCACCCCTTCACGGAAGGGGAATTGGTGTGCGCGGGAGGCGTGGTCGGCGGGGGGTGTTCCGGCTCCACGCTCTCCGCGCCCCGGCGCATGAATTTTTTGAGCGAGAAAATCCGTGTTACTGTAACACGAAAAAGTTTTTGCCATCGAGATGATATTTTATATAGTGGCGCCCTATGAGCGAAAAATATATGAACTATATCAATATGAAAGTTATCATTCTCACCATCAGCGCCACCGCAGTGCTCGCCATCGGCGGCGCGCGGGCGCAGGTGTTGATTAACGATACCGACTGGACCGGCGCCACCCTGTCCGGCACCACGCTCTCCGGCGGGGCCAACGCGGGAAATTATCTGGCCATCAACAACAACCAGACCGCCATCACGGTTTCCGGTAGCAATCTGGCCATCAACAGCAACGGTGGCAACGTTGTGTACCGGGCTTTTGACGAGGGCAGCCTCGCCCCGGACAAACACACGCTCAGCGGCTGGGCCGTGGGTGAAGGTCTCAGCTTCACCGTCACCGTCGCCATTAACGCAAGCGCCGAATCCAGCCAATTTTCCCTCGGCTTTGCCAGCGACACGGCCAAAACCAGCCTCTATGTCATGGACTGTCCCATCGCTTACAATTCCTCAGTCAAGAGTAGAGACAGCGCCTTGATGGGGCAAAACGGCATGTCCTTTGCGGGTACCGATTTCGCCGAGAGAACCATCCTTAAGGACCAACAGTTCCATGACGTCACCTTCAGCATCACCGCTAACGGCGACAGTAATTACACTTTCAAATATCTGATAGACAGTACCGAGCTTCTCAACAAATCCGTGCAAGTAAACAGCGTGGTCACCGGCTACGCATTGGATGGCATCGCTTTCCGCGGCGAGACCTTTTCCTACACCATCAGCGGCGTTAACGTCACCGTCATCCCGGAACCGTCCGCCGCCGTGTTGCTCGGCGTCGGCGCCGGCTTGCTGGCCGTCACCGCCCTCATCCGCCGCCGCCAAGGATAAACACCTTAACCTTGAACCAAAATGCACGCGTCCCCCTTTATTTTGCACGAGTCCGCCGCCCAACGGCACGCGTATTCCCTTAAAATTCACCGGTACATCCCAAGGATGTACGCATACATCCTCGGATTGTACAAGTACAGCCTAGGGTTGTATGCATACATCCTCAGGCTGTACGAGCACAGCCCAGAGTTGCGCGCATACATCCTCAAGTTGTACGAGTACATCTCAAGGTTGTACGCATGCATCCTCAGGCTGTACGAATACAGCCCAAGATTGCACGCATACATCCTCAGGTTGTACACGCGCAAAATGAAACCTTTTACAACGAGAACATGGAGGAATTGGAGGGGGCGGTTTAGCCAAGGCTAACTTGCTCCAATAACTCCATGAACTCTTTGTAAAAAATGGAACCCTTAACCTCAAACCAAAGAACATTATGAGCAAAAACATACCGAATAGAATGTACCGCGACTATCTGGCGCGGAATGAAAAAGACCTGAACATCTGGGCGGACAATTACGCCACCCAGTTACCCAACTACGCCGGCCAACTCGG
>JAISCS010000141.1 GCA_031265365.1 Verrucomicrobiales bacterium
CGACGCCAGGCGTAACACGCAAAAATTCCGCGCGGGGCAAGCCGTCGAGGTGGCGGACGGCACGGCGGAGCCGGTGGAATCGGAGTTGCTTGGCGATATGCACGCCGGGCGCAACCGGCGCGATGTAGTGGAACCGCAGGATGAGGTCAGCAAGTCGCAGCGCGATTTGCTCAACAAACTAACCGAGCACAAGCGCGCGCACGCTGACGTTGACGAAGAAGTTTTGGCGACGGCTTAACCCTAACAAAAAACGAAAGGCAAAAACATGAGGACAGAAATCGAACAGGCAAAAGACCGGCTGGAACGCGAGGCGCTGGCTAATTTCGCGCATCACAAGGTGGCGGGACTGCAAGTGAGTCTGCCGACGGTGTTGCGCTACGCGCGGCACCGGACGGAGCGGGAGCGGCACGCGCTGGTGTGGCTCTTTAATTACACGCACAACGTGGCGCGCTGCACCGGCGAGCAGTTGCTTAACGGCTTTGACCACGCCATCCGCATCAGCGGCGGCATTACCATCAAGCTCCCGGCGCGCGAGCGGCTGGCGCTGACGCGCGACCATTTGCGGGCCTGCCTCACCGACCCGGACGCCGACCTCGGCGTGTTTGTGCGCGCGGTGGAGCGTTACCGCGCGGCATTCGAGGCGTTCATTCCGGCGCTGGTCAAGACGCGGGTGGACGCCATCGCGGGGGAGGCGTTTGACTACGCGGCGGCGGCGGGGCCGGCGATGGTGGAGTTGTTGGGCAAGAACCGGACGGGCAAGAGTGAGTGTCTGCGGCTGCGCTGGCTGCGGAACCTGCACCGGTGCGTGTGGGTGGAGTGTCCCGCCGCGAATGACTACCGCTCGTTCGCGGCGGAGTTGGCGCGGCCGCTGGGCATTGGCACCGACGGCAGCACGCGCGCGGGGTTGTTGACGCAGCAACTCAAGGCGTGTTTCGGGCCGCATGGGATTGACGTGCTGATCATGGATGAGGCCCACCGGTTGTGGCCGCCGAAGATACAGGCCAAGCCGTTGCGGATTGAGTTGGAGCGCGAGTTGTACGCTGACGGTCGCGGGTGTTCCATCCTCAATGTCGCCACTTACCAATTCACGGAATCGCTTAATCGCGCGTTGGAGCAAAACGCGCGGTGGGCGCCGGGGCAATACCAAGGTCGCGTGACGCCATTCCATTTGCCGGCGCAAATGCCGGAGCGGGATTTGCGGGCGGTGGCGGCGCATTACGCGGGCGGCGCGATTGAGCCGGAGGCGGTGGCGACGCTGGTGGACGCGGCGCGCTCAACCGAAGGTTACTGCGGCTTGATGGTGAACGTTATCAAGCGCGCGCGACTGCGCGCGGGGGCGGGCGTCATCACCGACGCGTTGGTGGTGGATATTGTCAGTGACTTTGTGCGCGGGACCAGGCTTGACCAGCTAGCCGAGGCGAAGGCAATGGGGAGAAATTCCAAATTTCAAAAACCAAATTCCAAGTAAATCTCAACTCTCAAATTCCAAAAATATGAACACGAAAAAATTCCCGCAGCCGCAACTGGAGCATGTCGAGCGGCCGCGGTTGTGGTACGAGGTGGACTTTGTCACCGCCGGTGGTCACAAGCTGACCTTGCACTTTGGCGCGGCAGGCAACATTGACGCGGTGGAGCGCACCAGCGGTTATTTGTTGACGCATCACCCCGGGGCGGAAGTCACGGCGTTGCGCGGTGCGCCGATTGGTCTGCCGCTCAAGGCCATGAACAAAGTTCGGCGCGGGAGGGACGCATGAAGTCCGCCCGCAAAAGCATCAAGGGCGAGGGCTACCGGCTTTTCCGGCGCGGCACCGCCAGGTTTGTCATGGGCATCGGCCCCATCCAGGACTCGTTCCGCTGCCGGCGGGTTGCCGGCCGCCTGTATTGCGCGGTGCGGGTCAACGGGCGCGAGACGCGCCGCTCGTGCCACACCCACAGCGTGACGGCGGCGCATGAGTTCGCGCGGTTGCTCCGTCAGCACCTCGCGCGCGCCACGGCCGCTGCTGGCGCGGGGGGGGGAATAGTCAATCAATCCAAGTTTTCCTATGAATACTAAACTGAAAGTATATGTGGCCGGCCCCTACAGCCGGAAAACCGAACTGAAACAACATGCCGAGCGGTTGCGCGCCGAGGGGCACGTCATCACCGCGTCCTGGCTGTATCGCCCGGAAGTGGACGATGGCGGTTTCGGCGACGAGCAAAAGACCTTGGCGGCCGCCGAGGATTTTGTGGACATCAAGCGCGCCGACGCGGTGTTGAATTTTACCGAGCCGCCGGGCACGGTCAACCGGCGCGGCGGGCGGCACGTGGAACTGGGGCTGGCGCTGGCGTGGGGCAAGGCGGTCGTCTGTGTCGGGGAGTGCGAGCATGTGTTTCACTATCTTTCGCAAATAGTCTGGTGCGGGAACGTGGAGGCGGCCGCCAGCGTGCTGGGCATTCTCGCCTGCGCCAAGCGCGGGCGGGTAACGGCACGCGGCGAGCATCCCGCCGTCAGCGCGGTCAATGCGTTGCATCTGCACCTGGAGCAAATCGCCGTCGGCATGACCAACAGGGTCTGCGACGCGGTGCGCGCGGCGCGCGATGATTTAAGCAAGCAGCTTTAACCAACAAAAACGAAAGGAAAACCATGAGTCCATTAAACATGAGGAAAGAACAGAAGAAGGAACTGCGCGGGCTAAACCAACGCCTGCGCCAGTTAAACCGTGAAATGCACGCGTGTGAACGTCAGTTCCGGCGCGACCTCGCCGTCGTGCAACGCGAGCGCAACCGCCGTGGCAGCGGCATTAACCGGCAAATCAGCGCCGTCAACAAGCGGCGCGAGATTGTGCTGGGGAGGTTGGCATGAGCGCCGCCGTCCGCCAATTGGTTGACCGGGGCCTGGCGTTGCGCGCGGAAATCGCCGCGCGGGAGGCGGAGTTGAAACGCGTCACGCTCGCGCTGGAGGGCGCGGCGTTGACGGGGGAGCAGGTGGCGCTGGCGGACGCCGAGCGCGAGGGTCGACAGTATCTGGCGCGCGGCTCGACGCTGACGGTGCCGGTGGTGATTACCGCCGACGCGGTCGTCAAGTCGTTTGCCGACGGGAGCAAGACCTACGCTTACCTGCAGTCGCTGACCGGCATGGTCAAGTTGCGGGAGTTTTACCGGCCGGAAACGGTGTGGCGCGCGGTGTTCGCGGACGGGAAGGAGTTGCGCGCCAAGGCCGCCGGGGTGCTCGGCGCGGGCGCGCCGGCGTTTGTGACGGCGTGTTTGCAGCGCGACAAGAACGGGATCCCGAAAAACAAAATTGCCGTGGAGTGGTCGCGCGCCACGGACAACGCGGCGGTGACGCCGAAGGGGGAAGCATGAGCGCGGTCACGGTCAGCGGCGGGGCGGGGGAAGTTTTTCCCTGGCGCGATTTGCCGGTCATGACGCACCCGTCCACGGAGCGCTGGTTGCGACGACTCAAACGCAGTGTCACGTTGTGCGCGGCGGGGGAGCGGCGGCGCGCGGCGCGGGATTTGCATTTTACTCACCGGATTAAACCGGAAAATTCAACCAAAATAGCGGAGGCGCCATGACGACGCGACTGCAGCCGTGGCAAGCCAAAGAGAACCACTTGCGCCACGCCTTTGGTTTGCCGTTAATTTCCACGCCGGTCGCGCACCACGAAACCACTAACCTTG
>JAISCS010000143.1 GCA_031265365.1 Verrucomicrobiales bacterium
CGCCGGAGCACGTGCTGACCGTGCTCAGCGGCATGACCTACCTGGAACACTTGCAGGAAAACATCCGCACCTACGCCCCGCTGGTGCCGCTCAACGAGCAGGAATACGCGACCTTGGAACAAGTGACCGGCATCCTGATTGACGCGGAATACATCCAATGCACCGAGTGCCAATACTGTATGCCCTGTCCCTACGGCCTGGACATCCCCGGCACCTTCGCGCACTACAACCGCTGCGTCAGCGCGGGCCGAATACTAAAAACCTCGCGCGACGAACATTACCGGCGCGCGCGGCGCGAATTCCTGCTCGGCTACGACCGCAGCGTCCCGCAACTGCGCCAAGCCGACCACTGCACCGGCTGCGAACTCTGCCGTCAATACTGCCCGCAACGCATCAACATCCCCAAGGAAATGCGCCGCATCAACCGCTACGCGGAAAACCTGAAACAGCGGTTGAATTTTTGATGATGGGGATGAACCTGTGGTTGGATTAAAAAAGCCGCCGGCGATGAGCGTCATCGTCAGCGGCTTTTTTCGCGGCGCGCCTTATTTCAAGCTCACGTCCACCCACGCGCCGTCTTGCTCGGACGACCTCACGCTGGCGTCAATGAACGCCATGCCCATGCGCCCGTCGTGCACGTTCGCGTAAACGCTGCCGTCGTTCTGGAACGGCTGGCCGGCCCAATAGGCGCGCACATCCGCCTCGAAGAAGCGGTGCAGCCGCGCGTAAGCGTCGTGGAACGCCTCGTTGTGGCCGGACGGGATTTTCGGCTCGGCCATCAACCACGCGGGCAGGTCGCCGAGGAAACCATCGTTCGCCGACACCGCGCCGCGCCAGTATTTGCGGTCGGGCTGGCCGGGCAACAGCACCGTCAGTGCCTCCGACTCCTCCTGCCGCCACACCAGCGAACCTTTGGTGCCGACCACCTCAATCGCCAGGTCGTTCTTGTGACCGTGGCAGATTTGCGAGGCGCGGATGATGGCGCGCCCGCCGTTGCCCAGCTTGCCGTAAACGGTGAAGTGGTCGTCCAGCAACCGGCCCGGCACGAAGTTCTCCAAGCGGGCGCTGACGCTCACCACGTCGAGGCCGGTGAGGAAGCGCAACTGCATCAGCGCGTGCGTGCCGATGTCGCCGCCGCAACCGCTCTTGCCCGCGGCCTTCGGGTTGGTGCGCCACGAGGCCTGCATGTTGTCGGCGTCCTCCAGCTTGGTGGCGAGCCAGCCCTGAAGGTAGGACGAGTCCACCCAGCGGATGTCCCCCAGCAACCCGCCGCGGATGATGTGCCGGCTGAACAGCGTGGTCCAGTGGCCGAGGTAAGTGTGCGCGACGCTGAACGGCACCTTGTTCCGTTGCACGGCGGCGACCAGTTGGTCCGCCTCGTCCATCGTCATGCACAGCGGCTTCTCGCACATCACGGGGAGGCCGAGTTCGACGGCCTTGAACGCGGGGTCGAAGTGCACGAAGTTGGGCGTGACAATGAGCACGTAGTCGAGGCGCCCGACGTCAGCGGCGTTTTGGTGCGCCGCCAGCAACGCGTCGTACGACTCGTAACCCTTGAGCGGGTAAGGCCAGTTGGCCGCCTCGCTCATGGCGATATTCGGGTCGGGGTGCAGGGCGGCGGCGGTGATGCGCCGGGTGCCGTCCATGTGAATGGCGCGCTGGTGCGGTTGCGCGATAAACGCCCCGCCGCCGCCGCCAATCATGCCGATATTCAAGGTTCTGTTGGACATAAAGATTCCTCGCTGACCGTCAGGTTATTGGTTGCTCTTGTCAAAAGCGGCGTCAAAGGCCACCTTCGACGGCGCGAAATCCAGCCGCTTCACGAACGCCGCCGACTCGGTAGCCCCGTGCTCGCGGTCCATGCGGATATCCTCCCACTCCACCGACAGCGGGCCTTGGTAATTGATGTCGTTCAACGCGCGGATGATTTCCTCGAAATTCACCGAGCCGCGGCCCAGCGAGCGGAACTCCCAGTAGCGGCGCGGGTCGCCGAAATTCGTGTGCCCGCCGAACACCCCGGCCTCCGTCGGCGTCTTCGACCAATACACATCCTTCATGTGCGCGTGGAAGATGCGGTCCTTGAACTTGCGGATGAACGCGACGTAATCCACGCCCTGATAACCGAGGTGCGAGGGGTCGTAGTTGAACCCGAACGCCGGGTGGAAGTCCAGCGCCTCCAGCGCGCGCTGGGAACTGGCGATGTCGAAGGCGATTTCCGTCGGATGCACCTCCAGCGCAAATTTAATCCCCAACTTTTGAAATTCATCGAGGATGGGTTTCCACTGCTTCGCAAACTTGGCGTAGCCGTCGTCAATCATCTTCGGCGGCACCGGCGGGAAGGAATACAGCAAGTGCCAAATCGGGCTGCCGGTGAAGCCGTTGACCACGCCGACGCCGAGCTTCTTCGCCGCCTTGGCCGTGTCAATCATCTCCTGCGCCGCGCGCGCGTTGACGCCCTCGGGCCGGCCGTCGCCCCAGACATGCGGCGGGAGGATGGCCTGGTGGCGCGCGTCCACATTGTCGCTGACGGCCTGGCCGAGCAGATGGTTCGAGATGGCGTGGACGCACAAGCCGTGACCCTTGAGCAACGCCAGCTTCTCGCCTGTGTAGCCGGGTTCCTTGAGGGCGCGCGACACCTCGAAGTGGTCGCCCCAACAGGCGAGTTCGAGGCCGTCGTAGCCGAATTGTTTTGCTTTTTGCGCCAACACTTCCAGCGGAAGGTCGGCCCATTGACCGGTGAACAGAGTGACTTTACGCATAGGGCAACCAGCATGTGAAGTTCCGCCGCAAATGCAATCAAAAAAGGTCATGAACGGTGGATAAAAGTCCCTCTCACGGAGCAACTGTGTAGTTGGAATATATTTTTAGGAGCTAGTTTAGGTAGCTGGCGGGAGGTGAGCTTTGAAGGAGGCGTTGAGGTGGATGAGGAATTTGCACATAACGACAGTAAGACAGAGACAGTAAGGCTTGCCCGTGACATGGCGACGAAAAAAGTCGCGCAAGAATTCCCTCGCGCCTACTCCGTGTTTCTCTGTGACCAAAATCCCCCGCGGCGCCGCAGTCTCCAGCGTGGGACTTGAAAAAATCAACGCGGTGATTTATAATCGCACGAAGGATTTGATTATGGATTTGAATAAGTTCACCGAAAAGGCCCAGTTCGCCATTGCCGAGGCTCAACAGGTCGCGGCGCGGCTGGGACAACAAAACGTGGATGTCGAGCATTTGTTGCTGGCGTTGTTGACGCAGGAGAATGGGTTGGTGCCGCGTTTGATGGAG
>JAISCS010000162.1 GCA_031265365.1 Verrucomicrobiales bacterium
GCTATTCGGCGATTCGGCGATTCGGCGATTCGGCGATTCGGCGATTCGGCGATTCGGCGATTCGGCGATTCGGCGATTCGGCGATTCGGCGATTCGGCGATTCGGCGATTCGGCGATTCGGTATAAACGTAACATTATAGCATGTTTTCCCCGGCTGGCTCAAGCCAATTCCAGCTTATTCGGCATCATTGTTAGCACTTTATGTGTCGTTCCTAGAACTTTCGGAAGCGTTCCTAGCGCGCTAGGACATGCTCCCAGAAGTTTCGGCGGCGTTCCCAAAGTTTTCGGCGTCGTTCCTAATCTCCGCGAAACCGTTCCTAGCATTCTTGAAGCTATTCCTAGCATCCTGGGAAGCGTTCCTAAAAGTTTCGTGATAGTTCCTAAAAACCCCGCGGCCGCGTTCCAACCCTTTGTCAGTCAACAATAAACCAAAGAAAGAATAAACATATGGCCATTCGTAAAACAACCAAACAACGTATCAAACACCCCGACCCCGCATGGTGGCACGGTCTGCCCGCTCCGAAGAAAATCGAGATGGGCACCCGCGTCTATGACACGCTCTATTCGGTGCGCACCAAATACGGCGTTCCCGAAACCCTGTTCAACCGCTTGCGCGAAGTCAACACCGCCATCGCCACCCTGTTCAACTGCCGCGAGGCCGTCAAGCAACTCGCCAAATACTACACCGAACTCCAGGACTTGTTGCTCAACGTCGGTTCCAATGAAATCGTCACCTTCGAGCGCATCAAGGACAAAATCTTCCCCGATGCCGCCGCCAAAATCAACGGCGGCCTACTCGGCGTGTTGATGGACATCGAGGCGGCATTGAACCAAAACGCGGAATACCTCAAGGACCAGAGCATCGGCATCTTCCTCGGCTACATCCTGCCGGCGAAGAACAACCCTGACTTGCTCAAATTGACCGCCGCCGCCATCGCCAAATTCACCGGCGGCGACGTCATCCTCAACGGCAAAATGCCCTGGCCCGCGAAATATTGGTACATCCTCGTTGACCGTAACGACGGACACGGCCAGACCTTCGCGGAAAAAATCGCCGGGGCGAAGTTCATCGACCGTCATGAACTGCCCAAACACCCGGTCACGTGGACCTACACCGTGGAGTTGCAAGACAAAAACGGCATCGCCATCGGCAAGGTCTGCGTCACGAGTGTCACCGTCTGGAAAGGCCGCGATGACCAAGGGCCGGAGGCGGGGGGGAATTGATTATTGGAGATTGATTATTTTTACGATTAGCGCCTTCGGCGGGATGAGCGGCAAGCCGTGCCGGAGGCGCTGATGGTGAAAATATTCAATCTGCAATTCCTCCTCCCGCCGCGGGCGCTGACTGTAACCCTCACCAACACTTGAAAAATAAATATTTATGGAATCCATGCACATTGTTTTCGTCACCGACGGCGCCTTTGCTCTGCCGGTGCGCGCGGCGATTCGCTCCGTGCTGGCGAACGCCGCCGGCGACCGGCCGCTGACGGTGTACGTGGTTTATGACCGCGAACAGGTGTGCTCCGCTGACGTTGAACAATTCACCGCTCTCGACGCCAGCGTGCGCGTCGTGCCTGTGACCAACCGGCATCGGCAAAATTTACACAGCCGGGCGCACTATTCCCACGCGATGTACCTTAAATATGACTTGCCCGAATTATTTTCAAATTTGGACCGAGTTTTGTATTTGGACGGGGATGTCATCGTCAACGGCGACTTACGCAAATTTTATGACACGGATTTGTCGAACAAGTATGCCGCCGTGGTTGAAAATCCGCTCAGTAGCGATGTGGCCAAATATGTGCGCGGCCAACTCAAATGCACCGGACGTTATCTCAACTCCGGGGTCATGTTGTTTAATCTGGCGACCATGCGTCGTGATAAAATTCCACACCGGCTGGCTGAGTTTACTGCGGCGCGCCCGTGGCTGGCGATGCCTGACCAAGACGCATTTTGCACAGTGCTAGACCAGCGGGTTGCCTTCGTTGACGCGACCTACAATTTAATGGTCATGTATCGTGACCTGCCGCCGTTCAAGAATATTACGCAGCCGCGCATCATTCACTACGCCTCCGGGCGCAAGCCGTGGAAGGACGCCGGCATGTACGCGGCCAATGAATTTTTACGCCACTTGTCATCTGACGATTGTTGCGCTTGTTTGCCCGCTTGGCTAAACACCATTCGCGCCAACAATAGCACGGTGGACAACCGGTTGTTAGTGCTGGAGCGGCAGGCGCGTAATCCGTGGCGGCATCTGGCCCATTCCCTGTTTTACGAAAAACAAGTGACTACTGACGGCGTGATTCGCAAGTACAAGCTGATGGGGCTGACGCTGGCGACCATGCAACGCACCAACATACGACACATTCTGCGGTTCTTGGGCATCAAAATATCATGGCGCATCAAATGAAAATTTCCGTGCTCATCAACAATTACAACTACGCGCGGTTTTTACCGCAGTGTGTGGAGAGCGCGCTAAACCAGACGTTGCCCCCGCACGAGGTCGTTATCGTGGACGATGGCTCGACGGACAACTCGCTGGAACTGCTGCAATGTCAGTACGGCGGGCACCCGCTGATACGCATCGTCAGTCAGCCCAACCAAGGCCAGACGGCGGCGGTCGCCGCCGGTGTCCGGCATGTCACCGGCGACATCACTTGTTTGCTCGACGCTGACGATTGGTACGAGCCTGAGTATTTGGCGCGACTGGCTGGTGTGTATGCCCGCCAGCCGCAAATTGATTGCGTGTTTTGCCGTTACAACGAGATTGGCGGCAGTCTGCCGCACACCCTGTTAAATGTATCTGTGCCCGATGGCGCGGACGGTTACGATTTTGGTTATTCGGCGTTGCTGGAACAGTTCACCGTCAGCGGCGGCTGGCTGGGTAATGTGCCCACGGCCAGTTCGTTCAAAACCTCGTTATTGCGCCGCATCCCGCTAGCGGAACTGGCCGCGCGTTCCGTGTTCCCGACCTCCGCAGACCCGCCCTTGTGGTACGCTGCCGCCTTGCTCGGCGGGCGCAAATTTTATTTCCCGCAAGCCTTGGTCAATTACCGTTATCATGGAACTAACCACTGGTTTGGCAACGAGAAATCACGGCGCGATTACCGTCGGCATTTGGTCCGGCAAACCTACCGACGTTTTTTCGCTCACTGGTTTTGCCTTGGACACTATCAGCGATGGGAACTTGAATTAGAAATGGCGGCGGTACCTAACTTGGATCCGCTGCACCGCGCCAAGTACCAGGACATCATTAATCACCACAACAGTCTGCACAAGATGCGAGAAACTGTTGGTCAGCGGCTAAAGCGCACTTGGTTTTATGAGCGTCAGCGCAATGCCGACGGCAGTATCACGCGGCATTTCAAGCTCTTTGGTTTCCGCGTTTACACCAAGCGCAGAGGCAAATCCAACAAGAAAAAATAGGTTCCCCGCCGTGAGCAATGGACTCAGGCCAATGCCCCGCTGCGAGAGAATAATAATGTTTCCTCCGCGCCGTTTGCCGCTACAGTAGCTGGTCATGTCCGCGATTGACGATTTTCATTATGCGCTGGAACAGACGGTGGTGATTCAGCCGCCGGAGCGCCGGTTGAGCACGTTCAGCGTGTCGATGCTGAGTTATTACCTCGTGACGGAGGACTTGGACGCGGTGAATGTGTCGCGGGTGCGCGAGGGTTCCATCGAGGCGGCGCGACCGCAAATCATCACGCCGGGGAATTTTTCCAAGCTGATGCTGGAGGGGTTCGGCGAGCAGGCGGAGCGGCTGGCGGCGGCATTGAGCGAACGGCGCGCCGGGTTCCTCAAGTACGGTTTCACGGTGAAGAAGAGCGACCTGCGCACGTATGAGGCGCACGAGCCGGTGGACGCGGTCATCGCGCGGGTGAAGGGCGATGTGGCGGCGAAGCACGACCCGCTGTCGGTCATTATCAAGGGGGTGGATGATGCGTGGGAGGTGTGTTTGTTGAAGTTCATGATGGATCTGGTGGGAGCGTCGGGGGAAAAGAATTTGCGCGATTTGCGGGAGCGGGGGTTGCTGTAGATTTTTAACGCAGAGATGCAAAGGGGCACTGCGGGCAAAGAATATTTTGCCAGACACGTTTTTAAGTGTATTTTGGACTCATGAATTTTGAGTGGGACGAAAACAAAGACCGGTTTAATCAAGCAAAACACGGGATTTCGTTCGAGAAAGGGAAACAGGCGTTTTACGACCCCAAGGCGCGCGTGTGGGAGGATGTGAAACACAGTACCTCGCAGGAGACACGTTATTTTGCGCCGGCTTGGTTGAGGGAAAAATTTTGACGGTCAGATTTACCCGAAGAGGACACAACTTTCGCATCATTGGTGTTTCGCAATGGCGGATGGGGAGGAAAAAATATGAGGAAGATTAAAAGAGACAAGGACGGTTACGAATACGATTCGGACGATTTTCGTTCCGAGGATTTGACGAACGCGAGATTGCTGACCCGCGGAGAGATGGCAAAATTGGGACTGCCGCTGACGTCGGTGCCAACCGGTGATGAGTTGGTTGACCGCATCAAGCTGGAGCGGTTAAATATTCAGCTCAGCAAGGACAGCGTTGACTATTTCAAGGATACGGCGAAACGCCGGAAAGTTCCATATCAACCGCTCATTCGCGCCGCCATGGATTTTTACGTGGACAAGGCACGGATGGGGGCATTGCCGGCGGCGTGATTTTCTATTAGCTTGCCGCTGACGGTGGATTTGTTACAACTACTCCTGTACATGGATGCTAATAAAATTATGCGGCCTTCGGAGTTGCGGGGGATTTTGGCGTACACGTCGAAGTTCCGCGACAAGACGTTTGTGTTGAGCATTGACAGCGACGTTATCGCGCATCCGAACTTTCGTAATTTGATTCTCGATATTAGCGTGCTGCGGTCGCTGAGCATTGACATCGTGGTCGTTCACGGCGCGAGTTATCAAATCAAGTCACTGTCAGCGGCGCTGAACGTCACGCCCACCAACACCGACGGCATGGGGGTGACGGACGAGGCGACGCTGCGCTTGTCCATTCTCGCGGCCAACCAAATCGCGCATGAGTTTTTGAAGACGTTCAGCGAGGCGGACCAGCGCGCGGCGGTGACCAACGCCATCATCGCGCACCCCAGCGGCATCGTCAGCGGCAGCGACCAATGCTGGACGGGGCGCGTGGAGCGGGTGGACACGGCGTATTTGCAGAGCTTGGTGGAGCAGGGCATTATTCCCGTCGTGCCGCCGCTGGGCTTTGACGGCGAGGGGCGGACGTTTCGCGTGAACTCGGACGGCGTGGCGCAGGAAGTCGCCGGGGCGTTGAAGGCGGCGAAGTTGATTTACCTCACGAACAACAACGGCGTGGTCGGCGCGGGCAGCCTCTCCGCGCAGTTCGCGGTCAGTGAAGCGGCGGATTACATTAAGAAACATCGCGCCGCGCTCGCGCCGGACACGGTGTCGAAATTGGAGCACGGGCTGGCGGCGTGTCGCAACGGCGTCAACCGCGCGCACCTCATCAACGGCCAGCAGGAAGAGGCGCTGTTGAGCGAGGTGTTTTCCAACGAGGGCATCGGCACGATGATTTATGCCAGCGATTACGAGGCCATCCGCAAGGCGTTGAAAAAAGACGCGCGCCCCATCGTGCGGCTGATTAAAAATTCCGTGCAAGAGGGCGAACTCATCCCGCGCAGCGAGGCGGACATCGCGGCGCAAATCGGCGATTTCTTTGTCTTTGAAATTGACCGCAACATCGTCGGCTGTGTCGCCCTGCATTATTATAACGGCGAGCCGAGGACGGCGGAGTTGAAATGTCTCTTTGTCAGCGGCGGTCACGAGAACCAGGGCGTCGGGCGGAAGTTGATGAATTTCGTCGAGGCCAAGGCGCGGCAGGCCGGCGTGGAAAATTTGCTGGTGCTCTCGACGCGAACGTTTAATTATTTCCAGCAAAAAGGCGGTTTCACCGACGCTGACATTGACCTGCTCCCGCCCGAACGCCGCGCCGAGTACGAGGCGAACAAGCGGAACTCGAAAGTGTTGCACAAGAAGCTGCGGTGAAGCCTTATCCGGCGTGAAAATATTCTTGCGAAACTGGAATTCCTTGCTGGAATAAACGCCGCTGACGATGTGGTTGGCAGACTTGATGAAAAACTCTGCTTGTAATTCGCCGTGTGGCTTGCTATGGAAAACCTTTTTGGTTTTCCACTCGCCGCTAGATGCCATCAGCCATCAGCCATCAGCCATCAGCCATCAGCCATCAGCCATCAGCCATCAGCCATCAGCCATCAGCCATCAGCCATCAGCCATCAGCCATCAGCCATCAG
>JAISCS010000003.1 GCA_031265365.1 Verrucomicrobiales bacterium
CCTTCCGTGAAGGGGTGGCGCGGAGCGCCGGGGTAGTTCAGCGTTTGGTTTTGGCAGTTTCCCTTAAACGCTGAACTACCCCGTCCGCTCCGCGGCCACCCCTTCACGGAAGGGGAATTTGCTGGCGCAGAAGGCCGGCGCCTCGCAAGTATCCATCACCCGCCGCTGACGCTCATCCCAAAAAAGCCCGCGACAGCGCGCCCGTTTTTGTGCTTAAATTATCCCATGCTGCAACTCAACATCCCCGCCGGTGACTTCGCCGGTTACATCTTCGACTGCGACGGCACGCTGGCCGACACCATGCCCGTCCACTACGAGGCGTGGAGCGAGGCGCTGAAAAATCGCGGCACGCCGTTCGTGTTCACCGAGGACCGGTTTTACGCCTGCGGTGGCATCTCCGCGCCGAAAATCGTCGCCATCCTCAACGAGGAATACGGCACGCATTACGACGCGCAGGAGTTGGCCGATTACAAGGAGGAATTGTTTTTGTCCAAGCTGCACAAGCTCAAGCCCATCAAGGAAGTCGCCCTGTTCGCCCGCCGCGCCGCGCGAACCCGACCGGTCTGCGTCGCCAGCGGCGGCTACCGCGTCATCATCCGCCACACGCTGCGGCTCATCGGCATGGACGACGTGTTTGGCGACAACATTGTGACCGCCGAGGATGTCCGGCACGGCAAGCCCGCGCCCGATATATTCCTGCTCGCCGCGAAAAAAATGAACGTCGCGCCGGCGCAATGCCTGGTTTTTGAGGACGCCTGGCCCGGCATCGCGGGCGCGCGCGCGGCGGGGATGCAAGTGGTGGAAATTCCCTCGCGCCCCGCCCGCTGACGGCGGGCAACGACAACGTCATGGAACCGGCGCGTCAACAATGGGAGCGGAAAGAGCGGCGGTTGCTCGCGCCTTACGCCCAGTTCAGCGCGGACAGTCGCGGCCGCCGGCACGCCGAGCCGCCGCATCCGCTCCGCTCCGAGTATCAACGCGACCGCGACCGCATCATCCACAGCGCCGCCTTTCGCCGCCTTGAATGCAAAACCCAAGTCGTCCTCAACGGCACCGGCGACCATTTCCGCACGCGGTTGACGCACACGCTTGAGGTCGCCGCCATCTCCCGCACGACGGCGCGGACGCTGGGGCTGAACGAGGACTTGGCCGAGGCCGTCGCGCTGGCGCATGACCTCGGCCATCCGCCCTTCGGTCATCCGGGCGAGCACACGCTGAACTTGCTGATGAGCGCCAGCGGCGGTTTCGAGCACAACCGCCAGAGCTTGCGCGTGGTGGATGAGTTGGAGATGAAATATCCTGAGTTCAACGGGCTGAATCTCACGCAGGAAACGCGCGAGGGTTTGCGCAAACATTCCGTCGACGCCGCCGTCACGGTCGGCGACCAGCCGACGCTGGAGGCGCAAATCGCCGACGCCGCCGATGAAGTCGCCTACTCGTGCAGCGACCTCGACGACGCGCTGGAGCACGGCCTCATCGTGCCGGAAGAGTTGCAGGGCGTCGCCTTGTGGCGCGCGCTGGACGAGCAGGCGCGGCAAAAATATCCCACGCTCGAACTCACCCGCCACCGCCGTTACCTCATCCGCTGCCTGATTGATTGTCTGGTGGAAGACCTGTGCCGCCAGTCCGCCGCCAATCTCCGGCAGGCCGGCGTCCGCACCGTCAGCGACGTCCACGCCAGCCCGCTGCGGCTCATCGGCTTCTCTCCCGCCGTCCGCGCTGACATTCAAAACCTGCGTGATTATTTGCTCGAATATTTTTATCATCACCCCGGCGTCAACGACATCAACCGGCGCGCGTGCGAGATGTTGCGGCGGCTGTTTGAATTTTACCATCGGCATCCGCAACACCTCGGCCACCAAGCCGCGCTGCGCGTCGGGCCGGACGGCCTCAGCCGCGCCGTCTGCGACTACGTCTCCGGCATGACCGACGGTTACGCGCTGAAGATGTGCGCCAAACACCTCGGCGGCATCAACCCAATCGAAAATCATCAATTATCCATCATCAATTAAACCATGTCCCGCATCCGCGTCATCACCGGCAGCGCCGGCGGCTTGTTCCTCAAAGTCCCGCCGCGATTCCACTCGCGCCCGACCCAGGACCGCGTCAAGCAGGCGATTTTCTCCAGCCTCGGCGCCCGCGTGCCCGCCGCCCGCGTGCTCGACTTGTACGCCGGCACCGGCGCGCTCGGCATCGAGGCGCTGAGCCGGGGCGCCGACCGTGTCACTTTTGTTGAAAGCAAGGCACCATGCTGCAAAACCATCGAGGAAAACTTGGCGTGGTGCAAACTGTCCGGTACCGTCATCAAACAAGATGTTGCCATCTTCGTCCAATCCTGCAAAAACCCCCACGACCTCATCCTCGCCGATCCGCCGTATGAAAAAGAGCGCCGCGACCTCGCCACCCACGAGGTCATCCGCGCCATCGCCCCGCTGCTGGCGCCTGGCGGCCTCTTGGTATGGGAACACGACAGCCGGAACATTTGGAGCGACCCCGCGCCGCTGACCGTGCTAAAAACCGTCCGCTACGGCGAGACCGCCGTGAGTTATCTGGCGGTGAAAGAGTGACCAAATATGGTTCCTCGCTGTTAGCAGTGGAAGTGTTGACGCCGCCCCCCTCACCGCCCGGCCTTCTGCGCCAGCAAATTCCCCTTCCGTGAAGGGGTGGCCGCGGAGCGGACGGGGTAGTTCAGCGTTAACAGGGACCTTGCCCCAAACGCTGAACTACCCCGTCGCTCCGCGCCACCCCTTCACGGAAGGGGAATTATGCTGCGCTTACCACTCGCCGCCGCAATTCTTCTATTCACGGGATAGAACCACAAATATCACCGCAGAGACGCGGAGAATATCACTCCCCGCCGTCAGCGGCCCGCACCGCGCCGCAGATGCCGCGCTTGGTGTCGCGGATGAAATCGGTGAACAACCGCGTGTCATCATCAGCGTCCACCGCCAGCGCCGCCAGCGCTTGCACACGGTTCTTGCCCGACCAAAAATACGTTTCGTAGGCTTGCTCGATTTTGTGCCGCCGCTGACGGTCATACCCGCGCCGCTTCAACCCCACGCGGTTCAACCCGCACACGCTGTTGGTCGCCACCGCCATGCAGTACGGCGGCACGTCCAATCCCAGCCGCGTCTGCCCGCGCACCATGACATATTCGCCAACCCTGGCAAATTGATGCACCACCGCCGCGCCGCCGAGAAACGCGAAGTCGCGCACCTCGACATAACCGCCAAGCAACACGTTGTTCACCAGAATCACCTGGTTCCCCAGCTTGCAATTATGCGCCAGATGCGCGTTCGCCATCAAATAACACCCGTTGCCGATGACCGTCGCCGTGCCGGCCTTGGCGCCGCGATGAATGGTGACGTACTCGCGAATGACATTGTCGTCGCCAATCCGCGTGTAACTCTCCTCGTTCTTGAACGTCAAATCCTGCGGCTCCGCGCCGATGATGGCGCCGTAGCCGATTTGATTGCGGTCGCCGATGGTCGTCCAGCCGGTGATGACCGCGCGCGCGCGTACCTCGCAGTTCGCGCCAATTTCCACGTGTTCGTCAATAATCGCGTCGGGGCCAACCACCGTCCCCGCGCCGATTTTCGCCTTCGGATGCACGATTGCTCGCGGATGAATCATGCCGTCAACGTTAGCGTCCGCGCCGCGCGACTCAATCACTTTCGCAACCGCTGACAGTGCGTGACAAAGTTGTACAAACCCCGGCTTGTCACCGTCAGCGGCAGCGCTCATATTCCGCCCATGCCCAAAATCATGGAAATGCCCGACGCCGAGCGCCCGCGCGAACGCCTGTGGCATCACGGCCCTACCGCCCTCCGCGCCGCCGAGCTAATCGCCATCCTGCTCCGCACCGGCGTGCGGGGCAAATCCGCGCTGGCGCTCGCCGACGAATTGCTCGCCGCCTACCCCACGCTCAACGAGTTGTGCCGCGCCTCCGCCGCCGAGTTAGCCAAGCGCAAGGGTCTCGGCCCGGCCAAGGCCATCCAGCTCAAGGCCGCCTTCGAGCTTGGCGCGCGGCTGGCCAGGACCCGCGTCAGTCAAAAACCCGTCGAATGCTCCGAGGATGTGCTGCAACTGCTCGGCGAGGAATTGCGCCTGTTGCCGTGCGAAAGCCTGCGCGTGCTGGCGCTGACGGTGAAGATGCGCCTCATCGTCGTCGAGGAAATCAGCTCCGGCGTCCTCAGCGAGACCGCCGCCCACCCGCGCGAAATTTTCCGCGCCCTCATCACCCGCAACGCCGCTTATTTCATCCTCGTCCACAACCACCCGTCCGGCGACCCCGCGCCCAGCCAGGCGGACATCGCCTTCACCAAGCAAGTGCGCGACGCCGCCGAGTTCATGCAAATCGGTTTCCACGACCACCTCATCATCGGCATCGCCTCGCCCGCGCATCCCGCGTATTTCAGCTTTCGGGAAGACGGCCTTCTCTGAGCCATTGCTCCGCCAGCCGCAGCGCCTCGTCACCGTCAGCGGCCACCGCGAAACCCGGCTCTTTCCTGAACCAAGTCACCTGCCGCTTGGCGTACTGGCCGGTCTGGGTGATGATTTTTTCCAAACACTCCGACCTGCCCAGTCTGCCGTCCAAATAATCGGCAATCGTCAAATACCCTAGCGCCCTCGCGGACTGCGACTCGCGCCAGCCGCTGACGGTCAACAAACTTTGCACCTCATCCGGCCAGCCCGCCGCCCACATCTGCCGCACCCGCGCCGCGATGCGCGACCGGCCCTCCTCGCGCTTGGGCAAAAGAAAAATGCCGTTTGCCTTGGCGAGCAACGGCTTGCCACGCTCCCGCTGCCACTCGGAGAACGGTTTGCCCGTCCCCCGCGCCACCGCCAGCGCGCGGATAATCCGGCGCGGATTTTGCAAATCCGCCGTCGCACACCATGCCGGGTCGAGCCGCCGGATTTCCTCCTGCAACACCGTCAGCGGCAGCGCGTCCAATTGCCGCGCCAGTTCGGGGTCCGACGCCGGCGCCGCGCCCAAACCCAGCCGCAACGCCCGCGCGTACAACCCCGTGCCGCCTGTCCAAATCCGCGGCGTGCCAGCGGGTATCACCGTCAGCGCCCGCTCCGCCTCGCGCAAATAATCCGCCACACTGAAGCGGTCCAGCGGGTCGCATAAATTGATGAGTCGGTGAGGCGCGGCGGCCTGCTCGCCGACCGTCGGCTTGCCCGTGCCAATGTCCAATCGCCGGTAAACTTGGAACGCATCCATCGCGCAAATCACCCCGCCGCAACATCGCGCCACCGTCAGCGCCAGCGCCGATTTTCCCACCGCCGTCGGCCCGACAATGAAGAGAGCATTCACCCAAGTCAGAATTGCCGCGAAACCGCGAAAAGTCAAAACAAACGAATCAGTGAACACCCGCGACTCGATGTCGCGGCCCCGCCTTGGAAACCAAAAAAATTATAAATAATGCTTGAACAAAAGAAGCTGCAACTGGTTGCGGGGGCAGGATTTGAACCTGCGGCCTTCAGGTTATGAGCCTGACGAGCTACCTGGCTGCTCCACCCCGCGATGGAAAAGGATTAAAAGGTTATCACGGTCAGCGGCGGCGTCAATGGAAAATTTTTAATTTTTTCATATTTCTCTTGCCTCGGGCGACAGTGGTGGCATTGTGACGAACATTGTCATGAGCGGTGTTGTGCAAAATATCAACCGGTTCTTGAATCGCGAAACCTCGCGCTTGTTGAGTGTTTATCATGAGCCGATTTACCGGCAAATCCCAGACGAGGAGGAGTTCATCGCCAAGGCGTGTGCGGTGTTGCGTCGCGACGCGGCCGCTGACGCTGACGACAATGCGCTGCCGGCGCTGGCGCCGGATTACGGGACCATTTCCACGGCGGCAATTTATGGCGGGCGGCGGATTCCGTCCGGCCACGGTGGAATGATTCACATCGCGCCGGTGGCGGAATCGGTCGCGGACTTGGCGGCGCTGACGCTCAAGCCGTTGCCGTATGAGGAGACGGATTTCGCCCGCGCGGTGAAATTGTACCACAAGGTGCGCGAACGGCTGGAGACGGATGAGTTGTATATCCGCACGCCGGATTTTCAAGGGCCGTTGAACACGCTGGCGCTGATGATGCGCGACCAAGGCGAACTTATCGCGGGCTTGTACGAGGAGCCAGACGCGGTACGCGAAGCGGCGCTGAGGGTGACCGACACGCTCATCGGGTATGTCTCGCGGTTCCGCGCGGAAATCGGGCCGGCGCGCGTGGTTGGCAACATCTGGCCGTTCGTCGCGCTGCTGAACGGCGTCGGCGTGGGCATAACACAGGATTACATGCCGCTGCTGGGGCCGGATTTGTACGCCGAGTTTGAACTGCCGCTGTTGAAGAAAATTGCCGGTCACTTCGGCGGGGTGTACGTGCATTGCTGCGGGATTTATGGTCAGCATTTGCAAAATCTCGCCGACAGCGGGGTAAACATACTCGGATTGGAGTGTTGCTACCCGGAGACCAAGGCGGAGGATGTTTACGCGGTATTCGGCGACCGGGTGGCCATCACCCCGGGCGTGGGGCCGCTGGGCCGGGAGGAATTTCCGTCACTGGCAGCGCTGGTACGGTCGTATCGCGGGAAACCGGTAGCCAGCGCGCGGTTCTGGTTTTGCTTCTGCCACGAATGGGGCGATGTCGCGGAATTGCGGCGGGCGGTGGCGGAACTGGGCGTGTGAGGTGAACGGCAGCGTAAGGATTTTATTATGCAAAAATATAAAAAAGCAAATGACATCAAGGTTGGCGTGGTCGGCTACGGCGGCGCCTTTAACATGGGTAAACAACATCTGCAACAAATGCTCGCGGCGGGCATGACCCCGCTGGCGGTCACGGAGGTGGACGCCGGGCGACTGGTCGCGGCGCGCGCGGATTTTCCAGGCATCGAGACCTATCCCACCGTCGGCGCCATGTTGAAAAAATCGCGGGTGGACTTGGTCGTCATCATCACGCCGCACAACACCCACGCGCAACTCACGCTGCAATGCCTGCGCGCGGGCCGGCACGTGGTGTGCGAAAAGCCGCTGGCCATCACCACCGCCGAGGTGGACGCGATGATTGCGGCGGCGAAAAAATCCGGCGTGATTTTATCCACCTACCATAACCGCCACTGGGACGGCTGCATCCTCGAGGCTGTCGAGCGCATCAAGAAACAGAAAGTCATCGGCGACATCATCCGCATCGAGTGTCACATGGGCGGCTATAACCTGCCGCGCGATTGGTGGCGCAGCAGTCGCACCGTCAGCGGCGGGATTTTATACGACTGGGGCGTGCATTTGCTGGAGTACTCGCTGCAACTCATTGACGCCGAACTCACCGAGGTCAGCGGTTTCTCGCACCACGGTTTTTGGGCGCCGCTGACGAAATGGAAAAAAGATACCATCGAGGACGAGGGCTTCGCGGTGGTGCGGTTCAAGGGCGGACAGTGGCTAACGCTGGCCATTTCCTCGATTGACAGCAAGCCGAAGGACGGGCGCTTGGAAATCACCGGCACCAAGGGCACGTACGTGCTCGACGGCAACGACCACACGATTTACCGGCACGCTGACGGCGAGGCGGTGACGGTCAAAAAGAATAACCGCGCCGACGCGACGCACAAGTATTACGAGAACGTGCGCGACCATTTGGTCAAGGGCAAGCCGCTAACCATCACTGGCGAGTGGTCGCGGCGGCCGATTCACATTCTGGACCTGGCCGTCCGCAGCGCCAAAGCCGGCAAGGCGCTGACGGTCAAATATGTTTAGAATGATGCAGGTCACCGTTAGCGGTAAAAGGTAAAAAGTTTGACTTGACAGATGAAACAGGATTGAAAGCAGTAAATGATGGAATTAAAGATAAAGCAGGAGATAAATAGAACTTGTCAAGAAATGAGGACTGCCTCTTTTCCATAGTCATTATGTTCCACATTCCACGTCCAAACGTAGTTCAGAGCGATTCAGGCTTTTCCGTCGAGGTATTAGGCCGAACGGGTCTGCTATACTCCGAAAACATGCGAACGATGAAAATTGATTCGGAAGTTTTGCAGGGGCCAAGCGGCTTGATCGTTTACACCGATTCCATCGTTAAATGGCAGCCTCCCCATGAAGGTGACGAAGTTGACGAGGCGTGTCGAAAGAGGATTGTGGAAAACATTAAAGATGCATTCCGATTTCGAGGGCTGGAAATACAAATGCAGTGAACTCCTCCCTCCAGCCCCTTTTCCCCTTTTCAAGAAATGAACTGACCCCTTTTACTTTTACCTTCTCCAAAGGATTAAAATGAGTCTTATGGAAATTCCATCTAAATTCGAGGATCTAATCCTAAAGATGCCAGAATGTAGTTATGGCGTGACACACGTTAAAGTCATCCTTGATGATAACACTACGATTAGTGATGTTTACGTTGCGTGGGGTAAAGAAATTGTCAAAGTTGGGGAAAATGAAACAATCCCATTCGACCCTACAAGGATCATAGCTATCGAGCGACCATAAAAGGCGTAAAAGAGGTCAGTCTTCATTTTGGAAAACGGGTGGTGTATTTTATGAGTTTAGCACACGTGCGCTTTATTCAGGAGGAAGATAACACAATATATGTGGAATATCGGGTTGAATGCCCTGATATGGGAGAGCAAGGACAGTGGCAAGAAGTTGGCAAACTACGATTGGAAAAAAGTGTGAATCGATATGATTTCAGGTCTAGTAATGTTTGGATTACGGAACGCGCTTTGCCTCCATCGCTCTATGGATTGCCTGAATCAGAGCAGAAACGACTACTCAGTTCTGACTATAGTGGGATGGCATGGGGAGTTTGGGCAATGATTATTCACCATTACGCCTCTATTTTGCTTGAATGTAAAAGTTAGGTTCTTGCCCATTATCAGTGGAATAGACCCCGTCATGCTGAGCGAAGTTGCGTAGCAACGCAGTCGAAGCATCGGGTTGCTCGAGCGCAAGGCGCTGACCGTAGCGCTGGGTGGCGGTGGAACCAACCGATTCCTCGACTGCAACAACTGCGTTGTTGCGCTCGGAATGACGGAGCGTGCTTACTGACAGCATGATTATTCCACCGATAACGATGAGGAACCAAAAGTTATCCGTTTCTTTATCCCGAAATAATGTTCAATACGAGTAAAAGGTAAAAGTAAATTATGTGCTGCTTATTTAAAGATGTGGATTGGTTGGTTAATAATAAAAATGATGGGTATGGTATATGGCCAATTCCATATCCATTAGATGATGAAATTATTCAATTAATTGAATCTACTTTTCGAAACAGTAGCTCATGAGCTTAATGCTAATGTGGCTATTGGTTTGATATCGTATTTGAAGCGCAATCCTCTGGATCAATCATTAGAGTCTATGGGTTATAAAGCGTCGGTAACTTCGGATGGTTTTCGATACCAAAGAATTTGGTAAAAGAGTTCCGCTTTACTTTATATGGTATTTCGCTTTGACCTAGCGCCAGCAATTCCCCTCTCGAAGAGGGGTGTCCGCATATGCGGACGGGGTGTTTTAGCGTTGGTGCGGTATTCCCGCTGAACGCTGAAACACCCCGTCGGCTGGCGCCGCCACCCCTCTTCGAGAAGGGAATTTGGTCTTGTCGCTATTTTAAGGTGAACTGCTATACTTTATAGCGCGAGGAAGACGCTCCTATTAATTGACATTGATTTTCTCCCCGCTGACGGTGGCGTACAACCAGCAGCCGCTGACGGGGTGGTTGAATTTTTGGGCGAGCAAATCGGCGTAGGCGGTTAGCTGACGCTCGTAAATTTCCCGCAGTCGCGCGTGAAATTGCCCCGTTGTTTCGCCGGCCAGCGTCCGGTTTGTTTTCCAATCCACCACGACGCAACCGCCGTCGCCGCGCGTCACCAGCAGGTCGAGCACGCCTTCCATCGCCTCGCCCGGCGTCAGCGGCGCGCTGAAAGGCAGCTCGGCGAGAAAATGCTCACCGTCAGCGAGCAACTTTTCGCGCAGCGCGGACTTCATGAACAGCGCCAGTTCCCTCGCCCCGCGCGTGCGACACGCCGGCGGTGCCGCGGCCAGTTGCGTCGCGACATACGCCGCCTGCGCCGCTGACGGCGACGCCCACGGAAAATACTGCAACACGCCGTGCCACCAAACACCGTACGCCAGACCGCCCGTCACTTGCTCCGCCGCGAACTCGCGCTCTTCCTCCGGTTCCGCGTGAACCGCCAGTTTATGCGGCAACACCCGACGCCAAATATTTTGCGCCGCCGCCAGCGCCGCCGCTGACGGTGACGCTGCCAACTCCGCCGCGCGCGCGCCGTCGTCCGTCGCCGCGCCGCTGACGTTCACGATTTCCCCGCCCGCCAGCGCCGGCAAATCCAACTCCGCCCACCGCGCCAACTCCGCGAAACTATGCTTCCGAATCGAGTAAAAACCACTGCTGTCCGGCAACACCAGCAGCCGTTGCGCCCGCGTCAGCGTCACGTAAAACAACCGCTGCAACTCCCAGTCCCGCGCCACGCTCCGCGCCTCTTTCGCCTCATCCGTCCGCGTCAGCGGCGAGAAATGCGGCACGAACTGACCGTCAGCGCGATCCACTCGTGGATATTCAACCTGTTGGGCGCGCAGGCCGTTGCCAAGGCCCACCGTCACCACCACCGGCCACTGCAAGCCCTTCGACTTGTGGCAACTCAACAACTGAATCTCCCCTGCCCCGCCCGATGCCAGCGGTGGCGCTTGGTCAAGCCCGCGCCGCAATTCGTCGAGCCACGCGAACAGGCCCGTCCCCTCGAGGTCCGCCGTCAGCGCCGACCGCTCGAAATCCGCCAGCGGCGCGGCGTCGCCGCCGACAGCCTCGATGCGTCCGCGCAGTTGCGTCACCGTCAGCAACCGCCGCGCCAACGCGTGACAGCCGCCGGCGGTCAGGTCCGCGCGCAACCCGCGCAGCAACTCCAGCGCCGCCGCTGTTCGTGAAAAATCCCCCGCCCGCGCCCGCAAATCCAGCCCGGACTTTTCCGCGCGGTGCGCCTCTAACAACTCTGCGTCCGACACCCCGAAAATTTCCCGCAACACCCCCAGCAACTCGAACCGCTCCGCCGGCTGTGTCAGCGTCAGCAACAGCGCCACCGGCCACGCGTAGGCCGGCATATCCCGCTTGCGCGCGCGACTCGACAACAAGCAACACGGCAACCCGCGCGCCCGCAGCGCCGCCGCCACCACGCCCAGCCAGTCCACGCGCGGCGCCAGCACCGCCACCTCGCCCCAGTGCGCCACGCCCAGCCCGCCCAACCCACGCGCGGCCAGCCAGTCCGCCACCTGCGCGCACTCGTCGCGCCGTTCCTCGTCCACCTTGCACTTTCCCGGCGTCAGCGTCAGCGGCAGGATTGTCACCGCGCCAACCGCCGCGCCGGGCCGCGCGACCAGTGCCTTGAACGTCACCAGCGGCGGCTGGTCGAGACGGTCATGGAACATCCGGTTCACCGCGCCGATGACTTGGCGCGGGCAGCGCATCGTCACTGAAAAGTCCAGCAACTCCCCGCCGCGACCGTCAGCGAAGGCGTCCACATACCGCCGGTACAATTTCAAGTCCGAGCGGTCGTAAATCGCCTGCTGCTCGTCACCGACAAAACAAAACCGGCCCGCCGTCGGCGGCGTGGCGTCCGCTTGGTCCGGCCACGTGTACAGCGCGCTGTCTTGCGGGCGCGTCAGTTCCGTGAGGATGCGGAACATCGCCGGATGCGTGTCCTGCGCCTCGTCGAGAATGACCACGTATTCGCGCGCGCGGAGGCGGCGCAAAATTTTCCCATCCGCCAGCAACTGTTGCGCCCACGTCACCATGTCGTCGTAAGTGACGAAGCCGTGCGCCGCGCGGTAGTCGCGGTACGCCAGCGCCAGCCGTCCCGCCAGCGCGGCGGCGTGCGCGTCGAGCCACGTCGCGTAAGGGCGGAAGGCATCCCCCACCGCGTCGAGAAATTCCTGGTTGCCGCCATCGAAGTTGGGCAGCATGAGGAAGCCGTCATCGTCAGCGGCGTAACGCTCGAACCACGCCGCAAGTTTTTTCATGTGCGCGCGCGTCTTCTCCGTGACCGCGCCACGCGACGGCTTGAAGTCTAGCAACCCGCTGACAGCCACCACCGGCGCCGACGGTGACAACTCCGCCGCCGTGAATTGCTCCGCCGCCGCCGTGTCCAATTTGCGCGCCAGTCGCAATACCTGCTCGAATGTGTAATGCCGGAACACCCGCCGCGCCGCGTCACTGTCAGCGAGTTCCGGCGCCTCGCCCGCGAAGCGCAGCCACAGCCGCTCGTCACCCGGCTCCAACAGCGCCGGGCGCGCCGGCAGTGACAGGCGCCGCCCCTCCTCGCCGAGCAACTTCAGGCAGAACGCGTGAATCGTTCCAAAAAACGCGCCGCCAAACGCCGCGATGACCCGCTGCCGCCCGCCGCTCGCCAGCGGCAGGTTTTTGAAAATTTCCTCGCGCGCCCGCACGCGCAACTCCGTCGCCGCCGCCTCCGTGTACGTGACCACCACCAGCCGCGCCAGCGCGCTGACGCTCTCCGCGCGCCGCGCTATCTCCGCGACGCGCCGGACGATGGCGGTGGTCTTCCCCGCCCCCGCGCTGGCGGAGACGGCAAAGTTCGCGCCGAGTTCCGTGGCAAAACGGTCGCGATCGCGCTGGTCGGCGAGCTTATTCATCGCCGGCCTCCCCCGCGTCACCGCCAGCGCCGAAGGTCAGGCGCGATTTTTGCTCGAGCACGGCCAAATCAATCGGGGTGAACGCCAGCGGCAGCCGCTCGCGCCACTCGTTGCGAAATTTCCCCGCGCCGAGGCCGAAACACAGCTTGCGTTGCGCGAACGCGGCGCGGGCCAACCCTTGCTCCGCCGCCTCGACCTCGCTCATCGTCAGCGTCCGACTCTCGCTGCGCTTGGGGCTGAGGCATTGCACCGTCGCCGACTTCGCGCCCGCTGCCAGCGCCAGCAACAAATACGCGCCGAATTGCAAGCCCTCGCCGCGCGCCAGTTCCCTTGGCGTCGGCGCGTCTTGCTTGCCGGTCTTGAAATCGAACACGCGCCAAGCGTCGCCGTCCGCCAGCACCAAGTCCATCCGCCCCTTCAGCGACAACGGCCCCGCCGCCGTCCGCACCACGCCGGTGATGGCGCGCTCCACGGTCGCCGACGGTGACTCCGCCAGGCCCTCGGCATACGCCGCCGTCAACAACTCGTCCGCCATCCAGCGCGCGGAACGGAACGCCGTCTCCAGCCACAGGCCGCTGATGTTCAGCTCGCGCCGCAAGGCCGCGCCCACCTCCGCCAAGCGCGCCGGCATCAGCGTCAGCGGCGGCACACCGTCGGCGAGGCAGCGTTTAATCCAGTCGTGCGCCAGCACGCCGGCGAACCAGCTTTCGCTGCGCGTGAAGTCGTCATCACCGGCGGCCTCCGCGTTGAACAGCAGCGACAACGCCGCCGTCGCCGGGCAATTGGCGATGTCCTCCAACTTCGTCACGCTCCATTGCAAGCCCGCCGCGTGTTTCGCCGGATAACAGAATGAGTATTCATCAAACGCTCGCCGGGGGTCGCGGCGGTGCTCCGCAATCACCGCCAGCCGCGCGCGCTCCGTCACGTCCAGCGGGTCAACCACCGGCGGCGCGCTGACGCTCACCACGGATTTGCGCCACGCCGCCAGCGTGCCGCCGCCGTCGCGCAACGCGAGCAGTCGCGCCACCAGACCGTTCGGATACAGCGGCTGGTCGGGCCGTGTGGCGTCGGTCGCGGACGCGGTGAACGTCGTCGTCCCCGCGCAATTCTCCAGCGTGTCACGCAGTCGCTTGTCGTCCAGCAGCGCGCGCTCGCCCGTCGTGAACAGCCAGCCGCGCGCCCCGCGCCGGCGGTTCAGCGCCGTCCGCGCCGCGTCGGTCAGGAACGGGTTTTCCGTCACCGCCGGCGGCCAGCGGCCCTCGTTCGATTCGGCGAAAATCAAATGCCCCCACGTCCGCCCCGCCGCCTGCCGGGGCGTGACGATTTCAATCCTGGCGAACACCTCCGCGCCCGCCCGCGCCGCGCGCGCCGACTTCAACAACCCGCCGACGTATTCCAAAAACGCGCGCCCCGCGATGACGCGCCCCGCCAGCACCGGGTCGAGCCGCGACCACAACGGCTCAAGGCCTTCCGTCGAGCCGCCGAGCAAGCGCGCCGCCCGCTGCCAGCGGTCCTTCAACGCGCGCCACTCCGCCCGCTCCGGCCACTTCCCCAGCGCGCGCGCCAACGCGCCGGCCTCATCGTCAGCGGCGGCGCCAGCCAGCAGCGCCGGCACATGGCGCGTCTGCCGCAGACGGAACGCATCCTTCAACCGCCACCGCCAGCGCGCCGGCTCCACCGCGCCGCCGCCCGCCCGCCACGCCACCGCCAGCGCCAAAAAATCATCCACCTGGCAACCATATAAATAATACGCCGCCAGCTTTTGCTGCACCTCTGCCGACCAGTCCACCGGCAGCGCGTCGCCGCCATGGTCGAACACCGGCGCGCCCGCCGCCAGCAAGCGTCGCGCCAGCCGCCGCGCCAACACGCCGCGCGCCGGAAACACCACGCCGATGGACCCGCCCGCGCCACCCGCCTCCAGGCAACGCCACACCTCGCGCTCCAGCAGCGCCAGCTCGTCCGCCTCCGTCGCGCCCACCAGCACGCGCGGCAACCTCGTCACCGGCAGCGTCTCCCCGCGCCGGAACAAATGCTCCGTCAGTTCCTCGTTCGCCGACGCGAAACCCGACTCCGCGCAGACTTCAACCTCGCTACCACACAAGTTTTGCAACTCCGCGAGCCAGTTAAATTCCACATCCTCCAACGGGGCCGGCAGGAACAACACGGTTTCCCGCGCCGCCGCCAGCGCCGCCACCAACAGCGAGTGCTCCGTGCCAAGCTCGCGGTCCCACGCCCAGAAGCAGAGCTGCAAGGGCGGAAAACCGAGATTATTTCCACTTCCCAAGTTCAGCTTGCGGCTTTCGATTTTCAGCTTTTCATCAACCACCGGCGCCCACGCGTCGCTCGCCGCCAGCACGCGCAGCCACTCCCGCGCCGGCGATGGCACCTCGCCCAAGTCCGCCTCCTCCCCCGACCAACCCGCGCGGCCCAAGTCGTCCAGCGCCTGCAAGCATTGCGCCGGGTCGAGCGCCACCGACCGCGCCTCCGCGCCTGGATGTGCCAGCGCTTCCAGTTTTAACAAAAACTCCAAACTCTCCCGCCCCAGCAACCGGCTCTCCTCCCCCAGCAAATTCCCCAACTCCCGCCGCAACGCCCCCGCCGTGAGAAACCTCACCCCCAGCAACGCCAAGCCCTCCTCCACCGCCCGGCGCCGCAACCACGCCGCCTGCGCCAAGTCCGCCACCACCACCCACGCCCGCTCGCCCCGCAAACAAGCCGTCGCGCGCGCGCGCAGCCACTCCCGCATCCCGTCCGCCCAAGCGTCCTGAACGAAACGGAACAAACGAATCCGGCATTTCCCCACGGTTGGCGGCATGGTTTGATTAAAGCGCCCGCTGACCGTGACGCCAGCTTATTTTTATGCGCCGCCGATGGGCCAAAGTTTGCCACCGCGCGGATGGCACCACGCGGGTAACAAACCCGCGCTCCGCAGCCAACGCCGGATTGCCCTCGGTTTGAATTTGGCGATGCAACGCTGAACTACCCCGTCGGCTGGCGCGGCCACCCCTTGTCTGTTGCCGTTGGTGTATAATCGCGCTCGATTGCCATGAGTGTGGCCGTTAACCAAGGAGCCTGTCGGCTTGCAGGCC
>JAISCS010000004.1 GCA_031265365.1 Verrucomicrobiales bacterium
GCGTTCTGGCGTTCTGGCGTTCTGGCGTTCTGGCGTTCTGGCGTTCTGGCGTTCTGGCGTTCTGGCGTTCTGGCGTTCTGGCGTTCTGGCGTTCTGGCGTTCTGGCGTTCTGGCGTTCAAATAATTCCGCGCAATCAGCTTTTTCGCTTTTTTTCAAGCACGTTTTTACGCGCCGTCTCATGGTGAGGTTGGCGCGTTTTGGTATGCAGTCAATCCAACCGGAGTATAAGTCATGAAAATAACAAACAAATATCATAATAGTCATTCGGTTAATCCAGGACCGAAAACAATCAGTAATATCAAAAAATGCGCGGCGTGCGGGATTGTTTTGGCGCTGATGCTGACGGGCGGCGCGGCGCGGGCGCAGTGGTCGGGCGCCGCTACTAATTTACGCTACAATGACATGAGTAACTGGGTCGGCGGCGATGTCAACGACACCTTTGTCGCCGATTCGGGGACGTTTGGCTGGGGTTGGAGTGTTTATGTTGAGAATCGCAAGCTACCGGGCGATTTTAACTGGAATCCCGCTCGCTCGGTGGTCACTTTCGTGTTGCAGAATGTGGGCACGGTGACTTGGACGTTTGACCTTGCGCCGACGTTTAATATCAACTCGACGGACAGCAGCAGCAATTTGGCGTTCGGCAACAGTAATAACGACAACGCCCGCCTCGTCTTTGACCTCGAAGACAAGGCGCTAACGGTGAACACCGCCATCAACGTCAGCTCTTACGTGGATTTCATCAACCTCAGCGGGTTGGTCAAGCGCGGCGTGAAGGATTGGGCGTTTTATCGCACGGTCGGCAGCAGCGGGCCGATTGAGTTGCTGGAGGGCAGCCTGACGTTTTCCGGCACCGGCCAGTTGATTGGCAGCGGCGCGGTCAACGCCGGCTACCGGACCACGCTGGCGGTGAACTCAACCGTGAACGCGCTGGGCAGTGTGCCGCTGAATTTTCGCGGGGCGGCGCTGAATGTCAGCGGCGCGACGGCGCAGACGACCGGCACGTTGAATTTGCTCGGCGGGCGCAGTGTCATCGGCGCGAGCAGTGACGTGACGCTGGCCGGTTTGTCGCGGGCGGACGGGGCGACGTTGAACGTCAACCTCGGCGCCGGCAAGTCGGTCAAAATCAGCGGCGACGACAGCGCGGTGACCGATAGCTTGTTCGGCGGCGCCGGCGCTGACGGCACGACGAAAATTTCCATCGTGACGTGGGCCACGGCGGAGAACACCACCGGCGTCAACGGGCGCGGCACGGACTTGGTAACTTATACCAAAGAGGGCGGCTTCCGCGCGTTGTCAGCGACGAACGGCGAGTATGCCGCGCTGGCCGGGGCGACGGCGCTGGACAATGTGTCGTTTGACGCGGCGGCGACGGTCAGCGCCGACCAGACTATCAACGCCTTGCGCGCCTCCGCCAACCAGCAACTGACCATCAGCGAGAACCAGACGCTGACCGTCGCCTCCGGGGTGATTGTCGGCGGCGCCAACGGTTTTTCCTTCGGCGGCAAAGGCTTCCTCAGCAGCGGCAGCAATCCGTTCATTTTCTCCTCCGGCAACAACATTGGCTTTTATGTGGAGAACAACGGCGGGTTGCGGAATGACATTACGGACAACACCAAAATCGGCGTGATTATCGCCAACACCGGCGGCGGGGTCACGTTGCGCGGGACTAATGTGTACACCGGCGTCACCGTGGTGCAGGGTCAGTTAATCATTGACAGCGAGGCGGCGTTGCCCAGGACGACGGAGTTGCGGATGGACGGCGGCCTGGCCAGCGTCAGCGGCAACCATTACGACGGCGTGGAGCAACTCACCGGCAGCGGCACGCTGAGGTTCAACAACGCCGGCAATGCCAACCGCTTGATAGTAGGCAAGAATTTACCCGTGAGCTTGGCGGCGATTGGCGAGAACAACACGCTGACTGTCATGAGCGGCGGCATCCTCGCGCCCGGTTCCACCGGCGGGGAGGGGACCGGCACCTTGATGCTCGGCGTGAATGTGACGAAGGTGGTTTTCGACGGGGGGATTTTCAACGCGGATGTTTCCGCCGCGGCGGCGGATTTAATCACGTTGGCGAACGGCGGCACGCTGACCATCGAGGATTATGACAAGAGCACGCTGAACGTGAACTTCCTGAATCCCGAGGAGGCGGTGGTCGGCGCGAGTTGGTTCCTGACCTCCGGCTTCACCGCGACCGTCGGCAGCGCGGACGATTTCAACATCGTCAGCGCCAACGGGTTTGACTATTCGCTGGTTTTTGACAACTATAACCTGCGATTGACGCTGGACGCCATTCCCGAACCTTCCACGCTGGCGCTGTTGGTCACGGGGGCGGCGCTGTGGCTCATCACGCGGCGGAAGAAATCAGAACGCTGAACTACCCCGTCCGCTCCGCGTCCACCCCTTCACGGAAGGGGAATTGATTGGCGCGGGTGAGGAATATTTATTGAGAGGTGAAGGGACATTATGCTGAAGAATATCTTGTTGGTCTTGTCGCTGACGCTCACCGTCAGCGCCCGCGCCGCCGCTGGTGGTGACGCCATTTATCAAACCGCCGCCTACACGCTGTATCCCGACCGCGTGGTGCAGGGGGACAGCGTGGCGCGCATTGTGTCGCCGACGGAAATCGCCAGCGATTACCCCGGCCGCCATCATCCGACCTGGGTGCGGTTTCGTTTCGGCATCAACGGGCAGGACACGGAGTTTGCGAAGAATGAGCAGCATTGGTTCGACGCGGTGCCGGTGAACGGCGCGGTGGTGACGCCGGTCGTCAAGTTCGGCCAGCAGTACCGCAGCCCGTGGCAGGTGCCGATGGGCGAACGGTTGAACGTGTTCCTGCCGCCGGGCGCGCAGGTGACGTACCGCGTGGACCTGAACGACGTGCTCAAGGCCATCAAGGAGCAGGGGTTTTACCTCGCGCCGAAGGGGCAGCGCGTGGAGAAAATCGAGAGCGTGCGCGTCGCCGGCAACATCGCGCCGCTGTGGTGGCGGTTTGATTTGCCGGAGTATGAGATGAGCGACGCCGACGGTGACGGCGTTTACGAAATCACCGTCGCCATGAACCCGCTGACCGAGCGCGTGTGGCGGCCGCAGAACAAGCTGGACGATTGCCCGCGCTTCACGTCCGGCGTGCCGCTGGCGGACGCGGTGTACCACCTCGGCCTCGACGAGATGCTGCGGTTGCGCGAGAAGGACGGCACCTTCCGCACCGGCGGCGGCTGGGACGGGGTGTGGACGCGGGACATGAGCTACAGCACGATTCTGTCGCTGGCGGCGTTGCAGCCGGAGCTGGTGAAGACCAGCCTGCTCCGCAAGGTGAAGAACGGGAAAATCATGCAGGACACCGGCACCGGCGGCGCGTATCCGGTGTCGACCGACCGCATGATTTGGGCGGTCGCGGCGTGGGAGTTGTACAAGTGCACGGGCGACCGGCAGTGGCTGGCGCAAGCCTACGCGCTCATCAAGCCCAGCATCCAACAGGACGAGCGCGTGGTGTACGACGCGGTCACCGGCTTGCCGCGCGGGGAGTCGTCGTTTCTCGACTGGCGGGAGCAGACGTATCCGCGCTGGATGCAGTCGGCGGATATCTACGAATCGGAATGCCTCGGCACCGCCGCGGTGCATTACCAGGCCAACATCGTCGCCGCGCGCATGGCGGAGCTGTTGCGCGATGACGGCGCCGTCGCCGGCTTCCGCGCCAACGCGGAGAGAATCAAGGACGGCATCAACCGCTGGTTGTGGGTGGAGGAGCGCGGTTATTACGGGCAATTTCTTTACGGGCGCGATTACAAAATCCTCTCGCCGCGCTCGGAGACATTGGGCGAGGCGTTGTGCGTGTTGTTCGGCATCGCGGACGCCGGGCGCGTGCGGCGGGTCATCGGCAGCGTCGCGCACACGCCGTTCGGCACGCCGTGCGTTTACCCGCAAATCCCGGACATCCCGCCGTATCACAACAACGCCGTGTGGCCGTTCGTGCAAACGTACTGGACGCTGGCGGCGGCGCGCGCGGACAACGGGCCGGCGGTGATGGCGGGCGTCGCGGCGGTGTATCGCGCGGCGGCGCTGTTCGTCACCAACAAGGAAAATTACGTCGCCGAGAACGGCGACGCCAACGGCACACGCATCAACTCGGACATCATGCTGTGGAGCGTCGCGGGCAACCTGGCCATCGTGCACCGGCTGTATTTCGGCATGGAGTTCGGCGAGGACACGCTGGCGTTCCGCCCGTTCGTGCCGCGGGAGTTGTCGGGGAACAAGACGCTGGAGAATTTCAAGTGGCGCGGCGCGACGCTGCGCCTCACCGTCAGCGGGCACGGCGGCAGCTTGCAATCGTTCAAACTCGACGGACGGGAAACCGCGCCGGTCATCGGCAGCGACCTCGTCGGCGAGCATCGGATTGACATGGTGCTGGCGGAGTCACCGGCGGCGGCGCGCGCGGGCCTCACGCGAGCGGCGAACCGTTTTTCACCGGACACCCCGCGAGTCAAGCTCACCGGCGCGGAGTTGCAATGGACGGACACGGAGGGCGCGGCGGCGTACCGCGTGTTGCGCGACGGGCAGGCGGTCGCCGAGACCAAGGCGACCGCTCACACTGCCGACACTGACGGCGAGTGGCAGGTGCTGGCCGTGGCCGCCGATGGTGAGACGGGTTTCGCCAGCGAGCCGGTGACGGTCAGCGCCACGCCGCCGCTGACGGTGAACCTGACCGCGTTCGCGCCCAAGGCGAATTATCCGTACCAACACTACACCGGCGCGGGTTTCGTCGAGACCTCCGGCACCGTCAACCCCAACCTCACGCTGGCGGTGGACATTCCCGCCGACGGCCGGTACGCGCTGGATATTTACTACACCAACGGCAACGGCGTGCAGGGTTCCGACAACAAATGCGCGATGCGCACGCTGACGGTGGACGGGCGCGCGGCGGGCACGCTGGTATTCCCGCAACGCGGCAAGGACGCGTGGTCGGACTGGAGCTTCTCCAACGCCGTGGCGCTGCCGCTGACCAAAGGCCGCCACACGCTGAAACTGAGCCTTGAGCCGTGGAACGAAAACATGAACGCGGACAACATCAACCAAGCGATGTTAAATTACCTGCGGGTGCGCGTCCTGCGGTGAGTAATATGGCATTGCAGGTTCCCCGCCGTTAGCCGTGAAGCGCCGCCGCCGCCCCCCTCCCACCGCCCATGCCCCCGCGTGAGCAAATTCCCCTTCCGTGAAGGGGTGGCTGCGTAGCAGACGGGGTAGTTCAGCGTTCGGTTTTGGTTGTTTCCGGTTAACGCTGAACTACCCCGTCGGCTGGCGCGGCCACCCCTTGTCTGTTGCCGTTGGTGTATAATCGCGCTCGATTGCCATGAGTGTGGCCGTTAACCAAGGAGCCTGTCGGCTTGCAGGCC
>JAISCS010000071.1 GCA_031265365.1 Verrucomicrobiales bacterium
GGCACCCTTTGTCTATCACAGCGGCCAGTGCAAGGGACAAGCCCACATCCGCGGCGGGCGGCTCGTGGTGCGTCAGGCTCTCTACATGGCGGCCCTCTCCGCCATGCGGTGCAACCCCAGCCTCAAACCGTTTGCCCAGCGCCTGACCGCTCGCGGCAAACCCTGCCATGTCGTCATTACCGCCGTCAGGCGCAAGCTCCTCATCCACCTCAACGCTGACCTCCACCGCCACCCCTTGGTCCCTCTCAAAACCGCTCAATAATCTTTTTTCACTACACAGTTGCTTCACAGAAGGGGAATTAAATTCCACGGTTCACGGGATAGAACCAAATAACGAAGAACCTTATCTTTTGGCCCGCGCCCGCGGGTCGAACCGGTCGCGCAGGGCGTCGCCTAAAAAATTCAGCGCGAGCAACGTCAGCGCCATGAACGCGCCCGCGCCCGCCAGCAACCACCACGCGATGGAGATGGGATTGATGAAGCCCGCGCCCTCGCTGAGCAGCGTGCCCCAGCTCGCTTGCGGGGCTTGCACGCCGAGGCCGAGGAAACTCAGGAACGATTCTTCCAAAATGACGGCGGGGACGGTCAGCGTCAGATAGACGAGGATGATGCCGCCGAGGTTGGGCAGCAGGTGGCGGCACATGATGCGGAGGCGCGTCTGGCCGAGCACTTGCGCGGCTTGCACGAACTGGCGCTCCTTCAACGCCAGCACTTGCCCGCGCACGATGCGCGCCATCGTCAGCCACTCGACCAAGCCCAGGCCCGCGAACAGCAGCAGCAGGCGGGAGTATTCTTGGAAAAATATCAGGCCGAGACGGTTGAAGAAATCCTTGCAGGCTTCGTCCAGCACGGAAATCAGCAGGATGACGATGATGAGCCGGGGCAGCGAGTAGAGCACATCCACGAATCGCATCATCGCGCCGTCCACTTTGCCGCCGAGGTAGCCGCTGACGGTGCCGTAGCCGACGCCGACGCCGAGGCTGGTCAGCGCGCCGACCGCGCCGACCAGCAGCGAGAGGCGTGCCCCGTGGCACACGCGCGTCAACACATCGCGGCCATTGGCATCCGTGCCGAGCCAGTGCGCCGCCGACGGGGCCGCGAGTTTGTCCGCGCCGGCGTCATCGTAAGCGTAGGGGCTGAGCCACGGCCCAACCAGCGCGACCAGCAGCACACCGGCGAGAATGGCGGCGCTGACGAGGATGATGAGGCGGGAGGGCATCATAACTCAAAGCTCAAAACTCATATCTCAAAACCACAACTGGAAAATTCAAAACTCGCTGCCGCGCCATCCCTACCGTCCCGGCATGACTCGGCGCCAGCCAGTTTTCAATTAACCAGTTGTGGTTTTGAGATATGAGTTTTGAGTTTTGAGTTATCATGGAGTTACCATAACCTAATCCGCTTATCGAGCAACGTATACCCCACATCCACCGCCGTGTTCAGCGTCACCAAAATCACCAAATACACCAGCGCGGTGCCGCCGACCAGAAAGACGTCGCGGTTCAACACGCTGTTGACGAAGAACGGGCCGAGGCCGGGGATGTTGAAAATCGTCTCGACCACCATGCTGCCGGTGAGCACGTTCGCCGCCAGCGGCCCCGCGTAGCTGACCAGCGGCAGGATGGCGAGCTTCAGCGCGTGCCGGTACAGCACCGTCCGCTCCGCCAGCCCCTTCGCGCGCGCGGTGCGGATGAAATCCTGCCCCAGCACCTCCAACATGCTCGTCCGCATCAGGCGGCTGCAATACGCGGCGTACGGCGCGGCGAGGCACACGGCGGGCAGCACCAACCGCGACAGTCCGCCCCAGCCCGCCACCGGCAGCCAGCCGAGCCAGATGGCGAACACCAACGCCGCCAGCGGCGCGATGAGAAACGCCGGCAGGCAAATCCCCGCCAGCGCCGTCAGCATCAGCGCGCGGTCCACGGCGGTGTTGTGCCGCGCGGCGGCGAGGCTGCCGGTGACGATGCCCGCCGTCAGCGCCAGCGCGAGGGCGATGAGGCCGATGGCGGCGGATTTGGGCAGCGCGTAGGCGATGATTTCCGCCACGCCGCGATTCTTGTATTTAAGCGATTCGCCGAGGTCGCCGCGCAACAGGTTTTTCCAGTAATAACCGAGTTGCACCGTCAGCGAGCCGTCGAGGTGATAACGCTCGTTCCAGAGCCGCTCGGTGGCGGGGTCGAGCTTCCGCTCTTGCGCGAACGGGCTGCCCGGCGCGAGGCGCATCAGCAAAAACGTCCCGCTGACGACGACCACCAAAATCGCCAGCATTTGCAACACGCGCCTGAAGATGAACGCCCACATGGGATGACGCAGCCTAGCGCGCGCCGCCGGGGAAACAAATCCCAAATTCCAAAACTCAAATCCCAAGAAAATCCCAAATCCCAAATCCAAAAAAATCTCCGCGTCTCCGCGTCTCTGCGCGAACATAAATCAAAAAAACTTCGCGTCTTGGCGGCTTGGCGCGAGTTATTTCCGGTAAATATCCTGGATGGGATGGTCGTCCAACGGAGTGCCGTGGATGCCGCCGAATTTGTCAGGGTCGTAGAGCAACATGCCGACGTAGTGGAAGATGGGCGCGATGGGTGGATTGTCGGCGACGAGGATTTTCTCGGCGTCGCGCAACAAAAGGAAACGCCGGGCGGGGTCAACCTCACGGTCAGCGGCGGCGAGCAGGCGGTCGTACCCGGCGTTGCCCCAGCCGGTGCGGTTGTTGCCGGCGCCGGTGATGAAGCAGCCCAAAAACGTCGCGGGGTCGGGATAGTCGCCAATCCAACTGGAGCGGGCGATGTCGTAATCGAGCCGGTCCAGCGCTTGCAGGTAAGCGGTCCACTCGACCTGCCGCAACTCGACGCTGACGTTCAGCACACGCTTCCACATCGCCTGAATTTCCACGGCGATGCCGGCGTGTTGTTGCGAGGCGTTGTACATGATGGCCACGCGCGGGAAATTTTTGCCGTCGGGGTAGCCGGCCGCGGCGAGCCACGCGCGAGCTTGGCCGGGGTTGAACGCCATGCCGTCGGCGGGCGTGTAACCATTGATGAGGCCGGGCACCAGCGCGGTCGTGGGCGGCTCGCCGCCGAGGGTGATTTTCTCGACGATGGCGCGGCGGTCAATGGCGGCGGAGAACGCGCGGCGGACGAGGGGGTGGTCGAACGGCGCGCGGCTGGTGTTGAAGCGGTAGAAGTACGTGCCGAGGAAGTTGAAGATGTGCAGGTCGCGCCGCTGACGGAGACCGGCGAGGATTTGCGGCAGGATGAGGCCGCGGTCGAGGATGAGGTCGGCCTGGCCGGTGAAGTAAAGGTTGACGGCGGTGTTGCCGTTGGTCACGGTCAGCGCGTCCACACGCTTGAGGTTGACGCGGGCGGCGGCCCAATAGCGCGGGTTGGCGGCGAACTCGAGGCGGTCGTTGAGTTTCCAAGCGCGCAGCAGGTACGCGCCGTTGCCGACGATGTGTTCGGGCCGAATCCAGCGCGCGCCGTGCCGTTCGACGACCGTCAGCGGCACGGGCAGGTAAGTGGTGAAACTGGTCAGGTAAAGAAAGTACGGCGTCGGCGCGGCGAGGCGGACGCTGACGGTGCGGTCGTCCGGCGCGCTGACGCCGACCTGGCTGAAGTCGCGCGACTCGCCGTCGTGATACTGCCGCGCGTTTTCGATGACGAACAACACGTCGGCATAAACCGCGCCCGTGGCGGGTTCGAGCACGCGGCGCCACGATTGCACAAAATCATTCGCCGTCAGCGGCGCGCCGTCGCTCCAGCGCAGATTTTCGCGCAAATGAAAAGTGTAAGTCCTGCCGTCGGGCGAGATGTCCCAGCGCTCGGCGGCGGCGGGGACGACCGCGCCGTCGGCGGCGAGCCGTGTCAGCCCCTCGAACAAGCAATACGCGAGCCGCCCCTCCACCTGCCCGCTGATGAGCGCGGGGTCGAGGGATTCCGGCTCGGGGCCGTTGACGAAAATCAAAGCGGCGCGGTCACGGCCGGCGCCGCAGGAGTTGAACAAGCTGACCGCCAACGCAAAGACGCAAAGGAGCGCGGGCGCGGAGGTTTTTTTTGGGAAATAATTTTGAACGGTTACTAACACAAAAAATATTTGCGTTAATTGGCCTTGGCGGGAGTTTCAGCCTCGGCGGCGGGTTGCTCCGTGGTTTGTTCCGCGGCGGCCCTGGCTTTGAGTTTGTTGGCGATGTCGGACGCGGAATTGATTTTGGCGTTGAGCAACGCCAGCGCCAGCGTGCAGGCGAAAAAGAGGCCCGCGAACCAGATGGTGATTTTGGTCAGCACGTCGGTCGTGCCCGCGCCGAACAACGAATCCGTCATCCCGCCGCCGAACGCCGCGCCCAAGCCCTCCGAGCGGGGCCGCTGCATCAACACCACCAGCGTCAGCAACACGCTGCAAATCACGAAAATCACCAGCAAAACAATGTTCAAAGCCGTCAACATAAGGGGGAAGAGATTACCTCATCGTCAGCGGCTGGCAAGGATTTTATTGCGGGAATTATATTTTAACTGAAGTGGCGTGTGGTGGCCGCTTGAATATTCTTCTCACGCGGAGGAACTAGGCGGATGGTTCGGGCACGACGGTGGCGTTGAGTTTGTGGGTTGGGGTTTGCATAAAGGTGGTGGTTGGGCGGGGTGGCGGGGTTAGAATTGGTGGCGGTAGCCGAGGTTGAGGCCCCAGGGTTGGTCGTAGTGGGCGCCGAAGCTGGCGGTGTAGTCGAGGTGCAGTTGGTTGGCGGGGTCGAGTTGCCAGGCGAGGCCGGCGCCGATGATGGCCCGGGCGCCGTCCAGGCGCGGGCGCCAGGCGCCGCCGCTGGCGTTGACGCGGCCGCCGGTGCTGAGTTGTTCGAGGCCGCCGATGGTGAGGTAGGGTTGCAGCCAGCCGCTGCCGGTGAGTTGGATGTTGCGCCCGAATCGAGCGCTGCCGCGGAGTTGGACGAGGTCGGCGTCGGCGAGGTCAACGGCCAGGCCTTGGGTGGTGGTGTAGGGGTCGTTCATCAGGTGCAGGTAGCTGGCTTGCA
>JAISCS010000032.1 GCA_031265365.1 Verrucomicrobiales bacterium
ATAATCCTTGGCGTCTTGGCGCGAGTCCCCTTCACCCAACGTAGCACAGGCAATCCTGCCTGTGTTTCCACAACCCACAGGCAGGATTGCCTGTGCTACGTTACCAACAGACTTGCCATCCCCCGCCGCCGCCCGCCCCCACCCCCCGCGCCCCCACAACTAACCCCCCGCCCACCGCCAAATTACTAATCGGGAACCGCCCAAAACAATCGCCTCCCCCCCTCCCCCCGGGTCAAGGTGCCCGCCGCAAATGTTTTCACGGGTCTGACCTGTGTCAAGGTGCCCGTTGCAGATGTTTTCACGGCTTTGACCCGTGTCAAGGTGCCCATTGCAGATGTTTTCATGACTCTGACCCGTGTCAAGGTGCCCATTGCAGATGTTTTCATGAGTCTGACACATTTGGCGCAGGCCTATTCAACGCGCCAGCAAATTCCCCTCGCGTAGAGGGGTGGCGGCGCAAGCCGACGGGGTAGTTCAGCGTTCGGTTATGGAGTTTCGATATTGGCATATGGAGTTTGGAATTTCACATCCTTGGCTGGTCCAAAAAAATCAGGTTCCTCGCTGTTAGCAATGGCAGCGCTGACGCCCCCCCTCACCGCCCCTGCCCCTGCGTGAGCAAATTCCCCTTCCGTGAAGGGGTGGCCGCGGAGCGGACGGGGTAGTTCAGCGTTAAGGGAAATTAGAAAGCCGAAAGCTGAAAGCTGAAATTATTTCTGTTTTCAGCTTTCTACTTTCGTCTTGCGCCTGTCCCAACGCTGAACTACCCCGTCGCTCCGCGCCACCCCTTCACGGAAGGGGAATTATGCTGCGCTTACCACCCGCCACCGCAATGCCACTGTTCACGGGCCAGAACCAAAAATCAAGATGTCCACCGCCCCCATTTCCCGCTAACCTTCCCGCATGAACCTCTACCGCCGCATCGCCGCCTACTACCGCCCCCACACCGGCGGCATCGCGCTGGCGCTGACGCTGATGGTCGCGGCAGTCGCGCTGAACGTGCTCAAACCCTGGCCCGTCAAATACGTCATCGACCGCGTCCTCAGCCGCCACGCCGCCGCCGCTGTTGGCGACTTGGACTTCAACACCGCCCTCCTGCTCAGCGTCGCGGCCCTGCTGGTCATCCACGTCGCCTGGGGCGCACTGAACATGCTCGCCAACTACCGCTTCATCGAAATCGGCCTGCGCGCCCTCCTGCGCCTGCGCACCGAACTCTACGCCTGCCTGCAAAGCCTCCCCCTCCGTTACCACGACAACAAGAAAAGCGGCGACAGCCTCTACCGCGTCGCCTACGACAGCCAGTCCGTCCAGACGTTTTTCAACCAAGGCTTCGCCACCGTCGCCGGCTCCGCGCTGACGCTGCTGGTGATGTTCGCCGTCATGTTCAACCTCAGCGTCAAGCTCAGTCTGCTGGCGCTGGCGGTGACGCCGTTCCTGCTGCTGACCATCAGCGCCTTCGCCGCGCGCATCCGCCGCGAGACCGCCCGCTGGCAGCAGGACGAAAGCGACGTGCTCTCCCGCGCCACCGAGGGGCTGAACACCATCCGCGTCGTCCACGCCTTCGGACGCGAGGACTACGAGGTCGGCCGCTTCGAGGAAGACTGCCGCCGCTCGATGAACGCCAACCGCCGGCTAATGCGGACCAGCGTCGTCAGCACCATGGCCGTCGGCCTCGTCACCGCGCTCGGCCTGGCGCTGCTGCTCTACTTCGGCGCGTGCGAGGTGGCGGCGGCCCGGCTCGCGGTCGGCGACTTGTGGATTTTCCTCTCCTACCTGACCATGCTCTATCAACCGCTCGAGCAACTCAGCTACACCGCGTGGTCGCTGGAAGGCGCGGCGGCGGGCGCGCAGCGCGTGTTCGAGGTGCTCGACGCCGAGAATGACACGCCCGACTTGCCGCGCGCGGGCCGGCTCGCCGTCAGCGGCGGCCAGATTGAATTTCGCGGCGTGACCTTCGGCTACACGCCGGCACACCCCATCCTGCGCGACCTGTCGCTGACGGTGACGCCCGGCCAGACCGTCGCCATCGTCGGCGGCACCGGCGCGGGCAAGACGACGGTGCTGTCATTGCTCACGCGCTTCTACGACCCCGCCGCCGGTCGCATCCTCATCGACGGGCAGGATATCAAGACCGTCACCAAACAATCATTGCGCGGGCAAATCTCAATGGTCTTGCAAGACACGCTGTTGCTCAACAGCAGCGTCGCCGAGAACATCGCCTACGGCCGCCCGGCCGCGACCATGGCGCAAGTCACCGCCGCCGCGCGCGCCGCGCAAGCCGACGACTTTATCCGGCAACTCCCGCAAGGTTATCACACCGAGGTCGGCGAGCGCGGCGTGAAGCTCAGCGGCGGCCAGCGCCAGCGCATCGCCATCGCGCGCGCGTTCCTGCGGAACAGCCCGCTCCTGTTGCTCGACGAACCCACCAGCGCGCTCGACCTAGCCACCGAGGCCGCGCTGATGGTGACGCTGAAGACCTTGATGCAACGCTCCACGACGCTGATAGTCACGCACCGCCTCGCCACCATCCACGATGTCGACTGCATCTACGTGATGGAACACGGCCAAGTCGTCGAAACCGGCACCGGCCCCGCATTGCTCGCCCAACACGGCGTGTACGCGAGGCTATGGCACAGCGCGGGCGACCAACCCGCGCTCCCCAAACGCTGAACTACCCCGTCGGCTGCGCCGCCACCCCTTCACGGAAGGGGAATCGCTGACGCGGGAGAAAGGCGGAAAAGGTTGGCCTTCGGCGCGAGCCAATTCCCCTTCCGTGAAGCAACTGTGTAGTGAAAAAAGATATATTTTGCGCTCTTTGGTCAGCAGCGGCGGCGCAGGGTCGTCACCAGCAGCGTCGCGCCGACGGTCAGCAGCAGCCATGTCGAGGGTTCGGGGATGACGGTCAGCGTCAGGGTGTTGCCGAGCAGGGACAGCGCGAGGTCGTAATCGCCATAGTTGCCGGTGAGTTCGCTGAACGAGGACAGGAAACCAGCTTCGCCAACAATCAATTCATATGTGCCTTGACCGGTGAAGCCGCTGCCAAAGGTGAAATCAAACAAGCCGAGGTCAAAGTCGGCGCCCAGCGTCAGCTTTGTGCCGGCACCGAGTTTGATTTGGTCGCTGACACCGTCAGCGCCGAGGATGAAGCCGAGCGACTCGGCGTTGGTCAGGTCCAGCGCGCCGGGGCCGAGGTTCAGCGTCAGCGTGCCGATGTCGTCCAGTACCCCGCCGCCGGAAATGTCCAGAATGCCGAGGACATTGACATTGCATTCGTTGCCACTGGCGCCGATGACACCGTGACCACCCAGCGTCGCGCCGGAGTTGACGGTGTAGGAGCGTTGCTGCCCGCTGGTGGTGCCGCTGATGAGCAACGTGCCGGCGCCGACGGTGGTCCAGCCGACGTAATTGTTGTTACCGGCGAGTTCGAGCACCCCATCGCCGATTTTCCAAAGGTTGGAGCCGACCACGCCGCCGGTGATGGAGCCGGAGAAACGCGCGTCAATTTTCGCCGTGCCGTCGCCTTTGTTGACCTGCAAATAGCGGGTGCCGCCGTTATTGAAATTGATGCCGTTTTGAATGTCCACCGTGCCGTCGCTCAGGGCGTGGCCCAGCACCAGCGTCTGGTTGTTGACAAAAATGCCGTTGCCCCAGTTGAGCGTCGCGCCGGCGCCGCCACTGTTGTAAATCAAGTCACCGCCGAACGCGGCCAGCCCGCTGGTGGTGCCACTGCCGCCCAACCATTGAAAGCCGCCGGTGACGGTGCCGTTGCCGCCGTATTGCCCGCCGTACATGATGATGGTGCCACTGCCAATGGCCGTCATCCCTTTGACGGCGAACAAGCCTTCCCACACTCGCATCAGCATATTGTCAAGATTGGCCGAGCCGGTGAAAATCAAGTTGCCCGCGCTGTATTTGTTCAGGCTGTAGATACTGGTGGAGGCTGGGTCTTGCACATCCAGCGAGCCGAATTTTAGGGTTTTGTTATTGACATAAATGTTGGTCTGGATGCCGTTGCGGGTTAACGTCATCAGACCGGTGCCGAAATCCAAGTCATTGGAGCCACGGAAGGTGAGCGTATAGGTCAGGGTGAAATTGGCTGATGAATTGAGCGTGATGGCCGCGCCGCTGGTGTTGTCAATGTGGGTGTAATTGCCGTTGAGAGTCACCTGGCTGATATTGCCCAGCGCGTATTCATGGTTAAAGGCCGTGTAGCCGGTGATGACGTTATTGGCATTGTTGGGTTGGCCGGAATTGATATACATGGTGCCGGAAAAACCACGGTTGTCGCCGGCCAGCACCACCACGCCGTCGTTGCGGTAATTGCCGCGCCCGAACTGGCCGCTGCCAATGAGTCCGCCGGCCAGCACCAGTGTGCCGGAACGCGCCTCGATGCCGAAGTTGGTGGTGTTGACATAAATCGGGCCGGCGAGAATGGTGGTGTTGTTATTCAAGACTTCGGAATTGTCGCTGTCCTTGTTGTAACCCTGCTGGGTGTATTCATGATTGTACGTCAGTCCGCCGTCAACCCGCACGGCGTTGGTGACGGTCACCGGCGCGGCGTCGGGATTGGTGAGCTTGCCGCCGTTGCTGATAATCAGCGTGCCGGAGCCGAGGGCGCTGGCGCTGCCGATGCCGAGTATTCCACCGTTGTTCACTGTCAGCGTGCCGGTCCACGCGGTGTTGTCGCCGTAAAGATTGATGGGCGCGTTGCTGCCGATGTTGAGATTGCCGTCGCCGGTAAGGTTACCGTAAACATTCAACGCGACGGAGTTGCTGAGCGTCGGGCCGGCATTCCAAGTTTGATTTTGCATCAGTTCCAGTTTCAAATCGGGCAGGATGGTAACGGTGCCGCTGGCGCTGGCGTTGGCACGGAGACCACCGTCCAAGAGCTGCAGCGTGCCATTGCCGCCGATGGTCCAGCCGGCACTGGTGAAGGTCAAGCCTTTTACGAAGAAAGAACTGTTCAATACCGGATGATTGTTGAAGGTGCCGGCATCGCCGGCGAAGGTGCCGATATCCACATTGACAAATTCATCCGGGTCCCAATTTGCTTTGTTGGTGAAATCAGTATTTTCAGCGCCAGTCCACAAAACATCCGTAGCGGACGCCGCTGACAGTGACAGGGAAAGCGCGAACGCGAGCGTCAGCGAGCGATTAAGCGAAGTGCCGAAGTGCCGAAGTGCCGAAGTGCCGAAGTGCCGAAGTGCCGAAGTGCCGAAGTGCCGAAGTGCCGAAGTGCCGAAGTGTATATATTATTTGTGTCCATGCGATGATGTTAATGCTGATAAGCATGGCTGTCAAATTATTTTTTATATTTTTTTGGCTACGGAGAACCACGGAGAAAACACCGAGGGTTACAGGGTTAATTTGATTGGTTCCGCGCTGCCAGTAATGGAGGCGCTGACGCTGGAACATTCCTCATCTTTGGCGAAGCTACGGAGCGCGGGCTTGCTACCCGCGTCCTGCATGCGCGTCACGCCATTATTTAACTGCTTCGCAGGTTGCACGAACGCGGGTAGGAGTGCTCGCGCTTCCATGCCGCCGCTTGATTTCCGGTGTGAACTTGAGCCGCAGACCGGAGTCGGGGTAGTTCAGCGTTTTGCCTGTGACATTTCTGTCACCATCAGCGGGCGGGTGAGGTGAGGATTTTTTGCGCGCGCGCCAGTATGTCTTGCACATGCGGGACCACTTCTTGCGGGGCGAGACGGGCGGCTGTTTCGGCAAACTCTTCCGCGTGCAGGAGGAGCAACGCCTCGGCGGCGGTCACGCGCGGGCTGCTGCCCCAGAATTGGGCGGACCATTTGGAACTCGCGTCGTAAATCATCGCCTGTTCGCGCTCAAACAAAGCCAGCAGGTCGGCGGCGGCGGCGTGGTCGGCGAGCACGGCCAGCGTGCGGGCGGCTTCCATGCGGACGTGCGCGGCCTCGGTCGCCAGCGGGTTGTTCGGCTGGGCGATGCGTGAGCGGTCCCAGCGTAGCAGTTCGCGCGCGAGTGGCGCGGCCTCTTGCAGCATCGCGGCGCGGACGCGATTGAGCAGCGGGACGATGGTGTCGGCGTCAGCGTCAGCGGCGGCGGCGCGCAACGCGGCGGCCAAGTCATCGGCGGGCGGTTGCCACGCGGGGACGGTCAGCGCACGCCAGTTGCCGTCAGCGTCAGCGGTCAATTCCGCCGGCGCGTCGTTAAGCACGGCGCTGACGATTGTGCCGTCGAACTTGAGCGTCAGCGGGCGCGGGGAGCGCGCGTAGATTTCCAGACCGTTGCCGCGCCTGACGCTGACTGTGCCGGCGCGGTCGTGCCAGGCGAGGAAGTTGCCGTAGCCGAGGCCGCCGACGGTCAGTTCGTCCGCGCCGATGCTGACGTTCAGTGGCGTGTCAGACCACAACAGCTCGGCGTCAGCGTCGCGTAAAATTCTCACGCCGAACAACGACAACCGGCCCGCGTCGTCGAGCACGGCGAGGTTGGCGTCGGTGGAGAATTTCCCGACGCGCCGCAAACCCGCCGCTGCCGTTGACGGCAGGAGCACGGTGAAATTTTTCGCGCCGTCGCTGACGGTCAGCAAGTCGTCGCGCTCGCGCTTGACGGCGGGTTGCGCGCCCGCGCGCCACGCGACGGCCACGTCAAACGCGGCGTGGCGCGGCGTGCCGGTGAGGCGAAGAAAATCGGTGGCGAGTCCGCCGTGCGCCTCGTGTTCGAGCCGCTTCAGGCCGGACGGGACAATCGTGAGTTCACCATCAGCGGACGCGAGGCGGGCGGGCGGGCCGCTGACGGTGGCGAGCGTGGCGGCGCGACCGTCAGCATCAGCGACACTGCCCTTGAGCACGCGCGTCTGCCAGAACGGCGGCTGCGGGCGCGCGGTGGCAAAGCGGTCGCTGACGATGAGCAGGCCGTCTTTCAAGAAAATCACCGCACGGCCGCTGGCGGTCACTTCGGCCTTGGGCGGATATTGCGGCGTCGTGTCAACGGCGGCGGCGGCGCAGTCCGGCAGGTCGCCGTGGACTAACAACTTACCGGCGGGCAGCATCCAGCCCTGGAGGTCCCAGTCGAACGCGCCGGGTTGCACCGCGTTCGCGCCGGCCCAGGCGTCGCCGCCGCCGAGCAGCAGCGGGCTGGCGGATGTTTCCAAAACGAGGTGCGGCGCTTTGCCGCCGAGCCACAGCGCGACGGCTTGCGCGCGCCGCTGACGGTCGCACATCGCCGCCCAACTGTCCGGCACGCACTCGCTCACCGGCGCGACGGGCGCGTCGCCGGCGGTGATGGCGCGGTTCAAGTTTTCGGGATACCACAACAGCGCCAGCGGCAGTTCCATCCGCAGCCACGGCGAGTTGTAGTGATGGCCGGCGTTGTCGCGGCGCGCGACTTGCAAATAGCGGGCGTCGCCGGCGCGGCGCGCGGCATAGGCGAGGGCGAAGACGTTCCACGTTTTAATGTAGCCGTAACGCCCCAGCGGCCACGAGCAGCCGGACGGCCCGATGAAAGCGAACTGCCGCGCGTTGAGCCACGCGAGACTGAGGTTGTGCGGCGCGAACTGGCGATGATACCAGTCGCCGCCAGTCACGTCCTCCAACAGCGCGACGCCGAGCGTGAAGCATTGCAAATGAATCTGCCGCATGTAGGTGAAGCCGTCGCCGTCGTAGCCGCCGCGCATGAACTGGCCGATGTGGTCGGGCAGCAGGTTCAGCGCCCGCGCGTGCATCCGCCGCGCCCGCGCGTCGCGCCGCCATTTGTGGCCGAACAGCCAGCCGGCGTAGAGCAGCGCCACGGACATCGCCGCGCCCTGGTTGATGGGGTCGTGCAGGATGGGCATGTGACCGCGGCCCTTGAGGTGCGTCTCGACATAGGTTTCCAGGAAGCCGAGCGCGGTGTCGGCGTGCGCGTCAATGTCAGCGTCGCGCCACGCGCCGGCGACGGCGAGCCAGTCCCAGAGGATGAGCAATTGCGCCAGCATCGCCGCGCCAATCCAGCGGTCATTGGTGGTGAAGCGGGGGCTGTTCCAATAATGCACGTCGCTGCCGAGGCTCGCGCCGTCGGCCCATTCCAGCAAAAACAACTCGCGCGCGCGGGCGACCGCTGACGGCGAGCCGTCGAGCAGCGCCAGCGTCACCGCCGACGGCACGTGCCAGCGACGCTGACCGTCGGCGGGCTGGTCAAGGTCAGCGTGTTTTTGCATCAAGTCGCGCAACTCCGCGAGGTAGCCGTCCGCCGTGGCAAGTTTGCGTCCCAGTTTTTGAAAATCCGCCTCGAACAATCGTTTCATAAGTGACCAACATCAAACCACGGCCTATCGCGAATTGCCACGTATATTTTTGGTTCAAACCGATTTCCCTTCCGTGAATTGGCGCCTTTGCGCGTGAAAAGCATAAATCCTTTGCGAAAGCAAAAGGGCTGTGTTACTGTGAAGCATCATGTCTTCAGAAAACAAACCGCCACGCTTGCCGAAACTGCCGCAGCCGCCACGCCGCAACCCCAACGCCGACGGTGACCCGAACTGGCGCGGCCTCGCGTTTTTCCTCGTCCTCGGACTGCTGGCTTGCGTGTTGTATTGGGGCTGGAACAACAAACGGCAGGGGGAGACCGCTGAGATTAAAACGAGCGAGTTTTTCCAATACTTGCAGGAGAAAAAACTGGAAACCGTTGCGGTGGTGACCGACTCCAGCCTGCAATCCGGCATGGTGTACGCCACCGGTAAATTCAACGCCGGCGTGGAAATCCCCGCCCCGCAGGGCGACGGCCTCGCCAAGCCCGCCAAATACAAGACCAAGGTCAATTTGCTGTTATATAAGGATTTTTCCGACATCCTCGCCGCCCAGGGTTTCCCGCCGGACAAGGTGGCGAATGAAAACGCCGACAACACCCTGTGGCAACTGGTCATCGGCATCCTGCCGTTCATCGCCATCATTTTGCTGTTCTACTTCCTGTTCAGCCGGCAGATGAAAATGGCGGGGCGCTCGGCGATGTCGTTCGGCCGCAGCAAGGCGCGGATGCTGGCGAAGGACAAGAACAAGGTCACGTTTAAGGATGTCGCCGGGGTGGAGGAGGCAAAGGAGGAGGTGCGCGAGATTGTGGAATTTCTCAAAGACCCGAAAAAATTCCAGCGGCTCGGCGGGCGCATCCCAAAGGGCGTGTTGATGGTCGGCCCGCCCGGCACGGGCAAGACGCTGCTGGCAAAGGCCATCGCGGGCGAGGCGGACGTGCCGTTCTACGGCATCAGCGGGTCGGACTTCGTGGAGATGTTCGTCGGCGTCGGCGCGTCGCGGGTGCGCGACATGTTCGAGCAGGGACGGAA
>JAISCS010000110.1 GCA_031265365.1 Verrucomicrobiales bacterium
GAGGACGATGCCAAATTGAAACCGGAGACACTGCCGGTGGTGGAAAAGTTGCGGCGACTTTATCCCGCTGACCGTGAGGCGTTGATTCTGTTGACCTACATACGACATTACGCGCAACGTGGCGCGCGACCGGTGGACGACACACACCTGGTCGCGGAGATTCGCGCCAAACATTGCGAGGGTGCATATGGATATTTTATTACCAATGCCGCCGCGCGCCGGATGTTGGTGGCGTTGCATCCAGTATGGCATGTTGCCGACCATTGGCCGAAATTTCGTGTATACGGCATCGTGCGTGCGCAGGCGCTGGTGCCGTATGTCATCGGCACTGATACACTCAACGAAACCAGTTCCATCGGTAGCGAACGTGAACGCTTTGGCTACTTACCGGCCAATCGCAAAACCATCAGGCGTTTTTTCCGACGTTATATCAACACGGGATTGCCGGCGTACTGGTGGCGCCGCATCCAGGCGGCGGCATTTAACGCGCGCTATAACAAGAGATTGGAACAACCGAAAAATTTTTAACGGTGATTCAATAATCATGCGAAATTTTTTCCAACTGGCCCGCGCCGCGCACAAGGTCGCGGTTATTGACCTCGGCTTCCTCGGCGACACGGTGCACACGCTGCCGGCGTTGCGCGCGCTGCGCGATGTTTGGCCGCGCGCGGAATTGCATGTGGTCACGGCGGCGCATGTCGTCGAACTATTGCGGCTCTGCCCGTGGATTGACCGGGCGTGGGGGTATCCACGTTTCCCCAAGGCACCGCCACTGTGGAAATTGCTGCCGCTGATGCTGGAGTTGCGCCGGGAAAAATTCGATGCCGCCGTCAGCTTCGCGGGCCACGACCGCGCCGCGTGGCTGACGCTCGCCACCGGCGCGTCGCTGCGGTTGGGGCGCGTGCCGTTTTATCCGCGCCAACCCCACCGCCGGCGCCCGCCGTTGCACTGGCGACTGTGTTTCAACCATCGCGCCGAATCACCGCACCGCGGCATGAGCGCGTGGCGGCAGCATTTGCTGTTCCTGCAAAACGCCGGCCTCGCCGTCAGCGACACGCGGCGTTTCGACGTGACCGTGCCCGCTGATGTTGAGCGGCGCGTTGACCAATTGCTCGGCGGCCAACGCGGCTTCATGCATCTCAGTCCGTTCACCACCGGTGACGAGCGCGAGCCGCGCCCCGCGCAACTCGCCGCGTTGTTGAACCAACTCCACCGTCAGCGGCCTGACACGCCGTTGGTCATCTCGACCGCCCCGACCGCGCGCGAGGCGGAGAAAACCCGCCGGCTGCTGGCGCTGCTGGATTTCACGCCGTGGAAAATATTTGCCGGCGAGCTTGATGTTGCCGGACTCGCCGCGGTGATTGCGCGCGCGCGGTTGCACCTTGGCGGCGACAGCGGCGGCCTCCACGTCGCGCAAATGATGAACACGCCGGTGGTGTGCTGGTTTCGCGCGCGGTTCACCGGCAGCGGCTTCCTGCCTGATGGCCCGGATGATGCCGTGATTTTCGCCACCGACGGTGACGATGGTTTTCTTGACGTGCCGCCGAGTGTTTTGTTGGAGAAAACTTTGTCGGCGCTGGATAAGCGGACATGAAGTCCATACAACGAACGCTGAACTTACCCCGTCCGCTGCGCGGCCACCCCTTCACGGAAGGGGAATTCGCTGACGCGGGGTCATGGGCGGCGGGGGTTGTTTTGACGTCAGCGATTCCGTTGCTAACGGCGTGGAACCACTTTTTTATTGGCGTCCATTCGTGGTTTGAAAATCCGCTAGTGCCGCAGTTTGCGTTCTTGGCGCCGTCGCGTTAAAATATCAAACTGTTGCATTACCAAAAAATCAGCGTGACTTCAAGATTCATTTCTCCATTATAGACGGCGCTATGCGTATTTTTGTCACCGGCGGCGCCGGCTATATCGGGAGTGTTTGCGTGGAGGAATTGCTCAAGTGCGGGCATGAGGTGTTGGTGTTTGACAATATGGAGGAGGGGCACAAGGAGGCGGTGCTCGCGCCGGCGACGCTGACGGTGGGCGATGTCAATGACTTCGCGCGGGTCGACGCGGCGGTCGGCGGGTTCAAGCCGGACGCCATCATTCATTTCGCGGGCAAGGCGCTGGTGGGCGAGTCCATGACCAATCCGTATGTGTATTACCAGACCAACGTGATGGGCGGCACCAATTTGCTCGAGGCCGCCATGCGCGCGGGGTGCAAGAAATTCGTCTTTTCGTCGAGTTGCGCGACTTACGGCCCGCCGGAGAAAATCCCGATGGACGAGCGGATTCCGCAGAAGCCCATCAATCCCTACGGTCATTCCAAGCTGGTTTTCGAGCAGGTGTTGAAGTGGTACGAGCAGGTGCACGGGGTGACGTTCACGGCGTTGCGCTACTTCAACGCCGCCGGCGCGTCCGCCGTCAATGGCGAGGACCGCAAAATTGAAACGCACCTCATCCCCATCGTCCTTGATGTCGCGCTCGGCAAACGCGCGGAAATGGCCATCTTCGGCGATAATTACGCGACGCCGGATGGCACGTGCATCCGCGATTATGTTCACGTGGTGGACTTGGCGGAGGCGCATATCAAGGCACTCGACCGCGCCGTCAGCGGATTCTTCAACCTCGGCTCGGGGGACGGTTACTCGGTGCGGCAGGTCATTGAGGCGGCGCGCAAGGTGACAGGGCACGCGATTCCGGCGAAGGTCATGCCGCCGCGCGCGGGTGACCCGCCGCGCTTGGTGGCCTCGGCGAATCGCGCGAAGATGGACCTCGGTTGGAAGCCGCGCTTTAACAAACTTTCGACGATTATCGAGACTGCGTGGGCGTGGCGTCAGGCGCACCCGCGGGGATACAAAAGCTGAAAGCCGAAAGTGGAAATATTTTTTTTGCCGGCAACTTTGTTTTTTGCAAAATGAGCGAGAAGAAACAGCGCGAGGTGGAGATTACGGTGGGGCAGTTTTATGCCATGCACGCCGCCGCGCTGCAACTCAAGCTCGTCGGCGGCGCGCAGGGGATGAACCGGCGGATTCAGGAAGGTTCCGTCAACCGTGTGGGGCTGGCGCTGACCGGTTTCTTCAAGTATTACGCCCACCGCCGCGTGCAGCTCATCGGCAGCAGCGAGCACGCTTACCTTGCCAGTCTGCCGGTGGCAACGCGGCGCGAGCGGGTGCGGCAGATTTTCGCGCACCAGTTGCCGTGTCTGGTGTTCACGCGCAGCATCAAGCCGCCGACGTATGTGCTGGAGGAGGCGGAGCATTACGGCGTGCCGGTGTTCACCTCGCCGTTCAAGACGACGCTGCTGATGAACCGCGTGACGATTGTGCTGGAGGAGGCGTTCGCGCCGACCGTCAGCGTGCACGGGAGCATGGTGGACATTCAGGGCGTCGGCGTGCTCATCGTGGGCGAGAGCGGCATCGGCAAGAGCGAGTGTGTGCTGGGGTTGATTGAGCGCGGGTACTCGCTGGTGGCGGACGATGTGACGAAGATTCGCTGCCTGGAGGGGCGGGAGTTGTCGGGCACGTCGAACGACCTGACGCGGCATTACATTGAGGTGCGCGGGATTGGCATCCTGAATGTCGCCAGCATCTTCGGCGCGAGCAGCATCCGGTATCAGAAACGCATTGACATGGTGGTGACGCTGAAGGACTGGGGCAAGATGGGCGAGGACATTGACCGGCTCGGCCTCGACCAGCGTTATTATGAGATATTGCAAGTTAAAGTCCCGCATGTCACAATACCGGTGCGGATGGGACGGGACTTGTCCGGCTTGGTGGAGGTCGCCGCGCTGGACCAGAAGCTGAAGAGCATCGGTCATCATTCCGCTTTTGAATTTAACGAACGTCTGCTAAACAAGATGCAGCAACAACGGGAAAGATAACATGGGAGCGACAAACACAACAAGCGGCGCGGGCGCGGGGGCCGCAAGCAGGGAACTGGTCATATTGAACAAGCTGGGGCTGCACGCGCGGCCGGCGGCGATGTTCGTGCGTATCGCCAACCGCTTCACCAGCGAGGTGTTGGTGGAGAAGGACGGCGAGGAGGTCAACGGCAAGAGCATCATGGGGCTGATGATGCTGGCGGCGGGCTGCGGCTCGCACTTGAAGGTCAGCGCCAGCGGCGACGACGCGGAGCAGGTGGTGCGGGAGCTGGAGACGCTGATTAAGAACAAATTCGACGAGGAGTAGGACGCTGTGACTGATGCTCGTTCACTGGCGCTGGCGCGCGGCTTGGTGCGTTATTCCACCGCGGTTAAAAAAGGCGAGCGCGTGCTCGTGGAGTTGTTCGACGCGCCGGTGGAGATTGGCGTGGCGTTGATTCGGGAGATTCGCGCGGTCGGGGGGATTCCGTTTTTACAAACTTATTCGGCGCGGTTGTCGCGCGAGTTGCTGGCAGGCGCTGTCGGTGAGCAATATCAATTTCACGCTGACGTTGAGCTGCGGCGGATGAAGGGGATGCAAGCGTACATCGCCGTGCGCGGGGCGCATAATATTTTCGAGTCGTCCGACGTGCCCGCCGACCGTCAGCGGCTGGCGATGAAACTCATGCGTCCCGTGCAGGACTGGCGCGTAAAGAAAACCAAGTGGGTCGTGCTCCGCTGGCCAACGCCGGCGATGGCGCAGCAAGCGATGATGAGCACGGAGGCGTTCGAGGATTTTTATTTCAAAGTCTGCACGCTGGATTACGCGAGGCTCGTCCCCGGCATGAAAGCGTTGAAGGTGCTGATGGACCAAACGGACCAAGTACACATCAAAGGCCCCGGCACCGATTTGCGTTTTTCCATCAAAGGCATCGGCTCCGTCATCTGCGGCGGGTTGCGAAATATCCCCGACGGCGAGGTGTTTAGCTGCCCGGTCAGGAACAGCGTCGAGGGCGAGATTGCGTTCAACACGCCGACGGTGTACCAAGGCACGTCGTTTGACAACGTGCGGCTGAAGTTCGCCAAGGGCAAAATCATCGAGGCGACCGCGAACAACACCAAGCGTTTGAATGAAATACTCGACGCTGACGCTGGCGCGCGTTACATCGGCGAGTTCAGCCTCGGCTTCAACCCGCATATCCTGCAACCGATGCGCGACATTTTGTTCGATGAAAAAATCGCCGGCTCGTTCCACTTCACGCCCGGTCAAGCCTACGAGGACGCTGACAATGGCAACCGCTCGCAAGTGCATTGGGACTTGGTATGCATCCAGCGCCAAGACTACGGCGGCGGCGAGGTGTGGTTCGACGGCAAACTCATCCGCAAGGACGGCCTCTTCGTCAGTGGCCCGTGGATGGCGTTAAATCCCAAGCGGATTTTGAAGAGATAATGTTGTCCGCGCTATTTCTTGTAGAACCTATCCCGCTCTCAACGCAAAATTGCAGCTTATGTTTTCTTCCGTTCGTCCGCTGATGGTGACAGATTTCATAATCAGAAAGTGTAATTGTTGTTAATTTGAATTGTTCGCGGGTGGGCGGTATCTTTTTCCGTGAGAATGAGGCGCGCCTGTTCCATGCGTAGTTCTTGCACCCCTTTATAATCCGTCGGAATAGAGGTTTGAAAGCCGATGAATGTTTTGGTTACGGTTTCTAGCGCATCCAGATAAAAGAACGAATTGACCCCGTGAAAGCGTGTGTCAACCGCCAGCAAATCCTGATACGGCAGTCCAATGCCAGTCGTGCCGAATTCCAATCCTTTCGCCGCAGGTTTTCCATCCCGTACATCCTGCCACACGTTAAGCCACGGATAGTCACGTGTTTTCCAGATGTAACCCAGCAAGGTTCCCGTGGCGGGAGAGGTGGCCGTAATCCAGCCTGTGTCGCCATCGAACAGATGCGTGGAAACATAATTGATTGATTCGGCGGTCGAAGTCAGATTAACCGTGGTTCCCAACGTGTCGTTGATGGCCATTGGCCACTTGTATTCGTAACGGTGCGGGTCGGGGTAAGATAAATGTTGCATAAATCCACTTCCCGCGTTGCTGTCTATAATGGTGGACGCGGACAGGAATGGACGGCCGATAGTTGCGTGTTGTACAATATTGAATAATCGCCCAACTGACAAAACGCTTTGCATCCCGTCTATCACCTTGAATACCGCGTTGGCTGCGTCGAAATAAATTCTCTTTTCGGCGACGATGCCATCCAACGGAGCTTGGGAGCGAATATGCAGGGAATCGCTGGTGGCGGAAATAGTTTCCCAGAATTGGTTACCCGCCTATCCGTTGTGCGGGACGCCGGCTCTTATTTCACCTGCGGTGGGAGCGCCCCAACGTCCCAGACACAGAAAATGCCCTTGAAATGGAGCGCCATTGCGATTGTTGGGAGGTATTTCGTCTGTGGATAATCTCCACGCATACGGATTAAGTGATTGTTCCGACAGGCGAAAATCCACCAAAGCCCCGCCGAATAAGTTGATGGATAAACGCTTTCCGTCCGAGTCTCCCAATATAATTACAGGGTTGTTGGTTGAAGAAAATCCGCGCATATACCGTCTCCGGTTTCTCCGGTCAAACACACCCGTGTTTAACCTTGCGGGCGGTTTGTTTTTTACACCCTGAAACTGACGCCATCCTACGCATTGCGGCGCGTTCCGTCAATTGCAGCGTATATTTCTTATCCATCTAACGCCTCAACTTTGCCGATGCGCCGCTCATGGCGGCCTCCAGCAAATTTGGTTGTTAGCCAAATATTGACGAACTTTTCCAGTTGCGCGTTGGAAAACTCCTGACCGCCGAGGCACAGGACGTTGGAATCGTGATGCTCGCGGGTGGCGCGCGCGGAAGTTTCACTATAAACGACCGCCGCTTTCACGCCGCGAATTTTATTGGCGAGGATGCCCATGCCAATGCCGTTGTTGCAAATCAAAATGGCGCGGTCAACCTCACCGTCAGCGACGCCGCGCGCGGCGGGGATGCCGAAGTCGGGGTAATCATCCAGTTGGTCAAAAGCATGTGGGCCGTAGTCTTTGACTTCATACCCTTGCTGTTGCAATTTGGCGATGAGTTTGCCCTTGAGTTCAAATCCGCCGTGGTCTGCTGCGATGCCGATTTTCATGTGCCGCTAATAATGCCTCAATCGGCGAGCTTGGCAAGCACGCTCGTGTTGAAGTTGTCGAGATATTGCTTGACTAACGCTTGCGGCATCAGCGTGTCGTTCACCATCAGCGGGGACAAATCCATCGCCCAAGTCAGCGCGGTGGCTTGGTCGGTTTGGCGCGGCTCGGAGAAAGTGGCGTGCGCGATGCGGCGGCCGATGGCGGCGAGGTCGTAGCGCTTGCCGCCGGAAACTTGGGACTGGAAAACGTCGAGCAAGCGACGGGCGAGGACTTCGTTTTGGTCAACGCGCAATTCGATTTTTTGACCATCAGCGAGCCAGTCGAGGTCGCGCCAGATTTCGCAACCGTACACTTTTTTCGGGCGACGATTGGCGGGCAGACGGCGCAGGGCGGCGATGGATTTGAGCGCGAGGGCGATGTGGGTCTCGTGTTTGTCGGCGAGGTTGTGCACGTACACGACGCGCGGTTGGCAGGCGCCGAGGATGGCGGCGAGGTCGCTGACGGACGGGGCATGGCCGGCGTTGCGGATGTCGGCGCTGGGGTAGCCGAGTTGGCAGACGAAGCTGTATTTGCCGATGGCAGCGGCTTTGCGTTGCTCAATTTTGCGGACGAGTTTCATCTGCGTGTTGCTGTAGTTGGCGAAGGCGCCGGCGCGCGGGCTGCCCGCGCCGTCGGTGACGACGATGGCGCCGAACCAGCGGGCGTTTTTCTGGTAACA
>JAISCS010000048.1 GCA_031265365.1 Verrucomicrobiales bacterium
AGAGTTTTTTAAGTTAAAGTAATCGGTGTTTTAATCTGCGTCATCTGCGGATAAATTCATGATTGGTTAATTGGCCCCCTCGGCGTGCTCGGCGGTGGATTGTTTGGCGGCGACGTCGAGGATGTCGTCGAGGATGGTGCCGATGTTAAAGCTGTTGGCGAAGCGCGGCAGCTCGGTTTTGAAGTTGACCAGCCAGTCGAAGGCGTGGTCGTCGTCGGTTGGCAAGTAGTTGCGTTGGAGCGCGGGGATGAATTTAGTGGACATAAGTGGACTTTCTTAATTGATAACTGCGATTGGGCAGCGGGTTGGTTGGGGGTTAAAGCAGGCTTCTCTGAAATCAAAGAGGCTTTCTTTGGCGGTAAAGAAGGCTTCTTGATGGCGGGTTCAGCCACCTCCCGGCTGGAGTAGACCCCCGCATGGGGAACGAAGCGGGTAAAGCTAGGCGGGGAAATTGTGCGAAGGTGCGAAGGTGCGAAGGTGCGAAGGTGCGAAGGTGCGAAGGTGCGAAGGTGCGAAGGTGCGAAGGTGCGAAGAGCTTAAAAGTCCTGCCGCTGTGTTGTCAAGCCCTAAATGCATAAATCGAAAAGTAGAGAGTTGACCACAGATGTCAACAGGAAAAATAATATTTTTTATTTTTGGGGTTCTGTCCCGTGAACAGTGGCATTACCGTGGCGCGTGGTCGGCGCTAATAATTCCCCTTCCGTGAAGGGGTGGCGCGGAGCGACGGGGTAGTTCAGCGTTGGGACAGCAGAAAGCCGAAAACAGAAATAATTTCAGCTTTCGGCTTTCCTATTTTCCTTAACGCTGAACTACCCCGTCCGCTGGCGCGGCCACCTCTTCACGGAAGGGGAATTTGCTGGTGCAGAGGGCCGGGGCGGCGAAGGGGAGCGGCGTCAGCGCGGCCACGGCTAACTGCGGGGAACCTTTTTTTATGGGGAGTTCATGGCGGAACTGGAGCGTTGTTTGGTGGCGCGTCAGTTTGCGTAAAATATCAAACTGACGCGCTACCGGAAATTGCTTTCTGCCGCAGCCAATGGTCGGCGAGCACCAGCCACGCCATCGCTTCCACCACCGGCACGGCGCGCGGGAGCACGCACGGGTCGTGACGACCGCGCGCCGTCAGCGTCGCGGGCCGGCCGCTGACGGTCACGGTCTTCTGCGCCAGCATCAGCGTCGCCGTCGGCTTGAACGCGACGCGGAAGATGATGTCCTCGCCGTTGGTGATGCCGCCTTGCACGCCGCCGCTGCGGTTGGCGCGGGTGCGGACGCGGCCTTTCGCCAAGTAAAACTCGTCGTTGTGCGCGCTGCCCTGCATCGCCGCCGCGCCGAAGCCGCTGCCAATCTCAAACCCTTTGCTGGCGGGGATGCCAAGCATCGCCTTGCCAAAGTCCGCCTCCATGCGGTCAAACACCGGCTCGCCAAGGCCGGCGGGCGCGTTGCGAATGACGCACTCGATGACGCCGCCGACGGAGTCCCCGGCGGCGCGGACTTGTTCAATCAAGCGGATGACCTGCGCCGCGCCGCCGGCAATGGGCCAGCGAACGATGTTGCCCTCGACCTCGCTGGCAGTGACGCGCGCGGGGTCAACGTCAGCGACCAGCTTGTGTACTTGTTTGACGTAGGCGACGACCTCAAGTTTCGGCGCCGCTTGCCGGAAGAATTGCTTCGCCACCGCCGCCGCCGCGACGCGCCCGATGGTCTCCCGCGCCGAGGCGCGACCGCCGCCATGCCAGTCGCGGATGCCGTACTTGGCTTGGTAGGTGAAGTCGGCGTGCGAGGGGCGGTACTTCGTCGCCATCTCCGCATAGGCCTCGGGCCGCGCGTCTTGGTTGCGCACCATGATGGCAATGGGCGTGCCGAGTGTTTTTTCCTGAAACACGCCGGAGAGAATTTCGCAACGGTCGGCTTCGTTGCGCGGCGTGACGATTTTGCTCTGCCCAGGCCGCCGCCGGTCCAAGTCACGCTGAATGTCGCCGACCGTCAGCGGCACGCGCGGCGGGCAACCGTCCACCACCACGCCCACACCGCCACCGTGCGATTCGCCCCAAGTGCTGACCCTGAATAATTGTCCGAAGATGCTGCTCATGCGGTTAGTATAACGCAAAACTCAAATCTCAAAACTCAAAACCGCAAGGCAAAATGCAAAAGCCACGGGCGCGAAAATCCACCGCCTTTACCTTTAATTGACGGGAACGATGACTGGACAGCGACAGCACGTTTTGAATTATAAGTTGTGATTTTGAGCTTTGAGTTTTGCGTTTTGCGTTCTACCATCCCCCATGGAAATTACCAAACAACACCTCATTCTCATCGGACTGATGGGCAGCGGGAAAAGCAGCGTGAGCCGATGTTTGTCCACGCTGACGGGGATGCAGTATCTGGACACGGACTGGATGGTCGAGGCGCAAATGCGAAAGCCCATCACGGAAATATTCACCCAATTCGGCGAGGCGCGTTTCCGCGAACTGGAGCATGAGATGATTAGCAAGGCGGTAAGCGAGAGCGAGCCGAGCATTATTTCCACCGGCGGCGGGGCCGTCGTCAACGCGGCGAACCGTGAATTGCTCTGGCGGCACGGGTGGGTGACGTACTTGCAGGCGGACGCGGAGTTGCTGGCGGAGCGCACGGCGCGCGACCAGAACCGGCCGCTGTTGCACACGAAAAATCCGGCGTCATGCATCACTGAATTGCTGCAAGCGCGCGCGCCGTTTTACGAGCAGGCGGACTGGCTGGTGCCGATTCGCGGCCAGAGCATCGAGCAGGTCGCCGAGGAAATTCACCGGCGCTGGCGGGCCGTCACGCGCCGCTGACCGTCACTTCTTCTTGTCCTTCGCGGGCGCGTCGAGGCTTGGTAAGAGGCGGTCAAGGCCGGACAGGTCCGGCGTCGCGGTATCGGGCGCGGTTTGGTCCGGCGCGGATGACTCATTGGCCACCGCTGGCGCGGCGCTACCGCTGGCGGTTTTCAAGTCGCCGGTCTTGACGTAACCGAGTTCGATGAGCGAGTCCACATAGGCGGCGTTGACCTGGCCCGAATAAATCTGAAACGCGGATTGCAAATAACCGCGCGCGTCCGCCGGTTGGCCCAGCTTGAATTGCCAAGCGGCGTTGAGGTAGAAGTAGAGCGGGTTGTCGGGGGTGGCGGCGGTTTTGGCGAGGATGCTCTTGGCGGCGGGGTCCCGTCCGGTCATCAACTCGCACAGGAACACCTTGTACACGCCCAGCGATTTTTGCGCCGGATTTTTTTCAACAAACGATTGGAAATACTTGAGCGCGCCGGCGTAGTCTTTTTGCAGGAAGTAAGTTTCGCCGAGATTGAACAGCGCCATCATGTTGTCAGGGTCCTGCCGGTGGAGGTTGGCGAAAACTTTTTGCGCCTCGTCGTATTTCTTTAACCGCACGTACACCGCGCCGCGCAAGTTCAACACCATCGCCGTGCCGGGCTGAAGCTGTTCGGCGGCGTCGAGACGGCGCAGGGCGGTGTCAAAGTCGTTCTGGACGAAGGCTTGCTCCGCCGCCAGGTAGGATTGCCGGTATGGGTCACTGTCAGCGGCCTGCACCCGCGCGAGGCAGACGCCAGCCAACAGCAACATCGTGATAAATATGCGTTTGACCATGCGGGCAACTATAGCAGACCAATCACTTGGGGCAACGGGGATTGTTGGGGGCGGGTGGGGTATTTTAGCGTTTGGGGTTCGTTACCTTTTAACGCTGAACTACCCCGTCCGCTTACGCGGACACCCCTTCACGGAAGGGGAATTTGCTCACGCAGGAGATAGGGCGCGGCTTTCCTATGGCGCTTTCACGTACAAAACCACGTGATTGATATTCCCTTCCGTGAAGGGGAATCCTCGCGCGGGTTATTTCTTCTTGCCCGCCTTCTCCCGCCGCGCCCAGGAGCGCAGACGCAGGCCGTTCAAGCGGATGAAACCGGTCGCGTCGCCTTGGTGATACGCGCCGCCGTCAGCTTCCATCGTCGCCACATCTGGGTTGTAGAGTGACAGCGCGCTCTTGCGACCGGCGGTGATGATGTTGCCTTTGTACAATTTCAACCGCACGGTGCCGCTGACTTTCTCCTGGCTGTGGTCAACGGCGGCTTGCAAGAAGTCGCGCTCCGGCGCGTACCAGAAGCCGTTATAGACCAGCTCGGCGTATTTCGGGATGAGACTGTCGCGCAGGTGCATGACTTCGCGGTCCATGGTCAGCGTCTCGATTTGACGGTGCGCGAAGTGGAGGATGCTGCCGCCCGGCGTCTCGTACACGCCGCGCGATTTCATGCCGACGAAGCGGTTTTCCACCAAGTCCACGCGCCCGACGCCGTGCTTGCCGCCGAGTTTGTTCAACGCGAGCATCACGCCCGCCGGCGTCAGTTTTCTGCCGTTGACGGCGACGCAGTTGCCGCGCTCAAAATCCAGCGTGACATACTCCGCCTTGTTCGGCGCTTGCTCCGGCGCGACGCTGAGTTTGAACATATCCGCCGGCGGCTCGGCCCACGGGTCTTCGAGGATGCCGCTTTCAAAGCTGATGTGCAGCATGTTGCGGTCCATCGAGTACGGTTTCTTCGCCGTCACCGGCACGGCGATGCCACGCGACTTCGCGTAGTTGATGAGGTCGGTGCGCCCCTTGAAATCCCACGTCCGCCACGGGGCGATGACCTGCAATTCCGGCGCGAGCGCGGCAAAGGTCAGCTCGAACCGCACTTGGTCATTCCCCTTGCCCGTCGCGCCGTGGGCGACAGCGTCGGCGCGCTCTTTGCGGGCGATTTCCACCTGCCGCTTGGCGATGAGCGGGCGGGCGATGCTGGTGCCGAGGAAGTATTGGTTCTCGTACAACGCGCCGGCGCGCATCATCGGGAAGATGAAATCGCGGGCGAACTCCTCGCGCAAATCGTCAATGTAGCACTTGCTCGCGCCGGTGCGGATGGCTTTTTTGTCCAAGCCTTTCAACTCCTCTTCCTGCCCGACGTCGGCGCAAAAGGCGATGATTTCAGCGTTGTATTGTTCTTTGAGCCAAGTCAACAGAATTGACGTGTCCAACCCACCGGAATAAGCGACTACGATTTTCATGCGGCGCTTATGTTAGTGACTTTTGCGCGGGAGGCAAAAGAAAAAACTCCGGTCGCGGGGACACGCGGTTTCTAATTTCCTAAACGCTGAACTACCCCGTCGCTACGCGTCACCCCTTCACGAAAGGGGAATACGCTGACGCAGGAGGCAGGGGCGATGGGAGGTGTTTCAGTGTTAACGATGCCATGCCAACGGCGAGGAACCTTTTTTCCTTGCCAACGTCGCTGGGGCTGATTAGCTATCCCGCCTGTTTTTATGCACAAACATCCCAAGCTGACCGAGGGGCGCATCGCCAATGTCTTGAACCGAATCCAAGCCGTCGTGTACCGCGAGCGGCTGCCGCTGACGCTCGCCGCCCACGCGGTGCATGGCGAGCCGATTCCGGCCGCCGTCGCGCTGGAGGCAACGTACCGGCCTTTCGCCGCTGGCAAGCCGTGGGGGGCGGCGTGGGATACGACGTGGTTCCGCGCGCGCGGCACGGTGCCGGCGGCGTGGCGCGGACAAGAAGTGGTGGCGCTGGTCAATCTGGGCTTCACGGGAGGCGAGGGTTTTACCGCCGAGGCGTTGGTTTGGCAGGACGGCAAGCCGACGCGCGCGCTGAATGTCAACCGGCAGGATGTGCCCGTCCGCGCACGCGCGCGGGGCGGGGAGTCGGTGGAGTTTTTCCTGGAGGCCGCGGCCAATCCCAGCGCGCAAGTCACCCGCACCTCCACCAGCGCCATGCTGTCGCCCGACTATCACGGCAAGCGGTTGTTCCGCTTCGGCTCGGCGGAGCTGGCGGTGTTCGACCGCGCGGCGTGGCAACTGGCGCTGGATGTGAAGCTGGCGTTTGAGTTGTTGCAGGAGTTGCCGAAGGATGAACCGCGCCACGGCCAGTTGTTGCGCGCGCTGAACGACGCGGCCAACTGCTTCGACGCCGCTGACGGTGACGGCGGCGGCATCGCCACGGCACGCGCGGCGTTGCGCGGCGTGCTGGCGCACCGCAACGGCGACAGCGCGCACCGCTTGTCCGCCATCGGCCACGCGCACATTGACACAGCGTGGTTGTGGCCGTTGCGCGAGACGGTGCGGAAGTGCGCGCGCACGTTTGCCACGGCGTTGCGGTATATGCAGGAGTACCCGGACTATGTGTTCGCGTGCTCCTCGGCGCAGCAGTACGCGTGGATGAAGGAGTATTACCCCGGCATTTACGCGGACATCAAGGCGGCGATAAAACGCGGGCAGTGGGAGCCGATTGGCTCGATGTGGGTGGAGACGGATTGCAACATTCCGTCGGGCGAGTCGCTGGTGCGGCAGATTTTGCAAGGCAAGAAATTTTTCGCCAAGGAGTTCGGCTACGAGACGAAGGACGTGTGGATTCCCGACGTGTTTGGCTACAGCGCGTCCATGCCGCAGATTATGCGGCAGGCGGGCGTCGAGTGGTTCCTCACGCAAAAAATTTCGTGGAACCAGTTTAACCAGTTTCCACATCACACGTTCTGGTGGGAGGGCATTGACGGGACGCGGATTTTCACGCACTTCCCGCCGGCGGATTCTTACAACGCCGAGGTGCGCCCGAAGACGCTGCGGTTCAATGTGAAAAATTTCCGCGAGCATGACCGCGCGTCCCGCTCGCTGCTGGTGTACGGCTACGGCGACGGCGGCGGGGGACCGACACGGGAGATGATTGAGCTGGCGCGGCGCGCGAGGGACACGGAGGGGTTGCCGCGCGTGGAAATGGAGCGGGTGGCGGAGTTTTTCCCGAAGGCGTTGCGCGACGCGAAGGACCCGCCGGTGTGGGTAGGCGAGTTGTATTTCGAGTTGCATCGCGGCACGTACACGACGCAGGCGCGGAACAAGCGCGGCAATCGCCGGGGCGAGGTGTTGCTGCGCGAGGCGGAGTTTTTCGACGCGCTGGCGCTGACGCTCGGCGGCGCGGTGAGTGTCAGCGCCGACCAACGCGGGGAGATTCCGCACGCTGTTTATGACGTGGTGGCGCGCGGCGCAAAACCGACGCGGCGGGATGATTTGGAGCGGGCGTGGAAGCTGCTGCTGTTGAACCAATTTCACGACATCATCCCCGGCTCGTCTATCAACTGGGTGTACCAGGACAGCGCGCGGGATTACGCGACGATTGGGAAATTGTGCGACCGCGTGCTGGCGGAGACGGAGCCGGCGCTGACGGCGAAGATTGACACGAGCGGCTTCGAGCAGCCGCTGTTGGTGACCAATTCCCTCAGCCATGCGCGCGAAGAAGTGGTCCGGCTGCCGGATGGCGCGTTGCGGCGGGTGCAGGTGCCCGCGCTGGGTTACACGGTGGTTGATGGCCGGCGCGTCAACGCCGCCGCCGAGGTGGAAGTGCGTTGCGGCGAGCAAGACATCGTGGTGGATAACAAGTTGCTGCGCGTGACCATTGACCGCGACGGATTGATTGTCAGCGTATGGGATTACGCCGCCGGGCGCGAGGTCATCGCCAGCGGCAAGCGCGCGAACTTGTTTCAGTTGTACCAAGACCTGCCGAATTTTTGGGATGCGTGGGATGTGGACATTCACTATCAGGAGGTCGGCGAGGACTTGACCAAGGCGGAGCGCGTCACCGTCAGCGAGCGCGACCCGCTGCGCGTCACCGTCACTGTCACGCGCAAGTTTGGCAAGTCGCGGATTGAGCAAGACCTCATCGTCAGCGCCGGCTCGCGCCGCGTGGACTTCGTCACGCGCGTGGATTGGCACGAGACGCACAAGCTGCTGAAGGTGGCGTTCCCCGTGGCGGTGCGCTCGTCGCGCGCGACGTATGAAATCCAGTACGGCCACCTGGAGCGGCCCACGCATTACAACACGAGCTGGGACTTGGCGCGGTTCGAGGTGTGCGCGCAGAAGTGGGCGGATTTGTCCGAGCGCGATTACGGCGTGGCGTTGCTGAACGATTGCAAGTACGGCCACGATATTTTCGGCGACACGCTGCGGCTGAGCTTGCTCCGCGCCCCGACCGCGCCTGACCCGCAGGCCGATCAGGGCCGGCATGAGTTTACCTACGCGCTGCTGCCGCACCAGGCCGACATTATCAGCGGGCGAGTGGTTGAGGAAGCCTATGCGTTGAACGTCCCGCTGAAGGTGCGCGCCCTGCCGAGGCAGCGGGGCACGCTGCCGGCGAGCCACGGTTTCTTTGCCGTGGACCGCGCCGGCGTGGTGGTCGAGGCGGTGAAAGTGGCCGAGGCCGGAGATGGCGTCATCGTGCGTTTGTACGAGGCGCACGGCACCCGCGGCCCGCTGACGCTGACCACGACGCTGCCGTTCACCAAAGCCACGCGCACCGATTTGCTGGAACGTGAGACAGGCAAGATGTCGTTCAAAAACGGCAAGCTGAGACTGACCGTGAAGCCGTTTGAAATTGTCACATTGAAGTTCGGCAAGTGACCGGTGGCGAAATTGTTTTATGAGAAAGTTATTTGATACACGCGGGAAAAGAATATTGATTTACATCTGTGCTTATAACACGGAGAATATTGGTTCCTCGCTGTTAGCAGTGGAAGCGCTAACGCCGCCCCCCCCTCACCGCCCCAGCCTTCTGCGCCAGCAAATTCCCCTTCCGTGAAGGGGTGGCCGCAGTGCGGACGGGGTAGTTCCGCGTTAACAAGGACCTCGCCCCAAACGCTGAACTACCCCGTCGCTCCGCGCCACCCCTTCACGGAAGGGGAATTATGCTGCGTTTACCACACGTCACTGCTATTCCACTGATAACGGGATAGAACCAATGTTCGATGGGAATTTTTACGTCAAGCCACCAGTTGTGTGAAAAAGCCGAAACCTGTCGATTATTTTCATGTTCACGCCCGACTTCTACGCACGGACCGCGCCGCGAACACCATTAGCGCAACAAGTGTGGACAGTGTTACGCCCAGACCAACGGCGAATCCCGGAGACGTGTATTTGATTTCCAAAATATGCCTGCCCGCCACCGTCAGCGGGATGCCACGCACCGCCCAATCGGCGGGCTGCAACTCATACGCTGATTGCGCGCCGCCGGCCAAAGCCGTCGCGCGCCAGCCTTTCGCGTAGCTGTCAGTCATCAATAAAATGCCAGGCGCCGAGGTTGTCACCTCGACCGTCCAGCGCGACGCTGATGCTGACAGGACTTTGACCGAAAACACCGGTTCTCCCGCCGCTGCTGGCGACGAAAAGCCCGGCGCGTGCTCCAAAATTACCTCGCGGCGAAAGTCAAAATCCGCCGCTGACAGTGTTCGTAAAATTTCGTCACGGTCAGCGAGCACGCGATATTTCGGCACCACCAGAAATCGCGGCAACGGGTCGTTTTGCAATGCCGATATTTGTATGCCGCTGACGGTGGGCAGAAAAAGGTAGCG
>JAISCS010000082.1 GCA_031265365.1 Verrucomicrobiales bacterium
CCCGACGACGCGTTCATGTTCTACGCGCTGGCGGAACACAAAATCCCGCTCGGCGAGTACGAGTTCACGCACACCTTGCAGGACATCCAGACGCTGAACGACCGCGCCTTCCGCGAGGAACTCGACACCAGCGCTGTGTCCATCCACGCTTACGCTTACCTGACACAAAAATACGCGCTGATGTCGTGCGGCGCGAGCATGGGCGACAATTACGGGCCGCTGCTGGTGGCGCGGCAAAAGTTTTCGCGCGGGGAGTTGCTGGGCAAAAAAATCGCCATCCCCGGCAAGTTGACCAGCGCATTCCTGACGCTGATGATTTACGTGGGGCGCGCCGCTGACGGTCTGGATTACCTCGTCGTGCCGTTCGACCGAATCTTCGACGCAGTGCGCGACGGCGCCGCTGACGTTGGCCTGCTCATCCACGAGGGGCAACTCACTTACGCCAGCGAGGGGTTCGCCCTGTGCGAGGACCTCGGCCAATGGTGGTTCCGCGAAACCGGCGGCCTGCCGCTGCCGCTGGGCGGGAACGTCGTCAAAAAATCGCTCGGCCCCAAGGTCGTGCGCGACGTCACCGACCTCACCCGCGCCAGCATCCGGTACGCCCTCGCCCACCGCGCCGCCGGCGTCAGCCACGCGCTGCCGCTGGGCCGCGGCCTCGACACGGCGCTGGCCGACCGGTTCATCGGCATGTACGTCAACGACCTGACCATTGATTACGGCGAACGCGGCCGCGCCGGCATCCGTGAATTCCTGCGGCGCGGCCACGCCATCGGCGCGCTGCCGGAGCCGAAGGAGATTGAATTTGTTTAACAAAAACTCCAGTCACAAAGGCGCGAAGACTCCAAGAAAAATAACTTCGTGTCTTGGCGTCTTCGTGGCCGGAGTTTTGCTATCACTATCAGCGCCGGCGCACGCTGACGCTGACGCCGATTTCTTCCAACAAACGCTGACGCTCATCAACCAGCAACGCGCCAAGGCCGGCGCCCGGCCCGTGACGCTGGATGACCGGCTGATGAACATCGCCGGCGAATGGGCGGTAAAAAAAGCGCAAGTGCGTGACCTTGAGCATCGCAAAAACATCGGCGAGTTGCGCGGCAAACTCCGCTACTCCTTCCTCAATGAAAACATCTACTACTACAGCGCGCGCCCGACCGCTGACCGTGTCGTCACCGCGTGGATGAACAGCCCCGCCCACCGGCGCGGCCTGTTGCACGCTGACCTTGACCAAATCGGCCTAGGCCGCGCGCGCGGGGACGACGGCTACTACGTCGTCTTCAACGGCGCTGACAGTCACCCGCCTGCCAACTCTGGCCCTTGACGCAAGGACGCAGCGGGTGAATCAGTCTCACCCGCGCAGGAACCCGTAGTCCAGCGGGACGCTAACGGTCGCGCCGGAACGGGCGGTCAGCTTGACCACGCCGCCGCCGCTCACCGGGCGGAGGTCTTTCACCATATCGAAGCCGCGCGGGATGGCGGCGACGGCCATGATGTAGTTCACCGTCAGCGGGCGGCGCGGGTCGAGCCGCGCGCAGGTCGGGATGCCGGCGCGGTTGAGGTCGTTGCGGCGCGCGGATTGCGCGAGGCCGAGATGAAAGTACGAGCACACTTCCTCAAGGCCGATGGCGTGGCGGTGCCGGCCGTTCCACGGGGCGTAATGGCGGCCGCCGTTGGACATCCACAACACCGTCGCCGGCAGCACGCGCGGGTCTTTCAGCGCGAACCACACGTAACGCCCGCTCGCCACCGTCAGTGCCGTCCACGCGAACGGCTGACCGTCAGCGGCGGCGGCGACCAGCGCCAGGTCCTCGTAGCCCTCGCGCGCGGGATAGACGGACAAATCCGCCCGCTGACCGTCGGCGCGCGGCACGTGGTCGAGCGCGGAGAATTGCGCGCCGGCCTTGAGGATGGAATAACCGCCGGCGGCGGGGTCTTCAAAGCGTTGCGGCAGCACCCGGCCGTAACGGAATTTGCTGACGCTCAGCCGGCCCGCGCCGGCGCCGGGCAATTTCAAAATCGCGTGATGCGCGAACGACATCGGGCCGCTCATGCCGCTGACGATGTGGCGGCAATACACCGCCGTGTGGCCGGGAACGAGGCGGATGATTTTTTCCACGCGGCCCTTGCGGATGGCGGTGTCCAGCGTCAGGCGCAACTCACCGTCAGCGGCGGCGACGCGGCGCCACGGGCGGTTGGCGGTCTCGCCGTGCGGCGGGTATTTTTCGCCGCGATAAGGCGTCGCGTTGTCGCCGAACGGCAGGCAAAAAAAATCCCCGCGCATCACGCGCAGCAACGGCGGCAGGCCCGCCGGCAACGGCTCCCCCGCCCACGGCGCGAGGTCATACGGCGCAATCCACCGCCGGCCCAGGCGGAAGCGCACCGGCCCAAGGTGCCCGCCCAGCCGCGTCACGGCGGCCTCGACGACGGAGGTTTTGAGTTGCCAACTGGGTTGTCCGGCGATGGTGTGCAATTTTAATTTCATAAGGGGATGGAACCGGTTTCAACTCCCAGCCTCGGCGGATTAATGCCCGCCGCCGCAGTTGATTTGCTGGAAAAAGTCGTTGCCCTTGTTGTCCACCAAAATGAAAGCAGGGAAATCCCGCACCTCGATTTTCCAGACGGCTTCCATGCCCAACTCGGCGAACTCGACCACTTCCACCTTCTTGATATTCTCCTGCGCCAGCAGCGCGGCGGGGCCGCCGATGCTGCCGAGGTAAAAACCGCCGTGCTTTTGACAGGCGTCGGTGACTTGCTTGCTCCGGTTGCCCTTCGCAATCATCACCAGCGAGCCGCCGTGTTGCTGGAACAAATCAACGTAGCCGTCCATGCGCCCCGCCGTCGTCGGGCCGAAGGAGCCGGACGGCAGACCCGTCGGCGTCTTCGCGGGGCCGGCGTAGTACACGGGGTGGTCTTTGAAGTATTGCGGCAAATCGCCGGTCCGGTCGAGCCGCTCCTTGAGCTTGGCGTGCGCGATGTCGCGGGCGACGATGATGGTGCCGTTCAGCGTCAGCGGTGTCGTCACCGGATGCTTATCCAACTCGGCGAGGATGCCTTTCATTGGTTGGTTCAAATCGAGCTTGACCAATTTCGCGTGGGTGCCGATGTTCAGCGCGCGGTATTTTTCGGGAATATATCGCGCGGGGTTGTGTTCCAGTTGCTCCAGCCACACACCGTCGCGATTGATTTTCGCCCGCACATTGCGGTCGGCGGAGCAGGATACGCCCAACCCGATGGGGCACGAGGCCCCGTGGCGCGGCAGGCGAATGACCCGCGCGTCCAGCGCGTAATACTTGCCGCCGAACTGCGCGCCGAAGCCGCACCGGCGCGCTGCCGCCAGCATTCGCGCCTCCATCTCCACGTCGCGGAACGCGCGCCCGTGCTCGTTGCCGCTCGTCGGCAATTCGTCGTAATATTTCGTCGAGGCGAGCTTCACCGTCTTCAAATTCATCTCCGCCGAGGTGCCGCCGATGACAAACGCGAGGTGATACGGCGGGCACGCGGCGGTGCCGAGCGTCAGCATCTTCTCCGTCAAAAATTTCTCCAACACCCCCGGCACCACCGTGGCGCGCGTCTCTTGGTACAAATACGTCTTGTTCGCCGACCCGCCGCCCTTGGCGACGAACAGGAAGGAATATTCGTCACTGTTGGTGGCGTACAAATCAATCTGCGCGGGCAAATTCGTGCCGGTGTTCACCTCGTCCCACATCGTCAGCGGCGCGTTCTGCGAGTAACGCAAGTTCTCCCCGGTGTAAGTCTCGTACACGCCGCGCGCGAGCAGCTCCTCGTCGTCTGCGCCCGTCCACACGCGCTGCCCCTTCTTGCCCATGATGATGGCGGTGCCGGTGTCCTGGCAAAACGGCAGGATGCCTTGCGCGGACACCTCGGCGTTGCGGAGCATCGTCAGCGCCACATTGCGGTCGTTGGGCGAGGCGTCGGGGTCGTCGAGAATGGCGGCGACTTGTTGCAAATGCGCGGGGCGCAAATAGAACGCGATTTCCTTGAACGCCTGGCCGGCGAGGAACGTCAGCGCCTCGGGCCGGATGCGGAGCATCTCGTCCGCGCCGATTTTCTCGACACTAACAAAGTCCTTGGTGAGCAAACGGTATTGGGTTTTATCCGCGCCGAGCGGGAACATTTTTTGATAATGAAATGCGGGAATGGCCATGCGGTGAACGTTAGCGGGCGGCAACTGGTTTGACAAAGAAAAACTCCGGCACCACGGACATCAGAACGCGCGAAGTTTTTAATCAGAGGAATTGCGGTGGCGGGTGGTAAGCGCAGCATAATTCCCCTTCCGTGAAGGGGTGGCGCGGAGCGACGGGGTAGTTCAGCGTTTGGGGCTGATTTCCTGTTAACGCTGAACTACCCCGTCCGCTCCGCGGCCACCCCTTCACGGAAGGGGAATGCGCTGGCGCAGGAAGCCGGGGCGGTGGGGCCGGCGTCAACGCTGCCACTGCTAATAGCAAGGAACCTGAAATGCTATATCCCGTGGTCAGTGGAATCAAGGTTCTAGCTCATTATCAGAGGAATTGCAGCGGCGTGTGGCGGTCGTTGCATTCGCCGTCAGCGGTTTTTTCGGCAAGGGCGAAGATGGTGTGGTGCGGGAGGGCGATGCCGCGCGGGGTTTGCCGGCGGGCAAGCGCGGCTTGCAATCGCGCCCGCGCCTCGCCCTTTAAGCCGTCGGGTACGGCCTTGAGATAGTTGCCGAACGAACTGGCCTCGCTGTGGGCAAGCACGGCGGTGGGGTCGGGAAACACACGGTCGGCGAGGTGGACGCGCGCCTCGCTGACGGTGAGGCCGGCGGCGAGCAGTAGCTCGATGAGTTGCGTGGTGGTGACGCGGTGCGGGGTGCTGGCGAGTCGCTCCGGCGGCAGGTTGAAAGGCGGGCTTTGCAGGACGCTGGCGGTGACGGTTTGCAGTGGGTTGCGCCGGTTTAGCTCGTGCGCGCCGGTGGCCAGGCCAAGGCGTCCGCCGGGCTTGAGGACGCGGCGGATTTGCGCGAGGGTCTCCGCCTGTTTTTCAATCCAGTGAAACACAGCGTTGAGATACACGACATCCACACTGTCAGCGGGCAGGAAATCGAGTTCGTCACCGGCGGCGACGCGATACTCGACGTTGGCGAAGGTGTTTTTCTCGCGCGCGAGGGCGACGCGGGCGGGCAGCGGGTCGAGGCCGGTGAGCCGTCCGCGCCCGCCCAGCAGCGCGGCGGCGTGGCGGGTGAGCCGGCCCGTGCCGCAGCCGATGTCGAGGACGGTCTGGCCCGGCTGAAGTTCGAGCGCCGCGAGCAGCCGCAGTCCGTTGGCGAACTGGGCGTCGCTGGTCGCGTCGTAGGCGGCGGCGAGGGTGGGGGAATCAAGGGTTAGGCTGACCATGAGATTTTTGCTTTCATATTTCATAGCTGAAATACTCCCGCGCCTCAAGGCTGAAGGTGGTCAGGAGTTCCTTTTTAATCGCCAGAAAATCGGGGTGCTCGCGGCTGCGCGGGCGGGCGACGGGGATGGGGATGATTTTTTTGACGCGACCAGGGCGGCTGCCCATGACCACGACGCGGTCGCTGAGGTAGATGGCTTCCTCCACGTCGTGCGTGACCATCAGCACGGTGACGCGTTCCTCGCGCCAGACGCGCTCCAGCTCGCGTTGCATGTGCATTCGCGTCAGCGCGTCGAGCGCGCCGAGCGGCTCGTCGAGGAACAGCACGCGCGGCTTGTTGACCAGCGCGCGGACGATGGCGGCGCGCTGGGCCATGCCGCCGGAGAGTTGCCCCGGATACGCTCGCGCGAAATTTTGCAGGCCGACGAGGCGCAGATATTTTTCCACGACCCGCTGACGGTCGGCGGCGGGGCGGTTGAGCAGGCCGAAGCCGACGTTGTCCGCCACCGTCAGCCACGGCAGTAGGCGGTGGTCTTGGAAGACCACGCCTTTGTCGGGGCCGGGGCTGGTGACGGGCCGGCCGCCCAGCTCGACGCTGCCGGTGAAGTCCGGTTCCAGCCCGGCCATGACGCGCAGCAGGGTGGTCTTGCCGCAGCCGCTGGCGCCGATGATGGAGATAAACTCGCCGTGGCGGAGGTCGAGGTCCACATGGTCGAGCACCAGCAGCGGGTCGCCGCCGCGCCGCGCGGGGAAGCGCTTGCTGACTTGCCGCGCGCGCAACTCGACCGCCGCGTCACGGTCAGCGGCGGTCGGGCGCGGGGGGACGGTCGGCGGCGTTACCATGCGGGCGTCACCTTGTCCTTGCCGCCAAGGGCTTCCTCCAAAAACTGCGGCGCGGCCCACTCGCTGACGCTGAAGTCGTCCTTGATGTAGCCGTGGCCGAGCAGGAATTGTTTTTCCAAGTCCAGCGCGGCGAGGTTGCGGCGCGAGAGGTTGGGCACGAAATCGTAGTCAGGGATTTCGCGCGCGATGTTCCCGCCGCCCCAGTGCCGGATGACCTTGGCGAAGATGGCGCCAGCCTCGGCGGGATTTTTGTTAATCCAGCGCCCGGCCTTGATGACGGCCTTCAGGTAGGCGATGACGACGCGCGGGTGTTGGTCGGCGAGTTCGCCGCTGACGGTGAGCGTCCACGGCGAGTTGGCGATTTGCAGCGTCCAGTCGGGATGCCGGCCCAGGTCCTCGATGGCCGTGACCTCATCGTCAGCGCCATAGACGCGCGAGTGCCCGTGGCTGGCGTAGATGGCGTCCACTTGGCCGGCGAGCAGCGCGTTGATTTCAGTGCGGTAGGCGCTGTTGTTGTTGCCGAGGTCGGAGTGGCGGCTCCACCATAACTCGGCTGGATTTTTCGCGGGGATGGCGGACGGGTAGTCCGGCCCCGTGACGGGCAGGTTGACGATGCGAACGTCCTTGCGTTTGAGACCGGCGAGCGCCAGCGCGGACTCGATGCCGCGCTCGGCGGTGCCACGCCAGAAGTCCACGCGGTCGCGATTGACACGCTTGAACAGGCCGACGCGTCTGCCCTTCAAGTCGGCGACGCGGCGGAGGCCGGAGTTGACGCGGACGAGAATTTGCCCGCCACGGCTGGCGAAGGTCGTGCCGAGCAAACGGGTGTCCTCGCCGCGCGAGCGCGCCCAGATGGCCGGGATGTTGCCGCCGTCGCGGAACAAATCCGCGCGCCGGTGGGTGAAATGCGCGAGCCAGTTTTCCGGCGGCAGCGACCAGAGATACTGCGGGGCGCCGCCGGCTTTTTTGATTTCCGCCGCGAGCCAGCCTTTCTCGACGGCGATGTGCGACGCCACCAGCACGGGGCAGATGGTATAAACGGCGCGGGTGGATGCTAGTTTATTGTCAGTAGACATGGGAACCTCCTTGGTGTTTGTTCAGTCGCTGACGATGAACCGCATCGTCAGCGGACTGATTTTTTTGATTTTTACAGAATAATTTCCTGCAACGCGGCGGGGCCGAAACCCTTGGCGAAGTCGAGAAATTTTACTTCCTTGGGCGTGACCTTGACCAGCGCGGTGTCGTCGGCGAGGTCACCCTTGGCGGCGCGCTCCTTGAAGCGCGGGTTGCGCTCGCTGAGCAGTCGCACAGCGCGGTCATAGTCAGCGCCGGGCGACAAAATCGCGGCGCTGCCGATGAGGGCGGCGTTTTTGAACGCGGGCAATTCCTGTCCCTCGTGCTGGAAGAACAGCGTCACCAACGGGTGCCGCTGAATTTGCTCGACCTTGGCGGCGGTCTTGGGTGTGCTGAAGTACACCGTCAGCCCGTCGTTGGCGAAACCGCCGATGGCGCGCACGACAGGCGCGCCGTCGTCCCGCACGGTGGCGAGCGACACCCAGCGGGTCGCGGCGATATAGTTAATAATATTGGTTTTGATTTCTGTGCTCATGTTTTTTTCCTTTCACTTGTTAATATTGGCCCGCTGACAGTGAGCCGCACCGTCAGCGACGCCGGTTTGGTTTATCCTTCAAAGCCTTTCTTCCAATGCAGCAGCCGCGCCTCGACACGACGCAGGCCCTTGTCAATCAGCAGACCGACCGCGCCAATGATGACGATGACCACGAATAATTGCGAAGTTAATAATAATTCCTGCGCGCGGGTGAGCAGGTAGCCGAGGCCCTGCCGCCCGCCGAGCATCTCGGCAAGGATGATGGTGGCCCACGCCAGCCCGACGCCGAAGCGCAGGCCGGTGAAGATGCCCGGCAGCGCCGCCGGGATGACGATGCGCCGCAGCAGTTGCGCGCGGCCTAGGCCGAACACGCGGCCCACCTCGATGTATTCGCGCGCCACGCCGCGAATGCCTTGCAGCGTGTTCATGAACACGGGGAAGAACACGGTCTTGGCGATGATGACGGTCTTCGCCAGACTGCCCGCGCCAATCCACAGCACCAGCAGCGGCAGCCACGCCAGCGGCGGCACCTGGCGGATACTGTCCAGCGTCGCGCCGAGAAAGCGGTCCACCGTGCGCGACGCGCCGGCCATGAAACCGAGCAGCAGCCCGCCGGCGGTGCCCACGACAAAGCCGCGCAGCACGCCCACGACGCTGACGGTGAAGTCCAGCCACAGGCGGTCGTTCACCAGCAGGTCATGAAACGTTTGCGCCACCGCCAGCGGCGCGGGCAGGAACAGCGGGCGGATGAGGCCGAGGCGGGTGCTCAGTTCCCACGCCAGCAACAGCAGCAGCGGCAGCGCCCAGGCGATATGACGGTCCGCGAGGGCGCCGGCGGCCCGCAGCCGCGCCCGCAGCGCCGGACACAGGCGCGGCGCGCGGGGCGCGGACGGCAGGGCGACGGTCCCGGATTTGAGAGAGATGACGGATTCGTTCATGGTCAGTGGTTGTTAGAGTTTGACCAGTGCGCGGCGGCCACGGGCGGCCCGCTGACGGTGACGGCGGCGCTCTTCGGCTGGTAATTCGGGTCGTCGCCGGTATAGACGAAGTACTCGCCGCCCTCGAAGAAACGTTTGTCGATGAATTGCTCGATTTGCGCGTCGGTCAGCCGTTTGCGCTTGATGAAGTCGTCGCCGTTGTCGTAGGCCCATTGCTGGAAGAGCTTGATGGCGCTGACCGCGTCGGGCTGCGAGGGCTGGCCGGCGACGAAGGCGTAGGAGGAGTCGTCCTTGATGATGTAATTGGCGATGTGTTTGGGAATGCGGGTCTCGCGCGCGACGATGGTGGCGGCGGCATCGGGGTTGTCCTTGACCCACAGCCGCGTGCGCTGGTAGGCGATGAGGAAGGCCTTGACCAAATCGGGATTTTCCCGCGCCCACACGCGCGGCACGAACCACGAGGTGCGCCCGCCGCCGCGCAAATACACGCCGCCGGGCACCGAGGCGCTCAGTTCCTTGATGAGGCCCTGCGTGTAGAGCGCCGCGTAGGAAGCGGAGCCGGGATGGCCGGTGATGGAGGCAAGCTGGCCGGCGAGGAACGAGGAGGTTTGCGCCTGGCCGGTGATGTTGACGAAACGGATGTCGCCCTTGGCGAAGTCGGTGTCAAGCGGGACGCCGCCTTTCTTGAACACCTCGTAGGCGCCAAAGTACGGGCAGGAGATGCGCCACGAGCCGAATTTGGTGCCCTTCAAGTCCTCCAGCTTGTGATACGGCGCGTCGTTGAGGACGACGATGGTGTTGCGGCGCACCGGCGCGTCGCCGGACTGCCAGACGACGACGGCGTCAAGGCCGTTGAGCTTGTGCTGGAGCGAGGGATATTGCATCCGCAGCGCGAAATGCAAATCGCCGCGGTCGAGCAGCGACGCCTCGACGCCGGCGATGTTCATGGCGCTGACGTTGACGATTTCGACCTTCGCGTTGTACTTGGCAAACTCCTCCTGGAGCCAGCCCTTTTGCGCGGCGACGGCGGTCCACTCTTGCAGCGGCAGCTTGGCGACGCGCGGTTTGCCGGCGACCTCAACGGCGCTGGCGGTGACGGACACGCCGGCGATGACGGTCAGCGTCAGCGCCAGCGTAATGATTAGTTGGTTCAATTTATGTTGCATAAACACCTCTTTCTTTCGGGCCGTGGTTAAATTTCGCGCGCCCCGGACGGCCCGCCGGGGGCGGCCGCTGACGGTGACCCGGTCACCGGCCGCGGCGCGTCACTGTCAGCGTCAGGCTGCCAGCAACGTGGTTTCCCTTTCCCTGGCCAAATCAATCGGGTTGGTCAGCGCCCGCGCGCGACGGAGTCGCCGGCCCATGGTCTCAGCCAGCGAACTGACGCCACCACGAAACTGCGGGGGATTAACATTGTACTTGGTCAGGATTTCCGCCGCGCGGCCATAGACGCGCTTCATGCGCTCCGGCGACGGCACATCCACCTCGCCCGTGGCCTGCCAGTTGCGCCCGTGGCCGAAGGGCAGGAACGGCGTGACCAGCGTCGGCACGCCCTCGCTGGCAAAATGCTCGACGCCTTTCAACAAGTTTTCGTCGCTCTGGATGCCAACGATGAGTTGCGTCGCCACCTCGCCGGGGAAAATTTCCTTGGCACGGCGAAACGCCTTGATGTAATCGTCTATCTTGCGGAAGCCCTTGGCGTTCGGCATGACATAACGGCGCTCTTTCTCGTCATACACGTCCGCGTCCATCTGGACATCCGTGTAACCGGCGGCGGCGAGTTGGTCCAACCACTCGAACTCCAGCGGCGGCTCGATGACCGCGCGGCGGTAAAGCAAGTCGGGTAAATGACCGAGGCGCTCCTTGAGCGTGTCGAGCACCTTGATGTATGTGCTCGCGCCCTTGTCACGACCAGGCAGCGTGCCGGAGTCCACCGTCAGCGAGACCTGGCCGATTTCGTCGCCGATTTCATCAACAGCGGCGGCGAAGGCGTCGCCCAGGTTCGTCCAATAATCCGGGTCGGTGTGCAGCAGCTTGTGTTCGTTGTAATCGCCGGGCACGCAGCAGAATTTGCACTGCGTGTGGTTCTTCGTGTACAAGCAACCCCACGCCGGCCAGATGACGAGGCCGTTGTAACACGCGACGGTGACATACGGGAAGCGCCCCTTGGTGAATTTGTACACCTCGCTGTTACGGTCGAGGCTGAGGTCGCGCCGTTGCGTGCCGCCGCAGGGCGTGGTGATGGTGTCGCCCACACGCTGCGTCCCGCCGCACGGGGTGGTGATGGTCTCCGCGTCGCTGACGATGCCTTTCGGCGTGATGGCGCCGGACATGCCCTCGTCAATGAAGATGGTGTTCTCCGCCTCCATGTCCAGACCCTTCGGCGTGTGCAGCCGGTTGAAAAAGGCCGGTTTTTTGTAGAACGTGGCGTCCACGAAAAACTTGTTGTCCTTGAACACGCGGTAGCCGCCGTCGGCATGTCGCAGTTCAAACGGTGTCGCTTGGTCGCCGTAGCCGGTGAACGAGAACGGTCCCGTGATGTCGTCCGCAATCCAAGTCAGGGCGACGGGGTAGTAGCCCTCTTGGTTGAGGCGTTGTTTCAGTGCGGGCGAGATTTTAATCCCGTGCCCTTGGATTTGGATTTTTTTATCTACGATGTCTAGGTTTGACATATGTTTATTCCCTTCTTTTTCTATGGTTTTGTTATTTGTTATTTTTTCGACTGACACTTAAAAAGTAACCGTGGCGCGCGCGGTGAGGCGGTTGTCCACCGGCGCGTCCTGCTGGTCCACGAAGTCGTAGGCCAGTTGCAACTTGATGACGCGCTCGGTTTTCAAGGTTTCGTATGTGCGGCGGGTGACCGGCTCGGTTTGCCAGATGAACCAGTTGATGCCGACGGAGTAAATGTTGCTGGTGTTCCGGTTGGCCAGCGTGTAGGCGCCGTTGGCGGGAATCACGCCGTTCGGCTCGTAGCGGTCGAAGCGGAACCACGGCTGGAAATCCGGCAGCGTGGAGGGCGTCCAGAACAGCGTGAACACAAAGTCATTGCTGATGGCGATGGCGCCGGGGTAGCCGTCCTCGCTGCGGACGTACTCGCCGGTGACGAGGAACGGCTTGCGGAGCCATTCAAAATCAAGGCCGTAGCGGTTCTTATGCGGATGCTTGCCGCCGGCGGCGCCGACATTGCCGTAATACAAACTGCCGCCGAATTTCAGCCCGCGCCAGAAGGAGAAATATTCGGGGAACGGCGCGTAAACCAGTTTCAGCACGGCGTCGGGATAACTGCTGTCGTTGATTTTGTTCGCGCCGTTGCCGGTCTGGCTGTCGTTGCCGTTGACAAAACCGGCCCAGTAGCCGAGCAACGGTGTGACCAGGCCGGAGGCGGGGTCCACGGTGTTTTTGATGCCGCCGTTGAGGATGACGCCGATGTCGCGCCCGAAGCCGAGGTTGCTGACGTACTGCGCCTTGTTGATGGTGGGGATTTTGTCTTCTGCCGCGAGGTTGTCGCCACCGAACGGCACCAGTGCTTGGCCGACCTGCGCGTAGAGCGTCCACGGCGGCTCAAGCACACCCTTGTTGGTTTTCAAATCCCAGCGCAAATAGGCGTCGCCGAGGCTGAAATTGGCACCGTTGGCGAGCACGCCGAGGCGGTAGTTGACGTCACCGTCCTCATAAGGGTCCTCGCGCAACGTGCCGGCCAGTGTGATGCCGCCGTTGGGCACTGACAGTGAGGACGTGGGCGTGCTGCCCTGTTTGCCGCCGAAGCCGTTGGTGTAAGTCTCGATGAGGTAGCCCGACAGCGAGATGAGATAACGCGAGCCGACGCCGCGCTTGATTTGCTCATCTTGGAGGTCCTTCAGCGCGTCGAGGTCGCTGCGTGTCACCCCGTTTTCCTGCCAGTTGTTGAACTCCTCCAGCAACACCGAGTCGCGCAACAACTTGGAGGTGTGTTCCTGGCTTTTTTGTTGCAAATTTTGCAACTGCGCCTCCAGCGCCTTGATTTGCTCGCGTATTTCCCGCAACTCCGATTGCGATGGCGCGGCGCTGACCGTGACCTGCTGCGCCCGCGCGCCGCTGACAATGGCCAATATTAATAACCCGTTGACGATGACCCCGACCACGCGGCGTCCAGCCGATTTTCCAACTGCCTTGACTAAAATCATAAAACCTCCGGTTAAAGGAAAATTCCGGCCCGACCACCGGTCAAAATTCCGAATTAAAATATGTGTTGAACACTAGATAGTGTAGTCACAAGATTTGCGTCCAGAGGAAGATGCAACGGATTTGGACGGCAGCCAAATAGGAGGAAGTACGTTTGGCATAGCGAGTGGCAATGCCGCGCCAGCCTTTAA
>JAISCS010000114.1 GCA_031265365.1 Verrucomicrobiales bacterium
TGCAAATTCTTCTGGCCCAAAATATAATTTCGATGCCCGCCCCACTGACTCCCCGTGCCGATAGCCGCGACATTAAGCCGCCGCGACGGCGCGGCATTGCTCTGCCCGAACAAGCGGGAAGGAATGATGAAGGGCGCGGCAGCGAGGCCGGCCATTTGGATGAAGGTGCGTCTTTTCATAATGCGAAGAGGGCTGCAGCGTAGCAGTTTGGATGGCGCTTGTCCTGTTTTTTTTGCGGTGGATGAAAATATTTTTGCGCCCAGAGGGAATCGAACCCTCGCCACAAGCTTGGGAAGCTCATGTTCTACCATTAAACTACGGGCGCGGAAAACAGTCTTACGCTAACGCAAACGCGAAAAACCGCAAGCACGGATTTTTGGCGGCGCGTCAGTTTGGTTTTTTAACGCGAGGACGCCAAGAATATTTGGTTCTATCCCGTGAACAGTGGAATGGCGGTGGCGGGTGGTAAGCGCAGCATAATTCCCCTTCCGTGAAGGGGTGGCGCGGAGCGACGGGGTATGTCAGCGTTTGGGGTGAGGTCCCGGTTAACGCTGAACTACCCCGTCCGCTCCGCAGCCACCCCTTCACGGAAGGGGAATTAACTCGCACCGAGGGCATGGTCAGCGAGGTTTGTTATCAGCGCCGGCTCTCCGCTTGGCGCGCGAGGAGCCAGAGAAAATCGGACAGGCGGTTCAAATACTTGACGAGCAGCGGGCGCACTGTCGTCCGGCCGCTGAGCGTGCACACCCGCCGCTCGGTGCGGCGGCAAACCGTGCGCGCCACATCCAAGGCCGCCGCTGACGGTGTGTCCCCCGGCGCGGCCCAGCCCTCGAAGCGAATATTTTGCGCCTCCAGGCCGGCGATGTTTTTATCCAGCCGCGCCAGCATATCATCCGTCAACTTCGGATATTTCGCGTCCTGGTATTTTTGAAAATCAGCGTCAGCGACCGCCAACTCGCCCATCAGCGTCACCAACTCCTTTTGCGTGGTGAGAATTTCCCCGCGCGCCCAGTCATCGGCAGCGGCGGCCCGCGCCGCGCCCAGCGCCGCGTTCAACTCATCCGCCGTGCCGTAAGCCTCCACGCGCGCGTCGTCCTTCGGCACACGTTTGCCGTACATCAGCCCGGTGGTGCCGGCATCGCCAGTTCTGGTTGCGATTGACATGACGGTCAGCGTAGCGTCCGACATAACGATTGCCAGTAAAAACACCATGTCCGCGCCGAGATACTGCGCCGCGGAGTTTTTCAGGCTACAGGATTTTCTGAATCTCCGCGACCGCGCGGCGGTTGGCGCCGGGTTCGCCAAGCTGGTGAACGACCTCCCGCAAGCCGGCCTTCATCTTCTCCGCCAGCTCGCGGTTGGCCAGCAACAGCCACGCCGCCTGCGACAGCGTGTCAGCGTTCGCGTTGCCCTGCAAAAACTCCGGCACGATTTTTCTGCCGGCGATGAGGTTGACAATGCTGATGGCGCCGAGCTTCACCAACCGCCGCCCGATGAAGAACGTCAGCGGGTTGACGCGATACAACACCAGCATCGGCAAATTCGCCAGCGCGCACTCCAGCGTGGCCGTGCCCGAGGCGACCAGCGCCAGGTCCGCCTGGCTCAAATGCGTGAGTTGATACCCCTCGTAAATTTCCATGTTCAGCCAGTCCGCGCCGTTCTTGGCGATGATGCCCTCCACCAACCGCCGCCCGCCGCTGTCGTTCACCAACAGCAGAAACTTCACGTCCGGCACCATCTGCGCCAGCAGCCGGCAAGTGTCCAGCAAGACCGGCAGATGCGCGGTGATTTCCTTCCGCCGGCTCCCAGGCATCAGCACGACTTTCTTGCGCCCCGTCCACTCCACCGGCACCGTCTGTAACTTCTGCCAGCGGTCGAGCGCGGGATGGCCCACCCACGCCGTGTTCAGCCCGGGCGCGCGCGCGGCGAACCAGTCTTTTTCAAACGGGAAAATCACCAGCAGCAAGTCCAGCAACCGCCGCATCTTGGCCGCGCGCCCCGCCTTCCACGCCCAGACTTGCGGCGCGATGTAATAAATAATCTTGGCCCCGGGCAGCAACTTCCGCGCCTGTTCCGCCAGCCGCAAATTGAAGCCGGGGAAATCCACCAGTATCAGCGCGTCCGGTTGCTGCGCGCGCAAATCCGCGAGCACCCGCTGGAAAAATTCGCGGAACTTGCGGATGTTCAACAACACGTCGGTGAGGCCGACCACGGCGTGTTTCGCCAAATCGAAAAGCTGACGCTGGCCCGCCGCCTTCAACTGCGGCCCGCCGACGCCGAGAAATTCGCCGTCGGGATACGCGCGCTTCAACTCGCGCAACAACTCCGCCGCGTGCCGGTCGCCACTGGCCTCGCCCGCGACAAGGTAAAAGATTGGCGCTTTCATGTCAGCCGTTCATTCGTGTTGGTTCGTGTTCATCCGCGGTCAAAGTTTTTGCGCCCGAATCTGCCCGATAATTTCCACCGCCAGCCGCAACGCCGCCGTCGCGTGGTCGCCGCTGACGATGGGCGCGCCGTGCGTGGCGACGCAGTTGACAAACGACGCCAGTTGCCGCTTCAGCGGCTCGTCTTTGTTGACGGGAATTTTGTCACGCGTGATTTTGCCGTTGGCGCGGCGGTAGATTTCGCCTTCCTGCTTCAGGTAGTCGAGCGACAAATAGGCGTCGTCCTGGAACACGCGGATTTTCCGCAATTTTTCGGGACTGATGCGGCTGGTGGTGATGTTGGCGACGCAACCGTTTTCAAAACGAATGCGCACGTTGGCGATGTCCTCCGAGGTGCTGAGCACCGGCACCCCGACCGCGTCCAGCGCCGCCACCGGAGAACGCACAATATGCATGATAATCTCGATGTCGTGAATCATCACGTCCAACACCACGCTGACGTCGGTGCTGCGTTCGGGATACGGCGACAGCCGGTGCGCCTCGATGAAGCGCGGGCGGGTCAGCCGCTCCTCCAGCGCGGTCAGCACGGGATTAAAACGCTCAATGTGCCCCACTTGCAGCACGAGATTTTTTTGCCGAGCCAGTTCGACCAACCGCACCGCCTCGTCCGTGGTGCTGGTGATGGGCTTTTCCATCAGGATGTGTTTGCCCGCGTCGAGAAAGCGCCGGCCCAGTTCAAAATGCGCCACCGTCGTAGCGGCGATGCTGGCGGCGTCAACGTCAGCGAGCATCTCATCCAGCGCGGCGTAGGCGCGGCACTGGTATTTCGCGGCGGTCTTCCGCGCGCGGTCAGTGTCAGCGTCATACACGCCCGCGAGGCGCGCCTGCTCCAACCCCGCGTAAATCCGCGCGTGATGCTGCCCCATGCTGCCCACGCCGACCACCCCGACTTTGATTTTATTCAGCATAACTACTCCCTCGCGTAAATCGTGATTTTGCGCGTCGCCGCCAGTGACTTGATTTCATCTTGCGCCAGCAACAGCGTCTGGCCCGCCTCGATAATGACGCAGGAAATTTTTGCGTCGGCGCAAACGCGGATGGTGTCAGGGCCAATCACGGGCACATCGAAACGCAGGTCCTGTTTCGGCTTAGACACCTTGACCAGCACCGCGTCCCCGCCGCCGATGTCCCCGCCGCGCCGGATGGTTGCGTTGGTGCCGTCGTGCCCCTCGACCGCCAGCACGGTGCCCTTCTTGACGACGACGGACTGGCCGATGTTCAACCGGCTGATTTCCTTGGCGATGGGCCAGCCAAATTCCATGTCGCGCAAATGACTTTTCGACGGACGCGGCCCCACCACCAATCCCGCCGCCGGCAAATAATTTTCCAAAAAAGTCGTCGCGGGCAGCAGCCTGACCCCGTTTTTTCCCAACGCCCCCGCCACCGCGCCGAACAAAGACTCGGCGTTGCGTTCCTTCAAGGTCGCCAGCAACAACAGCGCCTTGAAGTCAGGCCGGAAATCGAACAATCGTCCGGGCGTGATTTGTCCCGCCATGATGGCCTGGTCAACGCCAGCGTCCTTGCAAAACGCCAGCAATCTGCCGAGTTGTCCGACCTTCATCCAGCAATGCCCGTCCGCCCGCGCCGTCAGCGCCGGGTCGGTCTCGCCCTCGAACGCGGCGACGACGATGGTGCCCGCGAATTTCCGGCGCGCTTCGTTCAGCAAAATTTCGGGATAAAGGCCTTTGCCCGCGATGATTCCTAAAACCGACATTGGCGATTAGCTTAGAAGTTATCCCCGCGTTAGCAATGCGGATTTTAATCCCGAAAATATGGTTCCTCGCTGTTAGCAGTGACAGCGCTGACGCCGCCCCCCTCACCACTCCGGCCTTCTGCGCCAGCGCATTCCCCTTCCGTGAAGGGGTGGCCGCGGAGCGGACGGGGTAGTTCAGCGTTCGGTTTTGGTAGTTTCTGTAACGCTGAACTACCCCGGCGCTCCGCGCCACCCCTTCACGGAAGGGGAATTATGCTGCGCTTACCTCACGCCACTGCCATTCCTCTGTTCACGGGATAGAACCGAAAATATTCACCTCCACGGCTCAACGGAGAACTTGTTTGCTAGTTCTTCGCTGTCAGCAATGGAAGCGCCAACGCCGGAACCCTAATTCCCCTCTGCGAGAGGGGAAATTCGCTGACGCTGGGACTGACCGCGCTACAAGGCTCCTGCCGGCGTGGTGCCGCCCGTCGGTGCGCCGCCAGCGGGCGATTTGTAACTTGTTAAAAACAAGTGTGTTCCGTGCAAGAAATCAAATTGCCGCCGAACAAGGGCGATTCTTGCAGGTGAGACTGGACTTTGCCGCGCGGCGAGGAGAGTTCTTGCATGCAAGAGTGGTCTCTGCCGCCGGGCAAAAGGGTTTCTTGCGTGCAAGACTGGGTTTTGC
>JAISCS010000138.1 GCA_031265365.1 Verrucomicrobiales bacterium
CGCCTCGGCAATCGCCTTGGAGGGATATTGGCTTTGCCTTGATTCCAAAAACGAGGGTAGGATAATAAGAAGGTGCAAGGCGCTTGTACAAAGCACCTTGCACTTTTACCATAATTGGATTTGTTCAGGTAAAGGCTCGGCTTCACGTTCAGCGGCGGGACTACCATAAATGACAAATGAACGCTCCCATTGCGCACGGGTGACAAAAATCGCTCGCACATGACCTTCCTCTGGCAAGTGTTTTTTCACATGGTCAAGATGTGTTTCCTGTCGAGCAAACGATACGCAGGCACGAGCATAAACACTGAATTGAATCATTTGAAAACCATCATCCAACAGAAAATTACGGAATTGTGCGGCACTTTTCCGTTGTTTCGGCGTGCTTACGGGCAAATCAAATGTAACCACTAACCAACCCATTTTGAATTTTTCTGTGTCCATGGCTTGTAATAACGCGCGTCGTTGGACATCACCGCGCGGCGAAAACTCCGCACTACGCCCTCAATGCAGCCGCGCACTTCCAGCGTTAAATCCAAATAGCCAACCTGTGTCAGCGGGAAACCTGTCACCCAACGGCGAAATTCCGGTGTTACCGTTAGCGATTCTCCGGTGTGTTGTCGCGCCCATTGCGCCACACGCCAATCCACACAGGAACGAAACGGTTCCATTAAATCATACGCCAGCGGTGTGCTACGTTCACGAACAGCGTGTGAAATGCCAAAGGTCGGGTCGAGTCCGACACCGAACAGTTTTTGCAAAATCGTGGATAGTAAAACGGCGTAACCGTAATTGAGCAAATGATTCAATCCGCCACCCGTCCGCTCACGGGTGAAATCAGGCTCGCCGCGACTGCGTCCGAAAATATTCCAGAATAACTTGGCGCAAATCGCCTCCTTGTGCAACTTGCGACTGTCGGCGGCAGCGCGTAGCGCGGGGATGGCGTCATCCTCGGCGGCGAGATGTTCCGCCAGCGAAAGTTGGTTTTTGCATTTGGCGTCAACGGTCATCTGCCACAACCGCGTCGTGGTTTTCCCGCCGAGTTTCAGCAACGCGCGCGTCAGCAATGTGTCGGTGGAACGGTTCGCTGGCAGCACGAGGCTGACCGGTTTGAACGCCTCGCACACTATCAGTGGCACGCCATGCTTGGCGGCTTCGAGAAAAAGATTGCTGTGAATCTGCGCGGAAAAACTCGTGATGATAATGGATGCCACATCCTCCAGCGGCAGTTTACGCTCACCGTCAGCGGTGCGGCATGTCAACTGCCCGTCGCGACAACTGATACTGCACTGCGGACTGTCTATGTTGACGATATGGTAGGACATGATGAAATTCCGGTCAGAGGCGTTTTGCAAATTGTCAGTCCGTCTTTTAACAATGTGGCAAGACGCACATTGATTTTGTGCCCCGCGACTTTATTTTGCAATTTGACAACATCCGCCCAGCCCATGTCAACGGCCATGCCAGTCGCGTTGTTTTTGACTGAAAAAATTTTCCACGTTCCCGCGAAATTTCCAGCGGTGACTTTGACCAGCATCCCGTTCCGCAACACGCGTGGCATTTTGCCGCCATTGTCAGCCTTGATTTTTTCCAGGCGCGGCCAGACTTTTTGCCACGGAATAATCACTGGCATCGGGTCGAGCGCCACGCCGAAATTCTCAGGCACCACCAACGCGCCTTTCAACGCGCATAATTTGCCTTTTTTCATGCCGAGCAATTTGCCGGTTTTCTCGCGCGATTTTTTCAACAGCCGCGAATCATCCGCCTGCCGGATGCGCTGGCGCAACTCGACTTCACCATCAGCGCCGGGTGCGCCGACCACGCGCCACGTGTTTTGCTCCACTCGCAGTCCACTCATCCGCGCCGGGATGTGCTGCACCACGCGTTTTTCCTTGAGCCGTTTGCGGATTTGTTTTTCAAGTTCCGGAGGCAAATCGCGCAGTTTGAATTCACCGTCAGCGGCAAAATCAAAAATGCCAAGCGCGCGCAACTTCGCCTTTTCCATGTCGTTCAATTTGTGCTTCACCAGCAATTTCCAAACATCGCCTTTGTTCGGAATGAGCCGGGTCGCCAAGCCTAGTACACACGCATCCAGCGCGTGGTGCAGGTGCGTGATGTCACGGATTTCTGTCTTCGTTTTCAAACCACCGTCAGCGGCTTTCACTTGCGAACAAGCGTTCGTCAGACAGCCAAGCAAATTTTTGTTCCAACCTTTACGTAGCGCGCCCGTCACCGAGCCGGGCACTGACACCACCGGCGGTTTCTCATCAAGCCGCTGATATTGACGTTTCAACATTTGCGCGCCGAGTCGCACGAGTTGCGAGGTCTGCGTCAAGTCGCGCGGCGTGAACTCCGGCTCGTCATAGTCAGCGAGCTGCAGCAATTCCTTGCGTTTTTTCTTGCGCCGCTTGTCGTCGTCGTGACCTTTGAATGCCTCAAGTTTTTTGACAGACTCAACATAGCGCGTTTTCGTCATGATTTGCACATTCGACATTCCGGGCACCGACTTGCCTTGCTCGTCCTCGATAAATTTCAGCGCCGTGCGCTTGCCTTTCCATTTGTTGACAGTGGCGAACGTCACGACCAACGACGACAAACTGTCCGATGCCCGTTGCGAACGCGGTACGACGTGGTCTTTGTCCACGTCGCGCGTGAGGAGGTGTACCGGCTCGAAATCTTGCCCCGTGTACGGGCATTGCCAGCTGAGGTCCTCGGCGATACGCGCCTTGCGGATGATGCCGACGGGAATTTTCGCCGAGCCGCCTTGCCGCTGACGGAGCAAGTTCATGAATGACTCGTCGCTTTCCAGTTTTTTCACCACGCCTTTGAAATTCGCTAGTCGCAAACCCAAATCCTGTGCCTTTTCCTTCGCCGTTTTGCCCGACATCTCGCGCAAATCGCGGTTCACCTCAATGGTCACTTTGCCGATACGCGCCGCGTCACCGTCAGCGTATTCCTTGATAATGTCCCGCTGCAACCGCTCCAAAATCAACAACCGGTGCCGCACCAAATGATTGTTCGTCTGCTCCGCCAGCGAGCGTTGCAACTGTGCTTCGCGCATTTTTTCGGTGACATATAAGCAGCCGCCTTCTTCCGTTGGATGTTTGCCCGCCATGACTTCATCAAACGCTTTTTTCATCACCTCGCGCGAGTAAGCTGCGCGTCCGCTGAGTTTGTTCACCGCCAGTGGCTTGTTCAATAAATCCTCCACTGCCGGTGGCGCGGATTTTTTGCCACGACTATTTTTTTGCGGCAAAATAGGATTTCGCAACGCCGCGTCAAATTTCTCCACCTCGCTGACCGTCAGTGTCGTGCGCAACGCCGCCAGTGTCAGTTTTTTTCCACGACGTAAATTTGTGCGTATGTGTTTCCGCACCGTCAATGGCAACGTGTTCCACACGTTCTTCAGCGGCACGGAAGATATTTCTTTCTGCACAAAGTCCAGCGCTAGTGCCTCCTTTGCGTCAGGGTGCATCAGCATCATCGCCAAATTGTCTCGCGTGGCACCCGACACTTCACACACGATTTTCTTCAACTCTGACGGTAACAAGTGCCCGGTTTCGCGCATCTTGGCGTCCACCGCCATGCGTTCCGACGTTGACAGTGCGCGCAACGCTTGCTTACCGTCAGCGGCAACGCGAATATTTGCCAACAGCATCGCCCAGCGGAAATTCAAAAACTCCGCGCAATTCCGCGCCGGCACGTTTTGCCCGTTGACCGGGCACTTGGCGATGATGCGATTATCAAAACGCGGCACCAGTTGTCCGAACAGCAACCCACCCTCGTAATTTGCCGATAGCCGAATGCCTGCCGCCGACAGTGCCGCGCGATAGCTCGCCGTCAGTGAGTTTGTCACTAACAACGCGACCAAATGTTCATCGCAACCCGGCAACTTGCCGATATGCGCCGCTAAAATATTCACCACCTCGTCTTCAACCGTTTTGCGGGGAAACGCAGCGTTCAAGCCCTTGAACCGCACCCGCGACGACTTGCGCTCACCATCAGCATCCATCTTCAACACCTTGCAAAACGTCTCCGCCATGCTGTCGGTGCCGTGTTCCGCCATTAGTGTCTTCGCCGTTTTTTCTTTTTCCGCGTCCTGCTTCGCATCCGCATTGTCAGCGGCCGTACCACTCCAACGCTTGTTCCCATCGTAACCGCGATTGTGCGCGTACCACCGCAGCACATCCCACAACTCCGGCCATGACAATATTTTTTTGCCGTCTAAAACCCGCGCCGCCAGCAACCACGGCCATGCGCAGCCTGGCTTGTCCAAATCGGTTTTTGACAAAATTCCGCGACTTATCAGCAGCGTCTTCATCCGCGCAATGCGCTGTCGCGTCGAGCGAATGTGCCGTCGCTGCCGCCGAAACTCGCGCCGCGCGCTTGCCAGACAATCATCCGGTCGAAATGTCACCACGCCGCACCCAACCACCTCCGGCCAATTCGCCGCGTCACCGTCAGCGGCATCGGGAGAATTTCGCACATCGAGCACCGCCCAGCCGAGCGAACTGTGCCCCACGTCAAAAGAAATATTAAATTTGGCGGAAATATTGCTTGTATTCTCAGTCATATTATTCATTATCTATAATGTCTTTTTGGAATCAAGACAAAGTTAGATAACACAAATCGCGCCCCTGTCCGCTAGTTCGGATACGCCGAGTATAAAAGTGTTTCTATCAAAAAAACGGCTGGCTAAAAACCAGCCGTTTTTGTTTTACACCGGCAGCGACGGCGAAATCACAAATTGACCGGCGGCGGCTTCCGCTCTAGCATTTTGGCCTTGCTATGAATTACAAAGACACGTTGAATCTGCCCAAGACTAATTTCCCGATGCGCGCCAGTCTGCCGCAACGCGAGCCGGCGCTGTTCGCGGCTTGGGAACGGGCGGGGATTTATGAGACGCTGATGGCAAAACGTGACGGCCAGCGGCAGTTTCTGTTGCACGACGGGCCGCCTTTCGCCAACGGGGACGCGCACATGGGGCACGCACTGAACATGACTTTGAAGGACCTCGTGCTCAAGTCGAAAAACATGGCGGGGTTTCACGCGCCGTTTGTGCCCGGGTGGGATTGTCACGGGTTGCCGATTGAGCACAAGGTGATGAAGGAACTCGCCGCTGCCGGTGACCTCGACCCGCTGACCATCCGCGAAAAGTGCGCGGCGATGGCGCGGAAGTATATTGGCGTGCTGGGCGGACGCTTCCGGCGGCTCGGCGTGTTCGGTGAGTGGCAGCGGCCTTATGTCACGATGGACGCTGAGTATGAGGCGGCGGAGTTGCGCTTGTTTGCGAAGTTGGTGGATAAAAATTTGGTGTACCAGGCGCTGCGGCCGGTGTCGTGGAGCACGGGGTGCCAGACGGCGTTGGCGGAGGCGGAGGTGGAGTACGCTGACCGTCACGACACGGCGGTGTATGCGGCGTTCGACTTGACCGACGCTGCCGGTGACAAGCTCGGGGTCAGCGGCAAAACGGCGCTGTTGATTTGGACGACGACGCCGTGGACGCTGCCGGCGAACCTCGCGGTGGCGTGCGCGCCGCAGCTGGATTACGTCATCGTCAGCGCCGACGCGCGCAACCTCGTGCTGGCCGCGTCGCGCCTCGACGCGGTGCGTGCCATTACGAACAAGCCGCTGACGGTGATTAAAACATTGCGCGGCGCGGAGTTGGTCGGGCTGGAGTACCGGCATCCGTTTATCAACCGCGCGGGCAAGGTGTTCGACGCGCTGTTCGTCACCGCCGACACGGGCGCGGGCTTGGTGCACATCGCGCCCGGGCACGGGCAGGATGACTATCAGCTTGGGCAACGCGTCGGGCTGCCGGTGCTCTCGCCGGTGGATGACCGCGGCTGTTTGACGCCGGAGTGCGGCGTGCCGGAACTCGTCGGACTGTATGTGTTCAAGGCGAATCCCGTCGTCGTGAAAATCCTCGCCGACCGCGGACACTTGCTCGCCAGCGAGGAGTTTCAACACAGCTACCCGCACTGCTGGCGCTCGAAAACGCCCATCGTCTTCCGCTCCGTCACGCAATGGTTCATCAAAGTGGACGCCTTCCGCGCCGCCGCGCTCGCCGCCATTGACCGCGTGGAGTGGGTGCCCGCGTGGGGCAAGAACCGCATTCGCGGCACCGTCGAGACGCGCCCCGACTGGTGCATCTCACGCCAGCGCACTTGGGGTGTGCCGGTGCCGGTGTTGGAACGCGCTGACGGTGAGCCGGTGCTCGACGGCGCGCTCATTCGCAACATCGCGGATTTGGTCGAGCAACACGGCACTAACATTTGGTATGAAAAATCCGACGCCGAGTTGTGCGCCATGCTCAACGTCAGCGGCTTGAAAAAAGGCCGCGACACGCTGGACGTGTGGATTGACTCCGGCTCCAGCCACGCGGCGGTGCTGCGCCGGCGGTTGAATTTTCCGGCGGATTTGTACCTGGAAGGCAGCGACCAGCATCGCGGCTGGTTCCAATCGTCGCTCTGCCTCGCCGTCGCCGCTGACGGTGAGCCGCCGTTCCGCGAGGTGCTGACCCACGGCTTCGTCGTTGACCTCGACGGCAAGAAGCTCTCGAAGTCCAACACCTATCAGAAGCCCACCGACCTCATGTCCTTCGTCAACCAATTCGGCGCGGACATCCTGCGGCTGTGGGTGGCGAGCCAGGATTACCGCGACGACATGCCGTTCTCCGACGAAATCTTCAAGACTGTCAGCGACACCTACCGCTCGTTCCGCAACGCGCTCCGCATCTTGCTGGCGAACCTCGCCGACTTCGACCCCGCGCGCGACTGGGTCGCTGACCGTGACCTCGCCGAGCTGGATTGGTACGTGCTCGACAAACTGCAAGGCGTCATCCGCGCGTCACTGGCGGCGTACGAGCAGTACGAGTTCCACCAAGTCTATCACGTCATCAACCGCTTCTGCGCCACCGACCTGTCCGCGTTGTACATTGACGTGACCAAGGACGCGCTGTATTGCGACGCCGCCAACTCCCCGCGCCGCCGCGCCATTCAGACGGTGCTGCACGAGATTTACGAGACGCTGACGTTGCTGCTCGCGCCCATCATCCCGTTTACCGCCGAGGAAGCGTGGCAATTTTTACTCGACGGCAAGAACGGCGCCGCCGCCGAGGGTCAATTGTTGCGCGAGTCCGTGCACCTGCAAGCGTTCCCGCGACCGCGCGCCCTCCCGTTGCCGGCGGGCTTCGCCGGGCGTTGGGAAAAAATCCTCGCCCTCCGCGCCGCCGCCAATGAGCAGTTGGAAAAGGCGCGGCAGAGCAAAATCATCGGCAAGAGCCTGGAGGCGGCGGTCACCGTCAGCGGTCTCGCGGACGCGGACAAGGCGTTGCTCGCCGACGTCCTCATCGTCAGCGCCGTCGAACCCGGCGACGCGCTGACCGTCCGCCGCGCCAGCGGGCACAAGTGCGCGCGCTGCTGGAAATACCAGCCCGCGCTCGACGGCGACCTGTGCCCGCGTTGCGCGAAAGCCGTGAACTCCAGCCGCGAAGACGCAAAGCCGCAAAGTGAGCAAACATAAAAAAACTTATGCAAAGCAAACCCCGCTGGTACTTCTGGACGCTGTTGGTCACGCTGCTCGTCGCGGACCAAATCAGCAAATGGCTTGTCGTCAAACACCTCGCGCCCGGCCAGACCCAGGTCATCGTCAGCGGCTGGTTCAATCTGACCCACGTCACCAATGACGGCATCGCCTGGGGCTTGCTGCGCGGGCACAATCTGCTCCTCGGCATCACCATCGGCGTGCTGTTGCTGGTGGCGGCGGGGTGGTTCGCGCGGCGGGTGGACTGGCGGCTGGCGGAGACCAATATCCTCGGCGCGGCGCTGCTGGCGGGCGCGTTCGGTAATCTGGTCGACCGCTGCCGGCTCGGCCACGTCGTTGATTTCGCGGATGTTTTCATTCCCGTGCTCAATTATCGCTGGCCGGCGTTTAATGTCGCCGACTCGTGCATCACCCTGTGCGTGGTGTGGTTATTCTGGCGGATGCTGCGGGGAAATAAGCACATTTGATGTTCGCGCAGAGACGCGGAGACGCGGATATTTTTTTTGTTAAAGTAAGGATAACTCCGCGTCTCAGCGTCTCCGCGCGAACATCAACCAAAAAATCTTGGCGGCTTTGCGCGAGATTAAAAAAATATTTCTTGACGATTTCACAAAAAACCACGATAATCGTTTACGTGAATACTATTGGGCATCAGGCATCAGGCATCAGGCATCAGGCATCAGGCATCAGGCATCAGGCATCAGGCATCAGGCATCAGGCATCAGGCATCAGGCATCAG
>JAISCS010000148.1 GCA_031265365.1 Verrucomicrobiales bacterium
CCGCTGCCGCCATCCACCGCGCTGTTGTTCTTGCTCGCTGACGACGCGCCGCCGTCCCATTGCACGTAGGCGTTCGGGTCGTCGGGATTGGTGCCGCTGACGGTGCCGGTGTTTATCAAGTTCACCGTGCCGCTGAAACTGGTCTGCACGTAGAGGTCGTTCACCGACAAGCCGCTGCTGCCCACGTCCAGCGTGAAACCGCCATAGCCCAACGTGCCGCCGTAGGTGACGAGATGATACAAACCTTCCGCCAAGCCGCTGCCGTTCAAGCGCAACACCGCGCCGTTGGCGACAGTCAAATTGCTGGTGACATTCAGCCAATCATTCGCGCCGCCCCACGTGTTCGTGCTTGCCAAGTCGAACGCGGTCACTGAACCATTCGCCAAGTTCAGGCCGCCGACCGTCAACTTGCCCGCCGCGCCAAGGTCGCCCGCCGCCAACGTGCCGCCGCTGGCGACGCTGACCGTGCCGCCGATAACGCCGGTGCCGCCGAGAATGCCGCCATTGACTTGTGCGCCGCTGGCGTTGCTGCCGCTGACCAGCAGCTTGCCGGCGCTGACCATGCTCTCGCCGCTGAAGCTGTTGTTGCCCACCAACGTCAGCGTACCCGCGCCTTCCTTGGTGACGCCCGCGCTGCCGCTGATACTCGCTGCAATCGTCGCGCTGACATTCAGCGTGCCGGTGCCGGTCGCAATCACCGCGCTGTTTGTGCCGCTGATAGTCAGCGTGTCGCCGGTGATGAGATAGCCGTCGCTGATGAAACGCAAGCCGCTGAAGGTCACGCCACCCGCGCTGTTGTCCACGCTGACCGTGCCGCTCGTGCCGCCGAACACCGCGTAACCGCCGTCTTTCCAGCCGGCGTTAAAACTGCCGCTGACGGTCGTCCAATTGTCATTGCCTGTCCATGCTTGCCACGTGCCGCTGCCGCCATCCACGGTGTTGTTGTTCTTGCTCGCCGTCGCGCCGCCGTCCCATTGCACATAGGCGTTCGGGTCGTCGGGATTCGTGCCGCTGACGGTGCCGGTGTTTATCAAGTTCACCGTGCCGCTGAAACTGGTCTGCACGTAAATGTCGTTCACCAACAAGCCGGTGTTGCCCATATCCAGCGTGAAACCGCTGTAGCCCAGCGTGCCGCCGTAGGTGGCGAGATGATACAAACCTTCCGCCAAGCCGCTGCCGTTCAGGTGCAATACCGCGCCATTGGCAACAGTCAAATTGCCGGTGACATTCAGCCAGTCATTCGCGCCGCCCCATGTGTTCGTGTTGGCCAAGTCGAACGCGGTCACTGAACCGTTCGCCAAGTCCAAGCCGCCGACCGTCAGCTTGCCCGCCACATTCAAATCACCCGCCGCCAACGTGCCACCACTGGCGACGCTGACCGTGCCGTTCAACGCGCCGACTCCGCCAAGCAAGCCGCCGTTGACTTGCGCGCCACTGGCGTTGCTGCCGTTGACCAGCAACTTGCCGGCGCTGACCGTGCTCTCGCCGCTGAAGTCGTTGTTACCCGCCAGCGTTAGCGTGCCCGCGCCATCCTTGGTGACGCCCGCGTTGCCGCTGATATTCGCGGCGATGGTCGCGCTGACATTGAGCGCACCGGTGCCCGTCGCAATCACCGCGCCGTTCGTGCCGCTGATGGTCAGCGTATCGCCGGTGATGAGATAGCCGTCGCGGGTGAAACGTAGGCCGCTGAAGGTCACGCCGCCCGCGCTGTTGTCCACGCTGACTGTGCCGCTCGCGCCGCCGAACACCGCGTAGCCGCCGTCTTTCCAACCGGCGTTGAAACTGCCGCTGACAGTTGTCCAATTGTCATTGCCCGGCCATGCTTGCCATGCGCCGTTGTCGCCGTCCACGGCGCTGTTGTGCTTGTTCGCCGTCGAGCCGCCGTCCCATTGCACGTAGGCGTTCGGGTCGTCGGGATTGGTGCCGCTGACGGTGCCGGTGTTTATCAAATTCACCGTGCCGCTGAAACTGGTCTGCACGTAAATGTCGTTCACCGACAAGCCGGTGTTGCCAGTGTCCAGCGTGAAACCGTCATAACCCAACGTGCCGCCGTAGGTGGCGAGATGATACAAGCCTTCCGCCAAACCGCTGCCGTTCAGGTGTAATACCGCGCCATTGGCGACAGTCAAATTGCCGGTGACATTCAGCCAGTCGTTCGCGCCACCCCACGTGTTCGTGCTTGCCAAGTCAAACGCGGTCACTGAACCGTTCGCCAAGTCCAAGCCGCCGACGGTCAGCTTGCCCGCCGCGCCAAGGTCGCCCGCCGTCAATGTGCCACCGCCGGCGACGCTGACCGTGCCGCCGATAACGCCGGCGCCGCCGAGCACGCCGCCGTTGACTTGCGCGCCGCTGGCGTTGCTGCCGCTGATTAGCAACTTGCCAGCGCTGACTGTGCTCTCGCCGCTGAAGCTGTTGTTGCCCGTCAAGAACAGTGTCCCCTGCCCTTCCTTGGTGATGCCCGCATTACCGCTGAGGCTCGCCGCGATGGTCGCGCTGACATTGAGTGCGCCGGTGCCGGTGGCGATGACCGCGCTGTTTGTGCCGCTGATGGTCAGCGGGTCGCCGTTGATAAGATAGCCGTCGCGGGTGAAACGCAAGCCGCTGAAAGTCACGCCGCCCGCACTGTTGTCCACGCTGACCGTGCCGCTCGCGCCGCCGAACACCGCGTAGCCGCCGTCTTTCCAACCGGCGTTAAAACTGCCGCTGACGGTCGTCCAATTGTCGTTACCCGTCCACGCTTGCCATGTGCCGTTGCCGCCGTCTACCGCGCTGTTGTTCTTGCTCGTCGCCGCGCCGCCATCCCATTGCACATAGGCGTTCGGGTCGTCGGGATTCGTGCCGCTGACGGTGCCGGTGTTTATCAAGTTCACTGTGCCGCTGAAACTGGTCTGCACGTAAATGTCGTTCACCGATAAGCCGGTGTTGCCCACGTCCAGCGTGAAACCGCTGTAGCCCAGTGTGCCGCCGTAAGTGGCGAGATGATACAAGCCTTCCGCCAAGCCGCTGCCATTCAGGTGCAACACCGCGCCGTTGGCGACGGTCAAATTGCCGGTGACATTCAGCCAGTCGTTCGCGCCGCCCCATGTGTTCGTGCTTGCCAAGTCAAACGCGGTCACTGAACCATTCGCCAAGTTCAGGCCGCCGACCGTCAGCTTGCCCGCCGCGCCAATATCGCCAGCCGCCAACGTGCCGCCATTTGCCACACTGACCGTGCCGCCGATAACGCCGGCGCCGCCGAGAATGCCGCCGTTGACTTGCGCACCGCTGGCGTTGCTGCCGCTGATTAACAACTTGCCGGCGCTGACTGTGCTATTGCCGGTGAAGCTGTTGTTACCCGTCAAGAGCAGTGTCCCCTGCCCTTCCTTGGTAACGCCCGCGCTGCCGCTGATACTCGCCGCGATAGTCGCGCTGACATCCAGCGCGCCGGTGCCCGTCGCAATCACCGCGCTGTCCGTGCCGCTGATGGTCAGTGGGTCGCCGGTGATGAGATAACCGTCGCGAGTGAACCGCAAGCCGCTGAAGGTCACGCCGCCCGCGCTATTATCCACGCTGACCGTGCCGCCGCTCGTGCCGCCGAACACCGCGTAGCCGCCGTCTTTCCAACCGGCGTTGAAGCTGCCGCTGACGGTCGTCCAGTTGTCGTTACCCGTCCACGCTTGCCATGCGCCGCTGCCGCCATCCATCGCGCTGTTGTTCTTGTTCGCCGTCGCGCCGCCGTCCCATTGCACGTAAGCGCGCGGGTCATCGGGATTCGTGCCGCTGACGGTGCCGGTGTTTATCAAGTTCACCGTGCCGCTGAAACTGGTCTGCACGTAGAGGTCGTTCACCGACAAGCCGGTGTTGCCCGTGTCCAGCGTGAAGCCGCCGTAGCCCAGCGTGCCGCCGTAGGTGGCGAGATGATACAAGCCTTCCGCCAAGCCGCTGCCGTTCAAACGCAACACCGCGCCGTTGGTGACAGTCAAATTGCCGGTGATGCTCAACCAGTCATTCGCGCCGCCCCATATGTTCGTGTCGGCCAAGTCGAACGCTGTTACTGAGCCGTTCGCCAAGTCCAAGCCGCCGACCGTGAGTTTGCCCGCCGCGCCAATGTCACCCGCCGCCAACGTGCCACCGCTGGCGACGCTGACCGTGCCACCGATAACGCCGAAGCCGCCGAGAATGCCGCTGTTGACTTGCGCGCCGCTGGTGTTGCTGCCGTTGACCAGCAACTTGCCGGCGCTGACCGTGCTCTCGCCGCTGAAGCTGTTGTTGCCCGTCAGCGTCAACGTGCCCGCGCCGTCCTTGGTGATGCCCGCGTTGCCGCTGAGACTCGCCGCAATCGTCGCGCTGACATTCAGCGTGCCGGTGCCGGTGGCGATGACCGCGCTATCCGTGCCGCTGATGGTCAGCGTGTCGCCGTTGATGAGATAGCCGTCGCGGGTGAAGCGCAACCCGCTGACGGTCACGCCGCCCTTGCTGTCGTCCACGCTGACCGTGCCTGACGCCGCGCCGCCGAACACCGCGTGGCCGCCGTCCTTCCACGGCGCGTTCAACGTGCCGCTGACCGTCGTCCAGTTGTCGTTCCCCTGCCCGCCGGCCGTGCCGCCCCACGCCTGCCACACGCCGCCGCCGCCGTCAATCACGCCGTTCTCCAGGTTGCCGCTCGCGCCGCCGTCCCAGTGGACGAAGGCGTTCGGGTCGTCGGGGTTGGTGACGTTGTTGCTGCCGGTGTACACCAAATTGATTTGCGCGGCGACCGAGGTCTGGAGATAAAAATTGTCCGGGTCAGCGCCCGCCATGCTGACGGTGCCCAGCGCGATATGGTCGCCAATCAGCGCGCCGTCGTAATCAATGAGGCGGTATTTGCCGATGCCGAGCGCGCCGCCCGGCGCCAGGCTGACGTTCACCAGCGCGCCGTTCAACGTCACCTCGCCGTTGACGTGAAGCAAGTCATTCAGCGCGCCGCCGGGCACCCCGACTTGGCCCAACCGCAGCGCCAGCACCCCGTTGCCGCCGATGGTCAGGTGGCCGAGGGTCAGCGTGCCCACGCCGTCGGCGCCGGGCTGGAGCACGCCGCCGCTGACCGTCGTGCGGCCGCCCAGCGTGCCGGTGCCGCCCAGCGTGCCGCCGCCGGCCACGCCCAGCGTCATGCCGGGGCCGCCCAGCCGGCCGTTCACCAACAGCCGGCCCGCCGCCACGCTGACCGTGCCCGCGAACGCGCCGCTGGCGCCGCCCAGCACCCAGTCGCCGGCGCCGCGCTTGAGCACCAGGCCGCCGCCGGTGAGCGCGCCGCCGTAATGCCACGCGTCGGCGCGGCTCACCTCCAGCGTCGCGCCGACGTCGAGGTCGCCGTGCCACGCGCCGGCGGTGCCGCTAATGCTCACGGTGCCCGCGCCAATCGTGAGCAAGCCCGTCGCCACGCTGCTGCCGGTCAGCGTCAACGTCGCCGCGCCGGTCTTGACCACCGCGCCGGTGCCGGAAAACACGCCGGCAAAAGTCGTCGCGTCGCCCGCGTGCACCGTCAGCGCGGCGCCGGCGCGCACCAGCCCCGCGCCGGTCAGATGGTTCACCGTCTGCGCGAAAGTGCCGGTGTCAAACGCCGCGCCCGCGCGCACCACCAGCGCCGTGCTCGACGCAATCACATTCGCCGCGCCGCCCGTCAGCGTGCCGGTGTTGGCCACCGTCGTGCCGGTGTAACTGTTGGCGCCGTTGGCCAGCGTGATGCCCCGCGCGGCGTTAATCCACAAATTGCCCGCGCCGGTGACGAGCGCCTTGAAGTCGGCGCCGCCCGCCACGTCCGCGCGGTCGCCGTCCAAAATCGTGTTCTTGCCCGCCAGCAAATCCAGTCGCGTCAATTTCGCGCCGATATACAAGCCGTCGTTGAACCGGCCGGTGTTCAGGCTGTGCGTATCCAGCGTCATGTGCTTCAGCGCCGTCGTCCCGTCGAACTCCGCCGTGGCGGAAACCTGGGTCAGCTCCACCACCCGCGTCGCGCTGATGCCCAGCCCGCTGTGGTTCGTCAGCCGGAGGTTCGCCGCGTCGCCCAGCACCGCCGGCGCGCTGGCCAACTGCCGCTCCAGGCCCAGGTCGTCCTGCGACAACAGCGGCGTGTGGTGGCCGGCGGTCAGGCTGTCAATGTTCGCGGCGCTGTCGTCAATCTGCACCTGCCCGCCCTGGCTCACGTCCAGCGTGCCGCTCACCGCGATGAAGGTGTCCGACCGCGACCCGCTGCCGATGGTGGCGAAGCGCATGGTACCGGACTCGAAGCCCAGCCCGCGCAGGCTGGCGGTGCCGGTGTGAACTGGCGTGAAGTTGCCGGTGCTGGTCACGTAAAAGGCGTTCGCCAGGCTGGCCGCCGGCAGGGTGTACGTCGAATCACGCAGCCGCAGCGTGCCGCTGAACGCGTTGAGGTTGGCCGCCGTGAACACACTGGACTGGTCGGTCAAAGCCGCCTCAATCAAGCCGCCGCCCGCCAGCACGATGTTGTTCAGGATATAATCACCCGCCGCGTGCGGGGTGACGAGCAGCGTGCCGCCGCTGTTCACCGCCAGCGCCCCCGCGCCCAGGCCGGGACTGGAGCTGCCGCCGATGAGGAGCCGGATGACGCCCCCGTCAATCTGCGTGCCGCCGCCGTGGGTGTTGGGGCTGTCCACCACATAGACGCCGTCCTTGCGCTTGACCAGCTTGCCCGCGCCAATCAACGGCGAGGTAATCCACAGCGTGCCGGAGGCCGGGGTGTCCACGTAAAACACATTGCCGCCCGCCGGCGTGCTGATGCTCACGCCCGCGCCCGCGGCGTCGGTCACCGCCAGCGTGCCGGAGCCGCCAATGACGCCGCCCGCGCCCAGCGCGAAGGAGCCGGTCTGCACCTGGAACAACCCGTCCTCCACCCACACCGAGCCGCCGGCGCTGACGTTCACCCGCCTGGCGCGCAGCACCGCGTCATCGCCCGTCACCGTGCCGCTGCCCGCCACGGTGAACGTGCCGGCGCTCACGATGCCGTACACCACCCCGTCGGCCAGCCGGAACCCGCCCTCGTTCACATTGGTCGTGACCCGGATGTTGCTGGGATAAGTGGTGAACACCGCCTCGCCGTCGCCGTTCTTGTTAATGGTCACCGCCGAATTATCCGCCGCGTCAATCGGGTCGTAAAACCGGATTTGGTGCGTGCCGGTGGCGGTCAAATTAATCGTCCCCTCGGCCCCCAGAAAAATCGCGTTGGCGGCGCCGCTGTCCGCCACCGGCGTCATCTCGGCCCCGGTGCCGGTGAAGGAAGCGCCCTGGCGGTTGCCCTGGAAGGTGATGTCCCCCGCCGTGGCGTTCAGGTTGATGATGCCGCCGTCCAGATAAATGGCGCCGCCGTAGTCCTTCGCGTAATTATTGGTGAACCAACTGCCCGCCGCGTCGGAGCCGACATTCAGCGTCGCGTCCCGATTGTCATAATAAATCGCCCCGCCATTGCCGCGCGCGATGGCACTGTAAGCGAAGTTGCCATCCATCACCACCGCGCCGTAAAAGTTGATGTAATAACGATAGCGGCTGGTGGCGTAGGCGCTAATCGCCCCGCCATACGCGCTGTGATTGTTGCCGGACGGGGTGATATCCATGACGCGGTTATGCACGAACTCCGCGCGGTCATAAAAACTGATGACCGCGGAAGTGCCCGACAACGAGCCGATGTAACCGAGATTAATCGCCCCGCCGCGCGAAATCACCGAGGAATTGTAAGTGTTCGTGCCGGTGTCGCCGTTGGTCAACACATAATTGCCGTCAAACACCGCCGGCGCGTTAAAATACACCCCCTGCCCCGTCTGCCCCCAGACATCCAGCGCGCCGGCAAACAACTCCGACCGGTTGTTTTTGAACGTCACCCCGCCGTCAAAAAACACCCCGCCGCCCGAACCGCCATCATCCAGCGAGACCGCGCCGCCGTAATGCCCCGTCGCGTTCCCCTCAAAATAAACGCTGCCGGTGAACCGGAGCGTGCCGCCGCTGACCATGACCGCGCCGGCGCTGCTCCGATAACCCGTGTTATTGACAAACGACACCTCGCCGTTCACCGTCACCACGCGGTTGTTCTCCACCGTGATGGCGGCGCCGTAACGACCGTTGGACGTGCGGTGATTGTCATAAAACGTCACGCCGTCCAAATTCAACGTCCCCCCGCCATTGTCCGCGTAAAACACCGTGCTGTTCCGCAACCCCGTCAAGACCACGTCGGTCAAGGTAATCGTGCTGGCGCCGCTGGGCAGCCGGAACCAATTGTTATCCGGCGTCGTCGCCTGAATGGTGAACCCGCCGCCGTCCAGGACATACGCCGCGCCCGTGAGCGCCGCGCCATTCCACCACCCGTCCCCGTCCAGCACGAACACCTCCGTGGTATTCAACACCGCGCGCACATTCTCGCCCGCCGCGACATGCCGCTGCGCCCAGCCCGCCGACCCCCATCCGCCGACCGTCACCCCAACCGTCGCCACCGTCAACCACCGTTTGATTACACGCATAATTCTCCTTTGTCTTGTTCTCATAAAAACCTCGGCCACCCGAATTTTCCCGAAGAAGATACACGCGTTGTGTGATTCATCAAACTTTTTATTACGAAAATCACACATTTTGTGCGTTATGACTATAAATTACACCGGCCTCTAACATTTTTAGTTGCTAAAAATGCTTGGCTATTCAAACTTTGCGCCAGAACTATGAGCGCCCCCAAGCGACTGAACCAATGCGGCCCCCAAGTAGTCAAATCCCGACACATTCATCAATGGACCCAAACGGAACTGGCGGCCCGCCTGAGCAAGCAAGGCTGGAAAGCGTCGCGCGACATGGTGGCCGCGCTGGAGACCCAACGGCGCGCCGTCAGCGACCAAGAACTGATGCTCCTCAGCCGCGTCCTGCGGGTAACCCCGTCACTCCTGCTGGCGTTCGAGTCAGAATGCATAAAAATCTGCCCCTACCAAGCCGAGAACGAGCGTCTCCTAACCCAACTCCGCCGCCTGAAACTCCTCCCGGCGGAGTGAACTCCCATCCGACCATCACGGGGCGCCGCCGGCGCTTTATCTAACGCCATTAGAAACCCTTCTAACGGCGTTAGATTTACCCCTTTCGACGCGACTCGCGTCAGCAACAAAAAACATAAGTCATTAAGCCATAGGAGGATTCTGATTGTTTAATTGGCGCGCGACCGCGTCACCCAAACCATCAGCGACCAGCAAACTAAAAAACAGAAAACCGAAGAAAGAACAATAACCTGAAAATATGGTTCCTCGCTGTCAGCAGTGGCAGCGCTGACGCCGGCCCCCCCACCGCCCCGGCCTCCTGCGCTAGCGCATTCCCCTTCCGTGAAGAGGTGGCGGCGCAAGCCGACGGGGTAGTTCAGCGTTACAGGAAATTGGAAAGCCGAAAGCAGAAAGCTGAAATTATTTCTGTTTTCAGCTTTCGTCTTGCGCCTGTCCCAACGCTGAACTACCCCGTCGCTCCGCGCCACCCCTTCACGGAAGGGGAATTAAATTCCACTGTTCACGGGATAGAACCGAAAATATCAATGATAAATAAACCAACACTCTGAACATCGGCACCTCCAACGCCGTACCGGAGCCGTCCACGTGGTTCCTCCTCGGCGCGGGCCTCGGCGTACTGGCCCTCACCCGCCGTCGCCGGCGCGCGTAACCTGAGAGCGCCGAGCGTCCGCTCGGCAAGTCCACCTTGGGAAACCAGCAGCCGAGCAGACGCTCGGCGCTCCCAGTGCAGAAAAGGCAGTCACCAATGGCGACGTCCTTTTTTATTAGTGTTCATTCGTGTCCATTGGCTTCGCTTCGCTTTTCCTTTTGAGGCGGCGTGTAATCGCCGCCTGACTCTTGTGGTTAAAACCTCCTCACCGCTCCAACTCAACCTCCGCCACCTCGAACGGTACTTTGATTTCCTCGGAGCACTCGTATTTGACAAAACACAACCGCACCGTATCAAGTTCACCCGCTGACAATGGACAACGGCCATCAAATTGTTCGAGAATAAAAAAGTCCGCACGCACTGGGACGCGGAAACCGGGGAATGGTATTTCTCGGTGATAGATGTGGTGGCGGTGTTGACCGACAGCGCCAACGCGCGGGATTACTGGTTCAAGATGAAGCAGCGGGTTAGGTTGGAGGATGGACTTCAACTGTCGACAATTTGTCGACAGCTGAAAATGCCGGCTCTCGATGAGAAAATGCGCGAAACAGATTGCGCCGATACGCAAAGCCTGCTCCGTATTATTCAATCCATCTCGTCGGCGAAAGCCGAGCCGTTCAAGCAATGGCTGGCGAAGGTCGGTTACTCGGCCAATGTTATGATGAATTACCATATCACGAATGAGCCTAAAGCCACTCGCCATCGGCTGGCCAACGGCACCGCGCTGGGTTGTTGCGCCGAGGTCACGGTCGGCAGGGAGACCGCCGCCAGCCCGGCAATGGTCACGCCCTTGAACAGGTCACGACGGCTGATGCCATCGGCGAGAGGCAAGTCGTTGCGTTGGATTGGTTTGATGGGCATGGCGGACATAAGTTTCTCCTTTAATTGACGGTTACTACGGGGTTAAGAACGACGTTCTTGGCTTTAAGAACGTCGTTCGTTGAGTTAAGAATATCGTTCGTTAAATCGCGGAAAGCGTTCTTGACGTTAAGAACGGTATTCGTTAAATCACGGAAGACGTTCTTAAGGTCAAGAAAGGCATTCCTTTTGGCGGAACAGGCTTTCCCATTGGCGGAGTCGACCAAGCCCCGACTGGGATTGTCAGCCGCATGGGGAATACAGCGGGTAAAATTCCGCCGGGAAATCAGAGCATCAGGCGAGGTGCGAAGGTACAGCTTAAAAGTTTTTTTAGTTTTTGGGGTTGATTGAGTTTTTTAAGTTGGCGGGGGCGAGGACGCGTAACTCAAATAAACCTAAAAAACCAAATGAACTTACAAAACATTCCTCACTCCAACGCCGCGCCGCCGCCGAGGAGGTAGAGCACCGCCATGCGCACCGCCAGGCCGTTGGTGACTTGTTGCAGGATGACTGAGTTGGCACCGTCGGCGAGGTCGCTCTCGATTTCCACGCCGCGGTTGATGGGGCCGGGGTGCATGATGAGCACGCCCGGTTTGCAGCGCGCGAACCGTTCGCGGGTCAGGCCATAGACGCTGATGTATTCGCCGAGCGAGGGGAACGCCGCTTTGCTTTGCCGCTCGTGCTGGATGCGCAGCAGGTTGATGACGTCGGCGGTCGGCAGCGCGCGGTCGAGGTCGTGCGCGACGCTGACGTTCATGGCGCGGAAGTGCTCCGGCAGCAGCGTGGCCGGGCCGACCAGCGTGACGCGCGCGCCGAGCTTGGTCAGCGCCCAGATGTCCGAGCGCGCGACGCGGCTGTAGAGGATGTCGCCGACGATGAGCACGTGTTTGCCGCTGACCGTGCCGAGTTGCTCGCGGATGGTGAAGGTGTCGAGCATCGCCTGGGTCGGGTGCTCGTGCGCGCCGTCGCCGGCGTTGATGACGCGGGCGTCGAGGCGCTCGGCGAGGAATTGCGCCGCGCCCGCCGCGCTGTGGCGGATGATGAGGTAGTCGGCCTGGAGGGCTTGCAGGTTCAGCGCGGTGTCCTTCAGCGTCTCGCCTTTTTTGAACGAGCTGCCTTCCTGCGCGACGGCGACGACGTCGGCGCTCAAGCGTTTCGCCGCCAGCTCGAACGACACGCGGGTGCGGGTGCTCGGCTCGATGAACAAATTCACCACGGTCTTGCCGCGCAGCGACGGGACTTTTTTGATGGGCCGCGCGATGATGTCCTTGAACGCCCGCGCGGTATCGAGCACGGTTTCGATTTCCGCGACGCTGAGGCTGCGGATGTCCAGAAAATCTTTGCGGGTCCAGTTCATGGGGATTGAATATTGATTATTGAATATTGATTATTTGAGATGACGCTGTGGGTGCATTCTCGGGGCAATAGAAAATTATCAATAATCAATAAAAAATTCATACCGCTCCTCCGCTGACCGTGACCTCATCCACCCCGTCCGTCTCGCGCAACCTTACCGTGACCTGCTCATCCTCAGCGGTCGGGA
>JAISCS010000183.1 GCA_031265365.1 Verrucomicrobiales bacterium
ATCCAGGAAGCGCTGGAACATCTGCTAAAAAACCGCACGAGCTTCGTCATCGCGCACCGACTTTCGACGATACAAAAAGCCGATTTGATTTGCGTGGTGAAACACGGCGAAATCATCGAACGCGGCACACACAATGAATTGTTAACCGCTGACGGTCTCTACGCCGCCCTCTGCCGCGCGCAAACGCTCGGCGAAACGGCGGAGCAAGCGTTTGAGCAGTTGGGAGAATAGTATGAACACACTTTCATATCATTCTAGTTTGGATAATGGATTTTTAGCTTTTGAGTTATTCGTGGATGGAGTTGCTTTTGGTGAAATACTTGGTAACGGATATAAGGGCATTCCGTATTGGAATATTGAAAATGATTTACCGCATTGTCCGCCGCATGGCGCTTCGCGCAATCTGGATTTCAGGATTGTGACAGTGTGTTCCTGTGGCGAATATGGCTGCGGGCATTCTCGGTGTCGCGTGATTAAGACGGCCGAGACTGTAACCTTTTGCGATTTTACTGGAGATGTAAGCACGAACAGCACAAATCATGTTTTCGTTTTCTCGCATCCTGACTATCAGTGTATTGTTAATGGCATCATTGCTGAAGCTCGGCATCAGAAACAGAAGTATCATGAGAAATAGTTACCGTCAGCGTCGTACCCGTGGGACGTCCCGCTGCAACTGGTCAAGTGGGCAAAATCATTGTCAGCGGATTAAACAATATCCACCCGCTCCGCCTTGGCGGCTTTGAGCAAGGCGCGGTCGGTGGTCGCCAAGACCGAATCGGTGCGGATGGCCAGTTCGAGATACGCGGCGTCGTAGATGGTCAGTTGATGTCGCCGTGCCAGCGTCAGCGTCGTGTTAATAAACTGTTCTGTCACAACAGTAGCTCTGGACATGGTTTGAACAAAGCGCAGGGCATGGTCCATTTGCCCCGCGTTGATGCGCTGACGCCGTTTCGCCACTAGCAACCCGTTGACGGTTTCCACAAACCAATGCGCGGGAACATAAACCGGTGTGCGCTGTTCAATCAGGCGCAAAATTTGATTGGTGTGCGCGGATTGTTCATCTGGCAGCAAAAAACCAAGCGTGGTGGAAGCATCCAATACCAACGTGGCTGTTTTCATATCCGCCGTCCGGCGTTAACTAAATCCTTGGTGGTTTCACCCTTGGGCAATGGGCTGACGGTGGCGCGAAAAGCACGGACTGCCTGCACCCATTGAGCGATGTCTTCGCCATCTTGTTTCGGCACTGGCGTGACTTTGGCGAAAGGTTTGCCACGGCGGGAGATGATGACTTCCCGGCCTTTGGCGATTTGTCGCGACAATGCCGACCAACGCGCCTCGCTGACATTGACTGTTTTCAACGCAACCATCGCCATAAGTTACGCGATTCCCGCTGACGGTCAAGTGTGGTCAAAAATTCAAAATGGAAATTCATCGTCAGCGGCTTTGACTTTTTCTTGTTTCAGGATTTGCGCGGTCTCGTGCTCCCGCAGGCCGCGGATGGTGATGGCTTTTTTCGGCAGCGCGGGACAGGCGTATTGGCACGCGCCGCAGCCGATGCAGTATTGCTCGTCAACCACCGGCAGCGGGTCGCGGAATTTGTCCGTCTTTCTGATTTGCAGCGCCGCCGTCGGACAGTGCTCGGCGCAAGCGCCGCAGGCGGTGCCGTCGCGGTAGATGATGCATTCTTGGTGGTCGAAGATGGCGAGGCCGATGCGGGCGGTTTGTTTTTGCGTCACGGTCAGCGGCAACAGGGCGCGGTCGGGGCAGACTTCGCCGCAGGTGGTGCAGTTGATGTTGCAGAAGCTGTGGTTGAAATTCAGTCGCGGTTTCATGAAGCCGCTGACGCTGGCGTATTCGAGGAAGGACGGTTCGAGGACGTGGCTGGGACAGGCGCTGACGCAGAGTTGACAGGCGGTGCATTTATCCAGAAAACGGCGGCGGTCTTGCGCGCCGGGCGGCAGGACGGCGTTGATGAATTTGTGGTCACCGCTGACGGTGATGCCGGTGCCGGCCGCGAGCGCGCCGCTGACGGTGGCGGCGATGAATTGGCGCCGGCCGGGGTCAGGCCGAGCGGCAGCGGCGGCGGGTTTCACGCGGAGGTTCTTGAATGGATTTTGGAACCGGTAGTTGATGCCGCGCTCGTCGCAGACGGAGACGCAGTTGTAACAGGCGACGCAGCGGGTGAAATCAATCTCTCCCGCCCGCAAATTGATGCACTGTGCCTTGCACGCGCGGAGGCAGTCGCCGCATTTTTTGCAAACGGCTTGGTCAATGGTGAGTTTCCACAATGAAAATTTCGCGACGAGGCCGAGCAGCGCGCCGACGGGGCAAATGGTGTTGCAATACAAGCGCCCGCGCCACGCCGCCATGATGACTATCAGCGTGCCGATGAGCAGCGGCGGCAGGAAGACGCCGAGGCCCGCCCACGGGACGCCGACGCGCGGGATGGCGGAGGAGCCGAAATGCTTGAACAGGTCCGCGACCAGGTTGTTAGTGTAAATGACCGGCGGGCGGAACAGGGCGGCGGCGATGCGGCCGAAGTTGCTATACGGGTCGAGCCACGCGAGGACGAATCCGCCCCAGCCGACGGCGACGCTGACGCTGACGACGACAAGAATGGTGTGGCGCAGTTTGTTGTCAGGCTGACGGTGACGGAGGAATAATTTTTTGCGCCGGAACAAATTGGCCGCCCGCGCGACGACATCCTGCAAAATCCCCAGCGGGCAAACGACCGAGCAATACACGCGCCCGACCAGCGCGCTGACGATGAGCACGGCAAGCGCGGTGCCGCTGACGGCGAGCGCGGCGGGGACGAATTGCAGCATCGTCAGCGCGTGTTTGAACGAAGCGGGCAGCCAGTCGCGGAAGTCAAGAAACGCAAGGCAGACGCCGGCCATGACCAGCGTGGCGACCACGCTACGGAGACGGCGGAGAGTGCGGGCATGTTTCATGGGTTAATTTCCATCAATTCGTGTTTTAATTCAACCAGCAGTTGTTTTTCCGTCGGCAAATAAAGTTGGTACTTGCTGGTCAAAATAGTGGCGTTGTCGGCAGGCAGCGAGTATTTGACCAGCGTGTTATTTTTGTCGGCACAGAGCAACAGACCGATGGTCTGGTTTTCTTCCGGCAGTTTCTCATTCCGGTCATAATAATTAACATACATCTGCAATTGACCAAGGTCTTCATGGGTGATTTTCCGGGTCTTGATTTCAACAATGACAAAACAGTGCAGCAGCCGATTGTAAAAAACCAAGTCAATGAAAAACTCGTCATCCTCCAGCAAAATCCTTTTTTGCCTGGCGACAAATGAAAAACCGCGTCCCAGTTCAAGCAAAAAAGTTTGCAAATGAATAATCAGCGCGCTTTCCAAATCCTTTTCGTAGTAAGCGGCATTGCGCTTCAAGCCGAGAAACTCCAGCACCATCGGGTCTTTGATGATTTCATCGGGACGCTCTGGCACGCGCTCTTTGCGCGCCACTGCCAGTACGGATTTTTTGTCATTGCTCAGCAACAAGCGCTCGTACAAACCCGTGTTGATTTGTCGTTCTAATTCGCGTCCAGTCCAGGCTTGGTTGGCGGTTTCAAGTTCGTAATACTCGCGTTTATCAACATCGTCGATATGAATGAGCAACTTATATTGATACCAGTTGAATTGCGTCCGCAGTGCGGACGCAATTGGGTAAAGCCGGTAAAACTGGCGGCAACGCTCCAATTGGCGGACGGAAAAACCGCCGCCGTATTTTGGCTCGATTTTTTTGGCAAGATTGCAAATCAAATAACTGCCGTAATCCGCGCGCGCTTTTCCACGCTGCTCTTCAAGCATGATTCGCTCGCCCAACTTCCAATACATCAGCACCCGCTGAAAATCAACGCTGCGGATGGCCGCGGTACGGGCACCAATAATAATGTCCGTGATGTCCCGAATAAAAGTCGCGTTGAGTGCTGACGTATCTTTTTTCAACCAAGCCAGTTTAATTCCATTGTTAGTACGCGGCAATCAAATAGAGAAATTCGCCCTGACCTGATTTGTTCCACGTACTGTAATGACGGTCTTACGAAATCCTGATGCGCTCGATTTGCAAATGGTCCAAATCACAACGGCCAAGGTTCGCGGCGGCGGCGATTTTCACGTAATCAATGCCGTTTTCCGCGTGCCCCAAAATCTTCGCGCCGGCAGCGTCCACGGCCACTTGGTCGCGCGACGCCAGCAGCGTCTTCACGTTCGGAATCAAATCGTCCACGCTCTTGCCGCGCGGGCCGTTGCGCTTCATCGGGCTGTAGGCGTCGATGATGTTCAAGTCGGGCGCGCGCCGGTAGCGGATGAAATCGGCGATGCATTGGTGCAGGTCGTTCTTGTGCCAGAAGCCGCGGTCCCAAATGATGCCCATGTGGTTTTTTATCGCGGCGGTCATGGTCGCGCCGCCGTGATGCTTGAGGACGGGGACGTTGAACCACACGTCGCTGTCGAGGATGAGTTGATGCACTTTCAGCGTGGTGAGTTTGTCGCTGCCGCTGATGGTGACGTCGCGGTAGTAGGTCTCGTCATTGCCGGGCACCATTTTGCCGCCGGCTTTTTCGACGGCGGCCTTGATGCCGCTGTTGGCGTAGGCTTTTTCCCAGTTGTCGCAAGTGTGGTCGAACACGCTGACGCTCGCGGCGCCGGCGGCGAGGCACAACTCGGTGAGGCGACCGACGATGTCGGGGTGAGTGTCAGCGGCGCGCTCAGGCGGGCAGTCCCAGCCGATGTTTGGCTTGATGACGACGGTCTGGCCCGCTTTGACAAACGCGCCGATGCCGCCGAGCGACTCGATGGCGCGGTCAAGCATGGCCTTGCGGTCGCCGTCACGGACAGCGACGAGGTATGGTTTGCCGTCGGGACCGGTGAGGAGCTGATTGGCAGCGGGGGTTTGGGCGTTGGTTTCGCGGGTGAAAAGTCCGCTCAAGTCCGCCAAGGAAAACGCCGCGCCGGCGGCGAAGCCCTTTTTGATGAAGTCACGTCTGCTATTATTCATAATATTTTAATTTTTGGTTGTATTGATTCGCCAAGGCATGACGAAGCAAGGTTCGTTGAAAAGGGCGTAGTCGGCGGTGCCGTTGATGGCGAAAGTTTTGACCCTGCCGGCGGCGCGGAGCAAGTTTTTGGCGAAGCCGATGGTGGCGCCGGTCTTGACGCGGTCGTCGGCGAGGAGCACCCGCTGACCGTCACAGTCGAAGTCCGGCGCGCGCAAGAGCACGGGCTGCGGGCCGCGCGGCGCATTGTCAGCGTCGCGCCAGTTGATGTGGAGCAGGTTGAACGGGAGCCGCAGCCGCTCGTTAAGCAGCGCGCCGGGGATGATGCCGCCGTTGGCGATGGCGACAATCATGTCGAAGGACTCCGGGAGGTCTATTTCCCGCAGCCGCCGGTGGATGTCCTCGAACGTCCTGAGCATAAAAATTATTGTGAAAGTTTGCCCCAAAGCCTCAGCGCAAGCCAGCCGCCGAACAATTGCGTGAGCAAGCCGGGCCAGCCGAGTTGAGTGTCAGCGAGCGCGGCGCCGGCGCTGACGGTCAGCGTCTCAAAAACGCCGCCGAGAATTTGGTAGCCGGCGATGGTCAGCGCCAGCGCCAGCAACGAGACACCGAAGCGCCTGACCAGCAGCGGGGCAAGCGCGGCGATGAACAGCGATTTCACGATGATGACGGGCAACGCCTCCGCCGCCGGCATGGCGAAGATGGCGTAATTCAGGACGGGCGACAGCACGGCGGTCAGCGCGCCGACTTTCCACCCGTAGCGCGCGGCGATGAGCAGCGTGCAGAAATAAATCGGCAGCCAAGTCGGTCCGCCGAGCGTGGCGAGGTGGCACAGTTGCGGCAGCGCGAGGTTGCCGAGCACGGCGACCGCGCTCCACAGGTAAAAGTTTTTGTCGCGCAAGCCGGGGGACGCGATGGGATAATTTTTGATGGCGATGGTGTTCATAATAAAACAGGTTGACAATGATGATATGACTGTCAGCGGCGGATTGCAACAATTATTTTTGAACATTTGATGTTGTCATATACTTTTCCCCGTGCACAAAGATTATCAAAAATGGATGCCGGTGAAGGCGCGTGTCAATAATAGCGGGATTCACCATGCTGCTGTGGAGTTCAAAGAGCGCGATGTTTGGTGGATGAGCATCGGGGAAAATGCCGGTTGTGAAGAGGATGGCAAAGGCGAAAAATACACGCGCCCTGTTTTGGTCGTCCGTAAATTCAACCGGCATTTGTTTTGTGGCGTGCCGCTGTCCATCACGGCGAAGCGCGGCGATTATTATTTTGAATTTAACGTGAAAGGGAAAAACAGTGTGGTGTTATTAAGCCAGTTCAAGGCTTTTGATGCATTGCGATTAGTCAGTAAACTTGGTTCTATCCCGTTATCAGTGGAATTGCGGTGGCGTGTGATAAGCGCTTAATAATTCCCCTTCCGTGAAGGGGTGGCCGCGGAGCGGACGGGGTAGTTCAGCGTTTAAGGGAAACTGCCAAAACCAAACGCTGAACTACCCCGGCGCTCCGCGCC
>JAISCS010000135.1 GCA_031265365.1 Verrucomicrobiales bacterium
TTTTTCCGCCTCGACCTTCCACTGCTCATAAGAGGGTTTGGCGAATTCGGACAATAACGGCTCGGATGTATTCGTACTCATGAGTGCGCTCATTATAGCGGCAGGCTTGAAAACTCAAGCAGAAACTGGGTAGTGCGTCAGTTTGATTTTTTAACGCAAAGGCGCAAAGAGCGCAAAGATTGGTTAAGTCATTCATTACTAACCTATTTCAAATATTCTTTGCATCTTTGTTCCTTTGCGCTTTTGTGTTAAATTCTGCAAACTGAGGCATTACGCGCCATTGACTTGCCGCACGGATGTTTTTATAGTGGCACGGTGTCTGATTTTACCATCTTAGTGAAACAGGAGGGCGAGACGGCCACGGCGCGGATTATCGGCCGGGGTTCGTTCAAAAACGCCAGGCTGTTGAAAAATTACGCCGACCAGGTGCGCGCTGACGGGGCCAAAAACATCGTCCTCGATTTGCATGAATGTTTGCACATGGATAGCACGTTCATGGGCATCATCGCCGGCATCGCGGTCGGCCAAAAGCGCGCCGGCACCCCCGCCCCGCAAATCATCAACGCCAGCCCGCGCGCGCTGGAATTGCTCAACTCGCTCGGCCTCGGCCAAATCCTCGACATCGTGACCGTCAGCGACGCGGCGCGGCCCCGGACGTTCACCGAACTGCCCGCCGCCGCTGACCATGACAAAGCCAGCCTGTCTCAAACCATGCTGGAAGCGCACGAAACGCTGGCGGGCGTGGACCACGCCAACGCCGCCAAATTTCAAGACGTGATAACTTTTTTAAAAAACAAACTTGACGCAAACCAATGAAAACCGAATCCAATCCCCCCGCCGACCTTGACCCCCAAAAACAACCCGCCGCCGACCAGGAGCCGCCCACCACGCCTGGAGCCAACATCGAGCAAGATTTGGCGAGGGAAGTGAACCAACTGGCGGAACTGACCAAAACCGTCGCCGCCATGCAGGACAAGCTATTGCGAACGCAAGCCGACTTTGACAACTACCGCAAGCGCATGGCACGCGAGAAAGACGAGGCCGTGAAATACGCCAACACCGATTTGCTGGAGACGCTGCTGCCGGTCATTGACAATTTCGAACTCGGCCTACAAGCCGCTGAAAGCGCCGCCGACGCCAAGTCTATTTTGCAAGGGATGCGAATGGTGAAGGCGCAGTTGCAACGTTTCCTTGCTGACAACGGGGTGGTGGAGATGGAGAGCGTCGGCCAAAAGTTCGACCCGCATCTGCACGAGGCGTTGAGCCAACAGGAATCCGCCGACCATGAGGACGGCGTCATCCTCAGCCAGCAACGCAAGGGTTACAAGCTGAAAGACCGTCTGCTGCGCCCCGCCGCCGTCATAGTCGCGCACAAGCCAGCAGCGGAAAAATAATAACGAATATAGGGTTATATGGCTCCTCTTACCGTAATGCGTGAAACCCTACCGCACTGCGTTGAGCTGGCATTGAATGAATGCACATCCTTGCTAAAGAGTGTGCGGAATATTCAACTCATCCGAGATTTGCAGGCCGCTTCCTCTGCACTGCGGTTGATAAAATATGAACTTCATAATGGACCTAGCCGCCCCAAACATCAGCGAGCCGGGGTTTTCACCAGATATGTAATCGATGAAGGCAATGATATCGTGATAGATAACAAAATGAAGGATTTCATTGTGAACATTGAATATATTTATAAGCGATATTAATATATGATTCCTCGCCGTTAGCAATGGAAGCGCTGACGCCGAAACATCCCCGCCGGTAAATTCTCCTCCTCACGGAAGGAAAACTGAAGCGACGGGTAATTGCCACTTGATTATTTCCCTCGCATAGAGGGATGGCGGCGTAGCGGCTGTCGACAAGGCCAGTGCGAGGTTTGGGTAAATTCCTCTCTCGTAGAGGGGTGGCGGCGCAAGCCGACGGGGTGTTTCGGCGTTCTATGGCAAGTCCTTTTCACCTTGGCGGGAAACATCGTCAGTTGGGCCAACAAAGACAACTTCAACCGCGCCAAAACCCTGTCCCTCACCGACGATACGTTTACCAACAGCGGCATAGTCAATCTCCAACAACTGGGTAGCACGGGTACAGCCGTTAATCTCGGTCGCAACCTGACGATGCAACTCTCCGGCACCAATGGCTTCACCAACAGCAACCGCCTGCTCATTCTCAATAGCACTCCTGACATCTCAACCGCCGACCAATTCGCCCAATTCACCATGAACAGCGGCGCCACCCTTGAAAACGGCAGCGACGCGGCCATCGCCATTAACAACTCCGCCAGCGGCACCGCCAACAGCGACTACGCGCAATACGCCCGCCTCACCGTCAGTGATGGCGCAACCTTCACCAACAGCGGTAGCATCACCGTCAGCCTCGACGCCGCGGTCACTGACGACGCCCAGCACTACGCCACGCTGCTCATCGGCGCGGACTGGACCAACAACGGCGTCATCACCGTTAACCGCGCCAATAAAACCACCGCTGTCGCCTCACTCGACCTCCCCGACAAAGCCTACACGCAAACCGGCGCTGACGCTGTCACTCGTCTGCTCAGCGGTGGCCAACTCAATGCCGCGTCCGTGACCATCAGCGAGGGACTGCTTGGCGGCAACGGCGTAATCTCCGCCGTCGCCACCATCAGCGACGGCGCGACCCTCGACCCCGACGGCACGCTGACGCCCACCAGTCTCACCCTCGACGCCGGCAGCATCCTGAACTTCTCCCTCACTGACCTTGACCTGCTCAACATCACCGGCAACCTCACCCTCAGCGGCGCGACATTGAACCTCACCGACAGCGAAGTCTCCACCGGCATCTATTCGATTGCCAACTACGGCACCTTAACGGATGGCTACGCTCTCACCGTCAGTGGCCTGTCCGACGAATACACCTACGAACTGGATTTCATCACCGACAGCACAATTCGGCTGACCGTCATCCCCGAACCCGCGACATGGGTGCTGTTGCTCACCGGTGCATTAACTCTCGCCGCCCTCCGCCGCCGCTGACTTTTTGGGGTTCGCGCAAAGACGCCAAGCCGCCAAGTTTTTTTGATTAAATTAACTTGGCGTCTTGGCGGCTTGGCGCGAGGTTCTAAAATGGTACTGCTCCTCACCGGCGCATTAACCCTCGCCCCCCAACTTCAACCTTGCGAAATTCCCCCGTCCGCATAAAAACAATCCATGCCCACCCGCGACCTCGAACTCTTCCTGCGCCAGCTCGCCACCCTCTCCCAAGCCGGCGTGCCCATGTCGCAGGGCCTCCGCGCCCTCGCCCCGCAAGTGCCGGCGCCGTTCAACCGCGTCGCCACCGCCATCGCCGGCGACCTCGCCGACGGTCACACCCTCCGCGCCGCCGCTGACCGTCACCGGCAATTCGACCGCGCCACGCTGTCGCTCATCAGCGTCGGCGAACACAGCGGCCGGCTCGCCGCCATGCTCAACCACGCCGCCGCCCTCGTCGCCAAACGCCGCGCCATTCTCAACCAACTCACCGCCAAACTCGCCTACCCCGTCCTGCTCTACCACCTCATCTTCATCATCCCCTCGCTCGGCAAGTGGTTGTTCCCCGATGCCCAATTCATCCCCGCATGGTTCATCCTCGGCCTGCTGCCGCTCTGGCTGATCATCGGCAGCGTCGTCATGCTGAACCGCCTCCGGCGCCGCTCCATCCCGCTCGACACGCTGACCATGCGCCTCCCGCTCATCGGCAGCGTGCTCAAGGCCGGCGCCGCCATCAACTTCTCCCGCTGTCTGCAAGCCTTCCTCCTCGCCGGCGCCAACCTCCGCGAGGCTGTCCTCGACTGCGCCCCCGCCACCGGCAGCCCGTCCGCCGTCGCCGACCTGACCGTGGCGAAACAACGCATCGCTGACGGTGACACCCTCGCCGGCGCCCTCGCGTACTGCCGGTTCCTCCCCCCCGCCACGCTGAGCCTCATCGCCACCGGCGAGCAAAGCGGCGCCCTCGTCGAAATGCTCGATAAAAACGTCCAGCTGCTCGACGAGGAATTCACGCGCAAAATCACGTTACTGACCGTCATCCTCAACGGCACCATCTTCGCCCTCGCCGTCCTCATCATCGCTTGGCTCGCCGTCAGCGTCCTCGGCGGTCATTACGCGCAACTGAATCAACTGCTGGACGGCATCTAGGTTTCAGGCAAAGTAGCGGGAGACTACCCCCGGTTGCCCCACGTCTTTTTCCGCGACATATCGCCGAGTTCTTTGGCGCGCAACCGCACCTCGTCCTTGCCGAAACGACGGCGCAAATCCTTCAGCAAGGCGGCGCTGGATTCGAGGAAAAAATCCTCCGCCGCTTCCAACACCGCCAGGCCGCCGTCAGCGCCGGGGATGACCAGACACAGCGGGCGCTCGCCGCGATTGGCGGCGGCGAGGTCCTTCAACTCCCGCCACAACGGCGCGCCGCATTTCTCGCGCGGGCAGCGCAGATAAACTTCCCTGACCAGTGTTTGACAGGCTTGTTCAAAGGTGTGAATCTCGCGCGCGATGACCTTGGCGGTGGACTTGGCACGGTCATCGTCGGCGGGTTTCGCGACGGCGTCACCGTCAGCGGACAACGCCGCGCGGTCGTTGCCCCGAAACGCGCCCTCGTCAACGGTGCCGCTGACAATCAGCGGCTCGCCGACGGTAATCTCGTTGCCGTATTTCTCGTACTGCTCGTTAAAGCAAGTGACCTCGACGCTGCCGAGGCGGTCCTCAAGCTGGATGCGCGCGTAAGGCTTGCCGGATTTCCTCGCCACCTGCACGTCCTTGCGCGCCACCAAGCCCGCGATACGCACGCTCCGGCCCGGCGCCAGGCCGCCGAGTTCGTCCAGTCCGACGGTGCGGAAGGCGCGCAAATCGGCCTCGTATTCATCAATCGGATGGCCGGTGATGTAAAAGCCCAGCAATTCTTTCTCGCCATCGAGCCGCTGACGCAGCAGCCAGTCCTCGACTTGCGCGGTGTGTTTTCTCGCTGACGGTGAGCCGGCGGTCTCCTCGATGCCGAACAACGACACCTGCCCGCTCTCGCGCTCGCGCGCCAGGGACAGCGCCTGGCCGAGCGCGTCATCCACCTGTGAGAACACCAGCGCGCGGTTCGGCTCCAACTCGTCAAACGCGCCGCTGCGGATGAGACTTTCGAGGGTCTTGCGATTGAAGGCGCGGTAGTCCACCTTGCGGCACAAATCCTCCAGCGAGCCGAAGCCGCCCTGGTCCCGCCGCACGTCGAGAATGGCTTGCGCGGCGGCGAGGCCGACATTCTTCACCGCGCCGAGGCCGTAGCGGATGGTGTTCGCCTCGACGGTGAAGGACAAGCCGCTGCGGTTGACCGACGGGCCGAGCACGGTGATGCCCAGCAGCTTCGCCTCCTCGACAAACACGGCGATTTTGTCGGTGTTATCCAATTCGTTCGACAACAAGGCGGCCATGAATTGCACGGGGTAATTGGCCTTGAGGTACGCGGTGTGATACGTCACGAGACCGTAGGCCGCGCTGTGCGATTTGTTAAAACCGTAGCCGGCGAATTTTTCCAGCAAGTCGAAAATATCACCCGCCAGTTTCGGCGCGATGTGGTTGGTGTTCTCGCAACCGGCCACAAACTTCGCGCGCTCCTTCGCCATTTCCTCGACCTTTTTCTTGCCCATCGCGCGGCGCAGCAAATCCGCGCCGCCCAGCGTGTAACCCGCCAGCACACGCGCGGCGGCCATGACTTGCTCCTGGTAAATCATGATGCCGTAAGTGTCGGCGGAAACTTGCTCCAGCAGCGGATGCAAATACTCCGGCCGTTCCTCGCCTTTTTTGCGCTTGATGTACTGCGGAATCAAATCCATCGGCCCGGGCCGGTACAGCGCGATGAGGGCGATGATGTCGTCAATGCTGCGGATGTCGAACTGCCGGCACATATCGCGCATCCCGCCGGATTCGACCTGAAACACGCCGACGTTCTGCCCGCGGTTGAGCAGGTCGAAGGTTTTCTGGTCGTCAATCGGAATGTCCTCGCACAAAATCTTCCGACCGGTGGATTGCTCGATGAGGTTCAGGCAGTCCTGGATGACCGTCAGCGTCTTCAAGCCGAGAAAATCCATCTTCAGCAAACCGAGCGCGCCGACCGCGTTCATGTCGTATTGCGTCACGATGCCGCCGTGGTCGTCGCGCGTGAGCGGCAGGAACTCGGTCAAGTCGCGGTCGCTAATGACGACGCCCGCCGCGTGCACCCCGGTCTGGCGCGAGAGGCCTTCCAGCGCCATGGCGTTGTCCAGCACCTCCTTGGCGCGCTCGTCCTCGCGGTACAATTTCAACAAGTCCGGCGAGCAGAATTTGACCTCCTCCTCTTTCTTCGGGTTCTCCGTCAGCGCCTTGCCGATGGTGACCTTCAGCTCCTTCGGAATCAAGTCGGCGATTTTCGACGCTTCGGGGAACGACAGCCCCATCACGCGCCCCGCGTCGCGGATGGCCATCTTCGCGCCGAGCGTGCCGTAGGTGATGATTTGCGCGACGGCCATCCCGCCGTATTTTTCACGGACATAATTGATAACCTGCTCGCGCCCGTTCGGGCAAAAATCCACGTCCACGTCCGGCGGCGAAATACGCTCAGGATTCAAAAAGCGCTCGAACAGCAGCTTATACCGCACCGGGTCAAGGTCGGTGATGCCCAGCAGGTATGCGACGATGCTGCCCGCCGCGCTGCCGCGCCCCGGCCCGACCGGAATCCCCCGCGATTTCGCGTAGTGGATGAAATCCCACACAATCAAAAAGTAATCAATAAAGCCCATCTGCGTGATGACGCCGATTTCATACTCCATGCGCTGCCGCAGGTCAGTGTCAGCGGCGCGCGCGCCGTAGCGCCGGCGGATGCCCTGCTCGCACAACTCGCGGAAAAATCCCGCGGTCGTCTGCCCGTCCGGCACGGGGAACGCGGGGAACTTGTCCTTGCCGAACTCGAATTTCACGTTGCAGCGGCCGGCGACCGTCAGCGTGTTGTCCAACGCCTCTGGAACATCATCAAACAATTCCGTCATTTCCTCCGCGCTCTTGAGGTAAAACTCGGACGACGGGAAACGCAGACGGTTCTCGTCGGTCAACTTCGCTCCGGTCTGGATGCACAGCAAAATCTCATGAGCCTCGGCGTGTTTCTTGCGGAGATAATGCACGTCGTTGGCCGCCAGCAACGGGGTGCCGGTCTTTTTGGCCAGCTCCTTGAACGCCTCAATGACCCGCTGCTGCTCAGGCAAACCCTGGTTGTTCAATTCGAGGAAAAAATTGTCCGCGCCGAGGATTTGGCGGAAATCGTCAACGGCCCGCCGCGCGTCATCCATCCGCCCCGCCAGCACCGCCCGCGCGATTTCACCGCGCAAACACGCGCTGCTGCCGATGAGACCGGCGGAATATTTCGCCAGGTCGTCCTTGTCAATGCGCGGTGTGAAATACACGCCCTCCAAGTGCGCCAGCGACACCAGCTTGACCAGGTTCCGATACCCGGCCTCATTCTCGGCGAGCAACAGCAAATGGTGGTTCGGGTCCCGGCCATCGCGCGAGGTTTGGTCCGCGCGCTTGCCCGGTGCCATGTACATCTCGCAGCCGATGATGGGTTTGACGCCCGCTTGGTCCGCCGCCTGGTAAAATTCAATCGCGCCGAACAAATTCCCGTGGTCGGTGACCGCCAGCGCCGGCATGGCCAACTCCCGCGCGCGCCTGACCAATTCGGGAATACGGCAAGCCCCGTCGAGCAGCGAGTACTCGGTATGGACGTGCAAGTGGACAAAATTTTTCGCCATGAGCGAAATTCATAATGCCCGCCCCACCGTGAAAAGCCAAAGGGAAAATTAGGTTCCAGCCCATGAGCAGTGGAATTGCTGGCGAACCTCCGTGTGAGTTAATTCCCCTCTTCGAGAGGGGAATTAACTCACGCGGGGGGGCAGGGTCAGTGAGGTTGGTCTCGGCGTTAGTAGATTCCCCGCTCGTAGCGGGGAATCAGCGGCGGCGGGTTGATTGATAATCCGGCTCGAGACAAAACAGGCCGAGGCTCATGGCAAAGGCTTGTTCCAGCTTCATGCGCTTCAACTCATGCCCCAAACCCCAACTGTCCGTATATAAAATCTCCCCCGCGCGTTCGTTGATGCCGATAATCAAACGCGTGTGCCCGTAAATCCCTTTGTTGCCGCCGGACGTCCGCTCCACAAACAGCCCGTGCACCACGCTCCACACCAGCGGCACGCCTGCCGCGATTTTGTGAGTGATAGCGGCTTTGAACGCGGCTAGTTCCTCCCGTTGCATGACACGGGAACGGCGGAAGGTCTCGCGGTCCATCTGGCGGTAAAAATCCATCGCGTTGAGTTCGAGCCAAACGAGCGGCATCTTCAGCGGTGGCTTGCCCGTCGCCGCCGCCAGCCGGTTGTAAGCGTCAAAGCTCCGGTGAAAATCAGCGGATTGCCAGTCCTGCACCACCGTCACGCGAAAGCCGCCCCGCGCCGCCAACTCGCGCATGGCCGGGGTAATCCGTTCCGTCTTGGTGCCGCCGTCAGCGCTGCCGGTTTCCAAGATGGCCGCGAGTTGAAACTTGTCAAGGTCAGCGCCGAAGTAACGCATCACCCGCGCCACCGCCGTCGGCGTGCACATGCCTTTGTCGCCCTGAAAAATCATCGGCACCTCCAGCCAAACGTCGCCCTTCCCGCCACGCTTGACGCGGGCGGGCGGGTTGGCCGCGTGACGGTCGGCGGGGATATCCACGCGGCGGATGATGACGTTGAGAAACTCCGGCAACTCCCCCCACAGCCCCACCTCGGAATAGCCGCGCTCCAGCCGGTATTCAAGCGGCCCGGCGCGCCACAATTTCCAAACGATGATATGGTCGTTCACCTCAAGTTCGGGCAATTCCCGCCCCTTGCCCCCGGCCCAGCCTTGGATAACACGCGCCCAAAAATCCACGTGCCGGTTGAACGGCTCCTCACGCCAACGCCCCATGACCGTCCGGCTGTACACGGACAGCCGGACCTCCACCAAGCGGTCGCCCTGATAACGCATGGTCGCCTCGTTAATCCCGCCGCCCATCACCCGCTGGCTCCCGCCGCTGACGCTCACCGCCTCGTCATACCGCTTGGAAATCCACGCGAACCCGAAATTGGCAAACAAATCCCGCACCAAGTCTTGCGGAAAATCCCGTGCCGTATAGTGCTTGGTGACCTTGGTCTTTTGCTCCGTCTCGTAACTGACCGTGATTTGCCCGCGCGCCACGGTCAGCGGAGCGAACGCCAGCAACAACAAGCCTGCCATAGTTAACCACCGAGTCATGGATTGATTCATTGTCAGCGGCTTTGGCAGGAAAAACAAGCGCGATTTAATCGGCTGACAGTCAGCGGGTTAAATAAGTTGTTTGACAAATCACTCGCTGCCATCTATTTTTTTCCTCCCCGCAAACGGGGAAATCTTAACGGGAGTGAGGTGAATTTTTAATGTCAGAAGTCAAATTGAAGAAAGGCGAGTCGGTGGACAAGGCCTTGCGCCGGTTGAAAAAGAAACTCGACCGCGAAGGCACGTTGCGCGATGCGCGCGCGCGCCGCAATTATGAAAAACCGAGTGACCGCAAAAAACGCAAGGCCAAGGAACCGAAAATCAATTACTGGGGTAATTTCTCCCTGTAATCATTGCGCCGAAAAACCCGCCGCCGACCATGGCGGGTTTTTTGTGCTCTGTTAACTCCAGTCACGAAGCCGCGAAGACGCAAAGATTTTTTTAGTTAGACCAAACTTCGCGGCTTCGTGGCTTCGTGGCCGGAGTTTTTGCAAGTTGAATTTTGCGATTTATGCGTTAGCCTCGACGAATGCCTTTGCCCGACCTCGCCATCTCGACCTCGTGGAACTCCGCGCGCCACATCGATGGCCTCGCTATGCTGGAGGAACTCGCGGCGCTGGGGTTCAAGGACATCGAACTCAGCCACGGCATCCGCTACAGCCTGTGGCCCGGCATCCTCAAGGCGTTGGACCAAAAAATCGTCCGCGTCGTCTCATTGCATAACTTCTGCCCGCTGCCGGTGGGGTTTCTCAACGCCTCGCCGAATTGCTACGAGTTCACCGACCCGCGCCGCTCCCGCCGCGGCACCGCCGTCCGGCTGACGCTGGAGACCATCGACCACGCCGCCGCGTTCGGCGCGCGGGCCGTCGTCCTGCACCTCGGCTCCCAGCGGCAGCGGCACCGCGCGCAGCAACTGGTGGCGTTGATGGCGCGCGGCGAACTCGGCTCCCGCGCCTATGTCCGCAAAAAAATCGCCGCCGTCCGCGAGCATGAAACACTGTTTCGCAAAACCTGGCCGTGGTTGTACGAAAGTTTGCTGGCCGTCTGCGACCACGCGCGGCATAAAAACATCCGCCTCGGCTTCGAGTCCCGCGAGGCCGTCGAGGAAATCCCGCTGGAAAACCAGTGGGACTTGTTGCTGAACGAATTCCCCGACGCCGGCTACTGGCACGATTTCGGCCACACCGCGCAAAAGGACGCCCTCGGTTTTCTCGACCACGCGGCCGAGTTGCGCAAACGCCGGCCGCGTCTCCTCGGCTGTCATTTGCAAGATTTCCGCCCGCCTGACCACGACCATTTGCCTCTCGGCGAGGGCGTCGTGCCGTTCCCAGAATTGCTCCCGTTGCTGGAGAGCGAGCCGCTGTGCGTCCTCGAACTTTCCTCGCGCGTGAAAGCGGAAAAAGTCCGCGCGTCGGTGATGCGGTGGCGGCAGTGGCAGACGCTTGCGGTCGGTTCGGCGGGGTGATTTTTGACGCAAAGGCGCGGAGGACGCAAAGATTCGCCAAGGATTTTAATTCCCCTTCACGGAAGGGGAATTCGCTCATTGGGTTTCACCCGCTGCCGGCGGCGTTACCCTGGCCAAATCGCGGAGGAACTGGCGCGTGATGTTGCCGAACGCGAGGTCCCAGGCGCGGGCCACCTCGTCAGCGGTTTTCTTGGCAATGGGCACGGACTCGCTGTAGGTCTTGGCGAACAGGAGGGGATGCTCCAAGCCTTTCCTGAGATTGCGCGTCAGGTTGTAGCTGACGGTCAGCACGGCGCGGGGATTTTGCGGGTTGCGAAAGTCGGCGTAAAATTGGGAGACATCGGCGGCGATGGAATAGTCGGAGACCCGCGAGCTTTCCGGCATGAGGATGGTTTGGAACAGGCCGCTGCGCTTCAGCGCCTCGCGGGTCAGCGCGGTGAATTGCATGCGCGGGGAAAGTTTGAACTGGTTGTAAAAGTCCGTCTCGTAAGTCAGGTCGCCGGTGCGGTAGTTGAAGTTTTTGTCCTCGTAGCTGGGGTTGACATAAAAATCGTGCACGAAGATGGAGCCGAATTTGGGCGCGGGCGCGGGCTTGCCGGTGGCGGGGGCGCTGAGGTTGTAGTAGGTGATGTCGAATTCTTGTTGGCCAACGCAACCGGTCAGCAAGGTGACGGTCAGCGCGGCGACCGCCATCCGCGTCATCCTGAGCGGAGCGCTGAAAGCGCGGAGTCGAAGGACCCGCTTGGAATTGACCGGCCGGCTTGGTTTCATCAAACGGTTGGCACAAGGCAAACCGCTCCTTCGACTTCGCGCTTTCAGCGCTCCGCTCAGGATGACG
>JAISCS010000170.1 GCA_031265365.1 Verrucomicrobiales bacterium
AAAAATTACCATGAAAATTCAAATCCTCTTTCTTTGCCAAATAATTTTTGAAGCGCCGCGACAAGTCTGAAAAATCTGCGAACTCAACCCCCTCGGCAACAGCATCCGCCTCGCTAATATCCTGCAACCGCTCCGCCCGCACCCCCGTCACCGTCAGCGTGAGGCGCGAGGCCCAGCGCGGCATGTGAATGGAGGGGCGCCAGACAAAACTGCCCTGGCTTGGTTTGCCTACGCCCCATTGGCAGTCGTCAGCAGGATTGGCACGGTAGTACAGCTCGTCGCCTGCTTGTGGCTTGCGGCCATTTTTACAGAGCGGATGGTCAGCCTGCCGGCTGCCCCACGTTTCCCTCACCCACAACACATCACCAGCATTAATTTCTGGATTAATACCGATGGTTCCCTGCACAACGCCGTAACTGTCTTTTGCCAGCCATTTTTCACCGGCTGGATTTGGCTCTACCCGCGTGACCTCGCCACGCACTTTTATTTGTGGTTTCATCACCCGCCGCGTCTGCGTCTTCCGCCCCGCGAGAATCGCCCGCACCATCGCGCCGGCAAATAAAATCGGTTTTTCTGTGGCGCTCATCGCCTCTCCTCAAAAAATTCCAAGAACTCTTCCTGGGTTATTTTCCTGTCCGGTATTACCGTCCCCTGTTTTTGATACAGGTGTTTCGTTTTCAAGTCGGCGCACGGAAACGTTACGGGTACGCTCGAGTAGTAGGAGATGTAACCGATACCATGTGTGCCATCAGCACACAAGTCATGGAACACGTAGCCCTCCGTGAAATGCGCCCCGCTATCATCCTTGAAAACCGCACTATGCCGATTGTTTTGCCATGTCCCGTAACCAACTTCATTCCATTCGTCGTCAGCGCCAGTTAGCGGCGTCCACGGTTCGAACTTTGCCAGTCGGTTAAAAACACCAAGCACATAAGGGGCGCTAAACCCACCGTGCCCTTGCCGGCTAAACACTTCGATTAGTTCCAATACGCATTGGTCAACTAAATCCTGCATTCCGTCCTCGTCGTGCTTAATAAGGGCAAGTTCCCTTTTGGCGTGCAAGACCAACGGGCTTTTTTGTTCATCACTCATTTTTTGCCTCCAAAACTTTGACTCCCGCAAACTTTCCATCTTCCTCCCCCTCACCGTCAGCGGCGGTCATCCCAAACAATGTCGGCATCGTCCGCTCGCACTCCGCCTGCTCGCAATACCCCACCCCGCACCGCCAATACTCCTCATTCAACTCAATCCCCACCCCCCGCCGCCCCGACCTGATTGCCATATACGGCACCGTGAAAATCCCCGCGAACGGGTCCAGCACCGTCTCCCCCCGATTGCTGTAACGAATAATCAACCGCTCCGCCACATCCAGCTGCAACGGGCACACATGGTTCTCCTGATGCCGCTTCGACTGCTCACTGTTCAACACCCGCATCCGCGCGATGTCCGTCCACACCGCCGCGTTCCGGCTCACCGGCGGGAACAACATAAAACTCGCCGGCAACTTCCCGCGCCGCTCCAACTCCTTCCCAAGCTCCACATGCTCATGATAATCGTAACCGTGCCGCTGACAGTGCCCCCGCCACAGCCGCAGGATGTCCGCGTGCGGGATGTTCAGCAGGTAATCAGGGTCAGGCAGCCGGTCGCCGTCCGACCGCCACAACGCCGCCGCGTCAATCTGCCACTGCGCCCGCGTGTATGCCGCCTTGTCCTTCGTCACCGGCACATCCGCGTAACTGTTGCTCAAATCACTCGGCCGCTTCCGCAACAACAACACATACTCCGGCATCCCCACCCCCATCTTCGTCGAGTCCTTCGCGTTCTCACTCCAACCCAGCCGGTAAGTCTGGTTGTTCTCCCTGACCACATCCGTGTCAATGGTGATGCGCCCCATATTGAGAAAACCATGCTTCTCAAACAGCTCGCGCGTCTGGTCCGAAAACGCCTCCACCGTCGGCGTCCCCAGCCCCGTCACCTTGCCGAACCGGATGCGGTCCTTGACATGCAAACACGCCAGCCGGCCGGGCTTCAACACCCGCAACAAATTCGGCACCAGAAATTCCATCTGCGCGAAAAACGCCGCGTTGTCAGGATTGTGCCCCATATCTGAATAATTCGGGCTATACTCGTATTGATTGCCAAAGGGGATGCTGGTAACAATCAAATCCACGCTATTATCCCCGTGCAAAGCCAGTTCCGCCACGCAATCATTATGAATGGCCGTGAAAGTCTCGCTGACCATCACCGCCCGTTCGCAGCCCATGTCTCGTTCCAGTTTCATATCTCTCCCGAAGATTAATTTTTGGTTTTTCAGCAGGCCGGCCATCTTGCCGACCAGAAAATCATACTGCCGCCACTTCGCCTTCAACGTCTCAATCACCGGCCCCTCGCTCTCCGCGTAGATGACATGGATATGCACCTCGGCGGTTTGTTGGAACCGGTAAATCCGATGCACCGCCTGGATGAAATCATTGAACTTGTACGTCGAGCCGAGGAAAATGGCCGTCGCGCAATGCCGCTGAAAATTACACCCGCTGCCCGCGATGCTCGGCTTCGTCGCCAAAATCGGAAACGCACCGTCAGCGAACCCCAGTATCAGCGCCTCGCGCTCCTCCAAATCCTGCGAGCCATAGGCCGTCTTCGCCTCCGGTATCATCCGCTCAATCAAATGCCGCTCCGCCTCTAGGTCATGCCAGAGCAGCACATTTCCACCCCCTCCAAGTTCTCCATGTTCTCCCGGTAAAAAATCCTTCGTGTCTTCGCGGCTTCGCGGCTGGAGTTCCATAATCTTCATCGCCCGCATGACCCGCGCCATCATCGTCTCCCGCTTCACCGCCGCCACTTCCTTCAACCCGCTGGATTGGTCAAGAAACAACTGCGCCTGCCCCCACGAATCCGTCTGTTGCCACGCCTTGGTATGGTCCACCCCCACCTTGTGCCAATGCACCTGCAGCGGCGGCAAAGCGTAACCCGCGTCGCTGTAACCGAGGTCGGACGGCTTTTGCAAAAACACCGCCCACGTCGCCAGCCACTCCCAAAACCGCTCCGCCATGTGCGGATACAGCGTCAAATTACCCGCCTTCTCCGAATCGCGCCGGAAGAACCGCGTCAACGCCTGCCCCGTGTCCATCACCCCCAGAAACCCGCCGTAATGAATTAACTCCTTGTGCCGGTTCGGCGCCGGCGTGGCCGTGAACACAAACCGGTATTGGATTTTTTGAAACAACGTCAAAAACGTCTGGTAAGTCTTCGACCCGAACGACCGCAACACCGACGCCTCATCCAACCCCGCCCCCGCGAACACCTCGCCGCTGACGGTGATATCCCCGTCCCGCACCCGCTCATAATTGGTGATCACCAGCGGCGTCGGACACGCCGCCACTTCCGCGTCCGTCCGGCAATAAGTCACCGTCAGCCCCATCGCCGGCCCCTCCACCTTGGTGAACTCCTGCCTCACCCCCAGCGGCGCGACAATCAGATACTTCCTCCCCGCCGCCCGCCGGACAATACTATCCGCCACCTGCAAATGCATCCGCGTCTTCCCCAGCCCGAAGCTGGCGAACACCGCCCGCTGCCCCCCCGCCAGCGCCCACCGCGCAATCTCCCGCTGATGCGGCATCAGCGACGGGTGCAACTCGTCATCACTGACGCTGAACCCGCGCAACTCCGCCCGCGGCACCTTCGCCGCAATAAATTCCTGATAAGTCATCCCGTCACCTCCTGACCAGTCACCTCGTCAACTCGTCATTTCGTCATCCTCAACCACAAAAGCATGTTCCACCCCGTCAATGCCACGCCACGCCATGTTCTCGTAGCTCTCTGGCGCAAACCCCAACTCCAACATCCCCCCTGCGCCGTAATGCAAATACTTTCCCGCTCTGGTAATCACCACACAC
>JAISCS010000011.1 GCA_031265365.1 Verrucomicrobiales bacterium
AACAGGCCAAAGCGGGCGTCATGACCACCGTCAATGCTTACCGCTCGCTTTATTCTCCGTGGGGCAAGCACGAACTCCAATGGCAGTTGGCCGGCTCGGTCACACTGGTCGCCTCGTGGCTGGACTTTATTAGTGACTCGGAAGATGACAGCATCATCCGCTTTGGCCGGCTCACCCTCACCGCCGACGATTTCGGGGCGTGCGATTGGGGCGTATTCCTAACCACCAGCAGCGCGGAACTGGTGGTCGCGCTCGGCGTGTGGGATGACGAGGTGTTCCCCGGCGAGGGCTACGACCACACCTGGTCGCAGACGACCGGCTTTACCGCGGAGACCTGTGGCGGGCTGCCAGCGTCGGCCAGCGACCTCTACCTTGACGGCAGGGGTGTTTGCTTTATCAACCGCCTTGGTTATTGCGTGAAAAAGAAAAAACCCGACGCCCACTGGTAACAACCAACCGCTTGTATGCCCCCAACCAACCCCAACCGCATGCTCCGCCTCACGCCACTCGGCCACGGCCGCTACGTCGTCAGCCACGCCGCGCCGCCGGCGGACGTCCGCCCAGAACCGGCGCTACCCGACCTCGACGCGGATTACGCCCGCGCGGTCGCCCCGTGGCGCGCCGCCGGCGCCCCGGTCGCCACCGCGCACACCTACCAAGCCCGCCGCGCCACCTGCGCCAAATGCCCGTGGCTCGCCCCGCACCCCGCCCCGCTGCGAATTCCCCAAACGCCCCTGCGCCAAGCTAAGACCCTGGCTGACCGCCGAGAGATGCCCGCTAAGAAGTTGGCCCGGCCAACGCCCAAAGACTCACCAGCGCGCCGCCTGACGGCCCGCCGTTGAGTTTTTAGCCCAGCACGACCTCACCCGTCGCGTCCCCCATGCCTGCGTAAAATTGGACTTCTGTTCCATTTCCCAGAAATTTTGCTCCCGCGCGCTACAGTCTGTGAGGTTGGTCTTCGCGTTAGCGGATTCCCCGCTCGTAGAGGGGTGGCGGCGGTGCCGACGGGGTGTTTCAGCGTTTTATCGGATGAACTCTTTAACAATGAGAATTTTGGACAGGATTAACAAGATGGACAGGATTTTCAAAAATATGCTTTACCTCTCAAAAAAACCATCCTGTGCATCCTGTAAATCCTGTCAAAAAAAATCAAACATCCCATCAGCAAGGTAATAAAAACCCGGCAACCGTTCGGCGCCGGGTTTTTAGTCGAGGGTTAAGGGTTACTCAAGGACGGTGCTGATGGACCTAATCCAGTAGCTTGGCTTGTCGTTGTTGACGATTTTCTTCAACGTCGCGCAATTCCATTCTTGCGGCACGTCCACGGGGATGTCCACGGTGACCATGCTGTCTTTCTTCACGTCAGCGGGCAGTTTGATACGACACACCAACGGGTCTTGCCCCTCGCGCTTGACGTAGATGGCGTAGGCGCTGGTCAGGTCGGGGTCGTCCACCCAAAGTTTCAGGCGAATGACGGATTTGCCAGCGGGCGCGGGCAGACCGAACCAGTAGTTGACGTAACCCCATTGGTTGACGCTGCCAACGACGCGGGCGATTTCTCCGTCCGGGGTGCTTTTGACCTCCATGACGTTTTTCTCCACGGCCTTGGCGTTTTCACCGGTGCGGGCGTCGGTGCCGTTGAGGGATTGATGTACGGTTTCACCATAGCTGGTGGCGGCGGTGAGCACGGCCACGGCGGCGACGGTCTGACAGATTGCTTTGATGCTTTTCATAAGTTACGGGTTGGAGCATAAGTTTGATTATTATTTTTTGCAACACCTATTCCCGTTTTTTGCAAAAAATTTTCATCAAACCTTGGCGGTGGTTTGGCCTTGGTAGAATTGCGGCGGCAACAGGATGCTGCGGTTGAGGTCGTCCGGGTGGTCGAGGCGGAAGGCGAGGCGGCGCAAGGCGCTGACGCCGAGGGTTTCCTCCCCAATGATGACGGAGGTTAGTTCCGGCAGGGTGGAGGAAGGGAAGCGGTAACGGTGGAAGCCGGTGATGGCGACATCGGCGGGAATTTTCAGGCCGCGCTGGACGAGGGCGGCACAGAGGGAGTGAGCGATAACGTCGTCGGCACAGACCCAAGCCTTGACGCCGGCCTTGATTTTGTCGATGACCGTGTCGTAGATTTTCTTGTTTTGGTAGGGGAAGACAGCCATGGCGCTGGTGTCCTCGATTTTGATGTTATCGCTGAAGTCAACGGGGAGGCCAAGGGTGAAAAGGGCTTCCAGATAAGCGGCGAAGCGGGAGTGAGACCAACTGGCCTCGGCATTGAGGCCGAAGAAGCCGATGCGCCGGTGCCCGTTTTTTTGCAAATGACGGATGAGGGTAAACATACCGTCGGTGTGGTCAATGCCGACGAGGTCAACGGGGAGGTTGGGGTATTGGACGATGAGGGAGATGACGGGGAGTTTGCGGCTGAGCGCGGCCACCACTTCATCCGGCCATTTATAGATTAACACCACGCCGGAGACTTGCCCCATACGCAGGAGGTGGGGCTGGTGCTTGGGGTCGAGAAGGCGGTGCGCCTCGCCTTGGGCGAAGTGGTGGGAGACGAGGGAGAAGTTGAATTGCAAGGAAGCCCGGCTCATGCCGGAGAGGAACAGCGAGGGGACCTCGCCGCCGAGGGTGAGAGTGAGGATGTGGCGCGGGGGGTTGGCGTCTTGTTTGCGTTTGCGGGGGGCGACGTAACCGAGTTTTTGCGCGGCCTCGACGATTTTGGCGCGGGTGGAGGGGTGGATGCCGGGCAAGTCGCGCAAGGCGCGGGAGGCGGTGGACACGGTGATGCCTAGTTTCTGAGCGATATCATCCAAAGTGACTGGTGAAAAGGTCATGATAGAATGAAACCATAGGGCAGCATCGAAAAAATTCAATTGCAAAGTGTTATTGTTTTATGATGCTCGTGCATGCGGTTGGGTCTTCAGCCGGAGGACGACGGTTTGGCGCGGGGCCAGGGGGAGGGTTACTTTGCCGCGCCGCACGGGGAGCGGGCGGCGCGCGCGGGTGAAGAAATCGCTTTCCTCGGCGGCGGTGATGGTTTGCAGGGCGGAGCCGACGGTGGCCGGGCGCGGGGTGTCGCCGGCGTTGGTCAGGCGCAGGATGACGGTGGTCCCGTCGCCGCTGATTTGGGTGGCGAGGACGGGCGGCGGCGGGAGGTGGAGCAGGGTGCCGGTGGAGGGCAGGGGAGCGGCGACGGTCAGCGGGGGTTCCATGAGGTTGTGCATGACGGGCGGGGTGGCGGCCTCGAGGCCGAGACGGTGGGCGGCGGGTTCGTCGAAGGCGGTGTCTTGCGGGGTGACGCGGTAGCGGGCGCGGACTTTGCCGGGTTGCCGCGCGCGGAAGTTGACGAGCCAGTAGTTGTTGGCGAGCCAGCCGAGGAACAGGCCGCTGTCGGTGACGGCTTCGCCGCGGTTGGCGCCGAAGTGGAAGCCGCCGAACATGACCAGCGGGTTGATGGGCGTGGCGATGTGGATGTGCCGCTGCCGCTCGGCGAGGGCGCACCAGCGCTGGATGGTGAAGTAATCGCGGTTGACGCCGGGGAGTTGGTCGCGGTTGACTTGCACCGCCTGGCCGCCGACGTCGAGGTGGATGGCGGGTTGTTCCATGGCGAAGGGCAGCGGGAAGTAATAGGCCTCGGGGGTGACGGTCAGCCCCAGGTCAAGTTCCACCTCGAACTCGACCCACGGCGCGTGGTCGGGCAGGAAGGTGCTGACGGTGACGTCGGGCAGCTTGGGGAGGTCGAAGCCGAGCCGTTGGGTGATGCGCTGGCCGTCGGGTAGTTTTTCGTAATGATGACGCAACGCGGTCGCGGTGGCGCGGCGTTCGGCGCGCCACCGCGGGTGCCAGTTGCGGCCGTGGCCGGTGATGGTCCAGACGGAGTCGTCGTTGCTGCTGAAAACCCCGCGCGGGTTGTCGTAGGCGTGGGGGATGGGGTCTTCGCGGATGAGCGTGGCGGCGCGCCAGGGGGCTTGGAGGTCGAGCCATTGGCGGGTTTCGTCGGCGTTGAGCCAGGAGATGAGGCCGCCGTGCCAGCTGTCAAAGACGAGGCGGTGCCAGCGGTTGGTGAGGTGCGGTTGCTCGGCGGGCGTGGCGCGGATGGCAGCGGGGATGGGGATGACGCGCGCGGCGCTGACGGTGGTGTAGCCGAGCGCGGGCACTGTCACCGGCGCGAGGCGGGCGTGCACGGGAGCGTCGTGGTCCTGGTAATGACGCGCGGCGCCGGCGTCGTCGTCGGCGCCGCGCGGGCGGCGCACGGTGTCGCGCACCGGGCCGCTGACGGTGCGGGGCCACGGGAGCGGGTTGTAGAGCAACAGCGTGTCGTCCGCGCCGCGGGTGACGCGCCGGGCGAGGTCGGCGACGGCGTCGCGGAGCTGGAACTTGGCGAGGCTGTGGAGTTGCCAGGCCTGGTGCGCCTTGTGATGCCAGACGGCGGTGCTGTCCGTGCCGTCGGGATGGTCCGTGCTGGCGTCGGATTCAAAAGTATGCTCGTTCCACAAGTGCAGCGCCGCCCACGCGGGGGCGGAATGCGCGGCGGGCGCCTGGTTGGTCAAGGCGCGCAGGGCGTCGGCGGTTTGCAGGTTGACTTGCGCGGCGCGGGCGACGGCGGCCTCGCGGGCGGCGGAACCGACGCCGAAGGCCCAGTAGTCCGTCCAGTCACCGGCGGCGGCGGGGAACTCGACCCCGCACTGGCGCACGGCGTCCCACCACATCGTCAGCGTGGCGAGGACGAGGCGCGGGCGGGGATGACGCGGGCGTTTGGGGCGCGCGTTCCACTCGCGGACAAAATCGCCGATGGTGGCGTCGGGCGCGCCGTTGTCGCCGAAGGCATGCGTGCAGGGGAGCAGCGCGACGGGCAGCGGCCAGCCGGCGTTGGCGAGAATATCCTTGAGCGCCGGCCAGGACTTGTCGAGGCGCTCCAGGCGTTGCGCCAGGTCGGGCGGCGGCAGGGCCTGGTCGCCGACCTGCGTGAGCAGCGGGATGATGCCGGCGAAATTGCCCATGTTGTAAATCCAATTGTTCAACACCGTCAGCGGGCGGCGCGAGGGAGCGAGCCAGCGGAAGAGGTTCGGGCGCGTGAACGGGGCGCCGCCGTTGAATTCATTGACGGCCATCGTCAGCGTCTCAATGCCGGCGTCGAGCAACGCGTCAACCAGCGGCCAATTATGACCGTTGATGTCGCAACTCAGCGCGTGCCGGACGGGGATGCCGAGGTCGCGGGCGCGGGCGACGTGTTGCAACAAGTCAATGTTGGCGAGCGTGTCGGCGACGGGCAACTGGTGGGTGAACATGGCGGTCACCTCGATGCGCCCGGCCTGCGCGAGGCGCAGGAAGCGCGCGCGTCGCGGGTCGTCGGCGAGCTGCCACCAATGCAACACCGGGCCGAGCGCCTCGCACGTCCAGCGGAACGCGTGCGGCGCGTCTACGGCCTGGTCGCGCTCGGCGAGGTCGATGGCGCGGTCGATGAAACGGCGGTGCAATTCCCAGACGACGGGCTGGTCATGCGTGTAGCCGATATCGGTGTGAGTGTGATGCAGGAGGTAAATCGTGTGGATGGACATGGGGAGTTTTCCGGTTTTTTGGTTCATTTTTTCTGACAGGATTTACAGGATGCACAGGATGGTTTTTTTGAGAGGCAACGCATTTTTGGGAAAATCCTGTCCATCTTGTTAATCCTGTCCAAAGTTCTCATTGTAAAATATAGGTTGGTTTTTGGTCATTTTCCGCTACCGGAGCGGTTTTGCACCCGTGGGAGAGACCATTTTACCCAAGGGTGGCGTCGTATCACCCGTGGGTAAGACGGCTCCACCCATGAGTAAGACGGCTCCACCCATGAGTAAGACGGCTCCACCCATGAGTAAGACGGCTCCACCCATGAGTAAGGCAGCTCCACCCATGAGTAAGGCAGCTCCACCCATGAGTAAGGCAGCTCCACCCGTGAGTAAGGCAGCTCCACCCGTGAGTAAGGCAGCTCCACCCGTGAGTAAGGCGACGTCACCCACGGGTAATATGGTTTTACCCAAGGGTGGAACGGCTCCACCCGTGGCCTGGAAACGGCTAACGCTCCTTTCGTGAAGAGAAATTGCGGTGGCGCTTCCCCTGCCGTGAAAGAGTGGCGGCGACACTGGAAGTTCATAGTCATATAGCTACTTCCCTTCCTCCCCCGCGTTATGATGGTCGCGCACCGTCCCATCGTCGGCGTCGGAGCGCTCCACCGTCTTCAACGTGCGGAACAACTCCAGCAAATCGCGCGTCGCCCCGATGAAAAACCACACCGCCACCACCACCCCCAACCCCAGCGTCAGCCACACACTCGTCAGCATCGTGTAATCAAACCACCACTCCGGCGACAACCGCCCCACCAGCAGCGTCCACAACAAAATCCCCACCGACACCGCCGTCCAAAACACCGTCCACCCAAACGTCCCGTACGTCAGGATTTTATCCCCGCGCGTGAAATGTTGGTCAATCTGGAGAAACCGCGACAGGAACGACTTGCCCGCGCTGGCGTTCACCACTACATCCTCGCTGGCGATGCGCCACGCCCCGCGATGCAACATCCGGTCCATGTCAAAATTCCGCCGGCACGTCAGCAGCGACACCCCCACATACCCCACCGCCGCCGTCCCCGCCGTGATAATCGACAACTGCTGCCCGTTCAACGGCAGCTTGTCCGCGTGCGCCGCCAAATAATCATGCCACCCGCCGCCGGTGAACTTGAGCAACAGCGGATTCAGTTGCCCCCAAAATTGTTGCAACACATTGCCGCCCACCCCCAGCACCATGCCAATCACCAACGCCGTCCACGCCCCCGCCGTTGTGCCCTTCTTCCAATACAATCCGCCCCAGCACACCAACCCCACGCCGCCCAAATAAATCGCCCCCACCAACGTCACCAACATCACCAGATAATCCACCGGCTTGAACCACACGCTGAACCCGCTGACCAACACCGCCACCAGCACAATCGTCACCTTCAGCGCCCACAAATGCGCGCGCGGCGTGAACGGCGTCTGCCGCAGCGGCATGATGACATCCTGCAAAATCGTCGCCCCGTACCCGTGCAACTGCACCCCCTGCGCCGCCAGCAACCCGAACAACAACACCGCGCAAAACGCCCCCTTCACCCCCGGCGCGAGGAACACCCCCAGCGCCGTCGGCATCCGCATCTGCGTCACCAACTGGCTGTTGCCGAGGTGCTGCAAATGCTCCGCCACCTGCGCCTGCTGCGCCGCGAAATCCGCGTGATGCAAAATCGTGAACCCCGCGATGGACACCAGCAGCGTCATGGCGATGCTCCCCTGACTGCGCCAATTCCCCAGAATGGACGACATCCGCCCCTCGTGCGCCGTCTTCGCCGCCGCCGCGAACCCCTGAATCCACGCGTTGCCGCGATAATAATAAATGTTCAACAACAGCGCGAACACCACGAACCAGCCGTTGAAATCCGTCTTGTTCCCAATGTCAAACGGGTCAATAAACGAATCCCCCGGCACCCCCGACAACAACGCGTCCTTCATCTGCGACACCGAAATGCTGAACACCACGAAAAACGCCACCACCAAATAAAAGACCGACGAAAACACCCCCTCCAAACAATCCGTCACCATCACACTGATTTGCCCCCCCGTCAGCGAGAAATACAACGACACCCCCATCAACACCACCAACACCGGCACAAACGTCGGCAGCGTCACCCCGGCGATACTGCACCGTTCCGGCAAATCGCAAAAATACACAAAGAACCGCGCCCCCACCGCCGGCTGGATGCCGAAATTAATCACCCCCGAAAACACATTCAAAAAACTGGCGAACACCCTGACCCCGCGACTATAGCGCAGTTCAAAAAACTGATGAAACGTCAGCGCCCGCGTCTCGCGGAAGCGATACCCAATCAACCCGACCAACCCGAAGAAAAAGAAAATCACCAACGTCAGCGAATCCCAAAAGCGCATGGAAAAGCCGGTCTTGGAAAACATCTCCAACGCCGTAATCATAATCATCACGCTGGCCCCCGTGGCCCCTGCCGCCGTGCAAATCAAATATCGCCCCGCGCAGCGACTAGCGGCGAGGAAATCGGCGACACTCCGCATAAACCGCCGCATATACAACGACGACACCACAATCACCAGCAAAGGAATCCCCACGACGATATAATCGAGCCAGGTTAAATTCATAGGAGCGCAGTTTAAGCAAAACCCTCAAGCCGGCAACAACAATTTGCGGAAACTTGTGGCAAATTGCGAATTCGTTTTACTAGACCACAAAACCAGCTGGCCCGGTGCGCCGCCCGCCCTTGGCACAACAAATCGGTAAATCATCCGCGAAAAAAGCGCTTTTAAGGAAACTATATGGCGAAACCGGCCAACCCGTCCGCACGGCTTGAACTGACGGCGGAAATCTTCGAGGCCTTCCGCCAACTCGGTTACCAACCGATACAATACGGCGGCGCGACGGTCGAGATATATTCCGATTCTATCTCATGAACGGTGGAATCGTTGACACCGAAATAAACTCCAACGACTATGCTCCTCTGCGTGCGAACAAATTCCCCTCTCGAAGAGGGGTGGCCGCGCCAGCGGACGGGGTGTTTCAGCGTTCAACGAGAAAAAAGCATCAACGCTGAAACATCCCGTCGCTCCGCGCCACCCTTCTACGAGTGGGGAATTGAATTATTTATTCACGCTGGCGCCGAGACAAACCTCACCGGCCATGCCTCGGCGTGAGCAAATTCCCCTCTTCGAGAGGGGAATTTGTTCGCGCGCAGGGGAGCCGGATTGACTAAACAACCAAGGAAGTAACTCCGGCTCGGCGTAGGCGGGTTCCCAGCTGGCGTGAGCATGGTGGGTGTATTCGGTGTAACGCGGGGCGCCGCCGGCTTGACGCAGAGCGGCGACCATGTCGCGCGTCCGTTGCACCTCCACCCACGGGTCGTCGGCGGAATGGAAGGCCCAGACGGGGACGCGGGCGGCGGCGGGGGTGACGGTGGCCGGGTCGCCGCCGCCGCAAATGGGGATGACGGCGGCGAGTTTCTCCGGGAAGCGGGTCAGACAATCCCACGCGGCGAAGCCGCCCATGGACAGGCCGCTGATGTAAAGCCGCGCGGGGCGGTATTGTTGTTCCACCACGGCGAGAATTTCAAGGGCGAGGCGCATTTGTTCCCCGGCATCGGCGGGGCGGGTGAGACGGTGGAGGTGGTTCATAGTGTAAGCCTCCACCCATTGACCGTCAGCGGGGCATTGGGGGGCAATGATGATGCAGGGGTATTGGGCGCGGAGGTCGGGGTGGGTGAAACGGTGGAGGACATTGCGGAGTTGGGCGATGTTGTCGTCACCCCGGTCGCCGGCGCCGTGGAAGAACAAGAGCGCGGGGTAGGCGCGCGCGGGGTCGAAGGGGTTGGGCAGCAGGAGGCGGTAAGGCATGACGCCGCCACGCGGGGATTGGTGGAGGCGGGCTTGGTAAGCGGTTGGCGTGTTCATGGGGATGGGTCATAATTCCCCTCTACGAGAGTGGAATTTGCTGGCGCGGGGAGCCTAGCTTGTGAGGTGGTCTCGGCGGCAGCGTATAATAATTCCCCTCTCGTAGAGGGGTGGCGGCGGAGCCGACGGGGTGTTTCAGCGTTAAGGGGAATACGGTACAGCTTCGAGAGATGCATTAGCATGTTCATGGAATAAAACCTTTCAGTTCCAACTCCGCCTCATACCAGCCCTCGGCGGGCAGGGCGAGGGTACCGTCGGGCGCCAGCGTCAGCGGTCTGGCGGGCGCGGCAGCGGGGCGAGTGGGGGTGAATTGCCATTGCCGACCGTCAGCGGGTTGTTTCAGGCCGGTGAGGTTGACCGTGAACGTGGCGAGTTCTTGCGACTCCACGTCCAGACCGGTGCGGCTGATGAGCAACCGCTCGCTGTCCGTCAACGGCTGGCCGTCGCGGGCGACGAGCAGCACTGTGGCGAAGCGCGCGCCGCCGATGGTGAGGTGTTTCAGTCCGGCGGGCGCCCGCTCGTCCAAGTACCCGCTGAACGCCTCGGCCTGCGGGGCGCTGACGGTGAGTTGCTGGCGCGCAGTGTCTTTGATGATTTCGCCGGTGTCGCTGACGATGGGGTTGGGCGCGGACTGGGTCATCCACGGCGCGTCCTGATGCGGCGCGGCGTCGGCGGGGAAAGGCGGGACGAATTGCTTGCGAATGGCGTGGATTTCATGCCAGCCGGGTTGGAACTGAAACTGCCCGCGCATGAGTTCCTGGTAATTCGACGCGGGCAAGGGGTCGGCGACGCTGAGGGTGACCGGCGCGGCGCTCGGTGCGACGAGCCGCTGGCGGAACATCAACCCGGCGGTACGCAAGTGGTCAAGCATCTGACTATCAGCAATCATCTGCCCGATGCTCGCCGCGCGCCGGTCCGTGGCGGCGGCGCCGTCCTTGCCCAGCTCTTGGTCACCGTGCAACCACGCGAACCACTCCACCCCCGTCCAGTTGTAAAACGAACCGTAAGCCGCCACCGCCGGCATCAGCATCGTGCGGAACGGCGCCTGCGCCTTGATGTTCTTCTCCCCCTCGGCCTGGTTAAACTCGCCGATGAAAAACGGCTTGCCCGCCAGCGTCGTCTTGAGCAACTCCACAAAACCATCGGCGGGCTGCTTCACCACCAGCGGGTTCATGTACATGTGATTCTCGATAAAGTCGGCGGTCTCCGCGTGCATCGCCGCGTTGTTCTCGCCGCGCCACAAGTTAGAAGCCGTCATCGGCACCGGGCAACCGGCGGCGCGCACCACCGCCTTCACGCGCGCAAAATAATCCGCGTCGAGCTGGCGGAGAAACCGCGCCCGCACCGCCACCGCCCGCGCGTCGGCGGGATGGTACAAATTCCCCGCCTCAATGCCAGCGGCTCCGGCGAACTCGCGCCACTTGGCGAGCAGCTTGTTTTGGAAATACTCCGGGAACTTGTTATTGCAAACGATGGCGTACTCGAACGACGATTCGTTGAGCAACTCCAGCGTGAGCAACTGGCTGTCCGCGCCGTAAGCGACACCCGTGTAAGGATTCACATGCGCGAGCAAATTCCTGATAAACTCCTCGCTCAACAACGCTGCGCGCTCGTCAACGACCGGCAAGACCTTCCACACATCAAAATACTTACGCCAATCCGGCTCGGTATTCATCTCATCAATCGCCTCGCGCCACGCGCGCCGGTCCGCCGCGTCCGTGGTGATAATATCCGCGTCCCCCGGCAAAAAGCGGCGCGTGAAATGCACCGACAACGCGAGATAAATGCCCTGCCGTTTCAACGCCGCGTTGAGATAATCGAAACGGTCCAACGCCACCGGGTCAAACTCGCGCGAAGTGTCCTTGTTATACAACACCAGCGCCCCGCTCGCCAAATCCGGCGCCCAATCCCGGCTTGCCCGCAGCAAATGATGCGGGCGCGCCAGATTAATTTGCCGCTCCGCCAACTTCGTCGCCAACCCGTCGGCGCGCGCCCTGTCCGTATAAACCGACACTAGGTTAACGCCCCAAAAACGCACCGGCTGGCCCGCCGCGTCGACGAAGTTTTCCCCCCGCACCGTCAGCGCCGGCAACGCGGCGGGCGGCGGGGCGGCCTCCTGCGCGCGTCCCACTGCGGCGGATAGAATTACCAAGCTGACCATGACCCGAATGAATGGCGATGAATATTGCATACACAGTTTCAATTAACAAATTTGCCGAGAACGTCAATATATTTGTGATAAAATTGCAAAAATATTTCCATTTCTTGCAAGTCGGCTTAATATTTCATCATTAATTATTTCCGGTTTCGGCTTTCTGTTGTTCCAACGCTGAACTACCCTGTCCGCTGCGCGCCCATCTCTTCACGGGAGGAAAATTTTTCGCGGCTACCACACACCACTGCAATTCCACTGATAATGGAATAAAACCTTAAAAATAAACCCGTGGTTCTCCGTGTCTTCTCCGTGCTTCTCTGTGTCCAACCACTACCCGCCCTTTTGACGCGCGTCGAGCAACCGGCGCATTCGCTCCACCAGCTCCGGCGCATGGACGCACCGCTCCGGCCACTGACGGTGATACCCCTCGCCCACCAGCTTGCGCGTCGCGTCGATGCCGGCGTGTGAGCCGATGTTCGGCAGCGTCGGCGCGTGGTCGAGACTGTCGCAGGGGCCGCGCGTGAACAGGGTGTCGCGCTGCGGGTCGATGTTCGCGCAAACGTGGAACAGCACGTTGCCGGTGTCGTGCACGTCAACGTCAGCGTCCACCACCACGAT
>JAISCS010000026.1 GCA_031265365.1 Verrucomicrobiales bacterium
CGCTAATCCCCGTCCGGTGACGGGGTGGCGGCGGCGCGGCCGGGTTTGTCCTGGGTTCGGTTTTGGTTGTTCCTGTACCGCTCAAATACCCCGTCGCGCCGCGCCACCCCTTCACGGAAGGGGAATTTGCCGCGCTTACCTCACGCCACTGCCATTCCTCTGTTCACGGGATAGAACCATATTTCTGTCCGCCGCTTGCGTTTTTAGTTGGCAGTTTGTCGAATTAACTGCTAAAAGTTCTTCCCCTTGAAAAAATTTGCTCACAGTTTGATGCCGCTGCTGTTCACGATGCTCGCCGTGCGGATATTCGCCGCCGCCGACCAGCTGCCGATTGAAATCACCGCTGACGGTGAAAACCGTTACCAAGACGGCATCGCCTACGCGCGGGGCAACGTCAATGTCCGCCACGGCGAGGACATCATTGACGCCGACCAAATCACTTACGACAAAAACACGCGGCTGATTACCGCGACCGGCAATGTGCGGATTTACGCTGACAAACGCATCTACCGCGGCGAGTTCTTCACCTACAATCTGGACGACAAGAAAGTGGTCTCGCGTGATTTCCGCGCGGTCTGGGACCGGGTTTACGCGGCGGGCAGGAGCATTGAGTCGCCGACCGACAGTTCTTATCTCATCAAGGACGGCGCGTACACGATTGACAACCGCGAAAAGCCCGCCTACAGCATGAAGGCCAAGACGTTGACGATTTATCCCGGCGACCGCATCGTGTGCAACAACGTGACGATGTACATCGGCGACCTGCCGGTGATGTGGCTGCCATACGTGGCGATTCCGCAGGACAAGGACAACGACACGTTCGACATCGGCGGCGGCAGCAGCTCCTATTGGGGGATGTTTGTGACCGGTGCTTACACCTCGGCCATCGGCCCCGACTGGGAAGGCACGCTCAAGGGGGCGTGGTACACGCGGCGCGGGCCGGGCGCCGGGCTGGACCTGACCTACCGCCCGAAGAACAACCCGAACAACGACGCGCTGAACTTCACCGGTTATTATGTCAACGACGACAGCATTGACCTCGGCAACCACCAGGAAGACCGTTCCGTGATTCACAACCAGAACCGTTATCAATTCAGCTACCAGCACCGCCATCAAATCGTGGACAATATCTCCACTCTGGCGGACATTAACGTGTGGAGCGACCGCTTGGTGACGGAGGACTTCCTGCCCTCGCTCTATCGCGATGAAATCCAGCCGGACAACTACGCCAGTGTCAATTACTACGACACCAATTTCATGGCCACCTTCCTCGGCCGCATTCAGGCGAATCATTTGTTCAACGTCGCGGAGCGCAAGCCGGAGTTCACGCTGGACTTCAAGCGGCAGGATTTCTTCGGCCTGCCGATTAGCTACGAGGGGCAAAGCTCGATGGTCAATTTCGAGCAGCGTTACGACCGCGATTTGGCCAAGCGCTACCACTACCGTTCCTACGAGACGGTGCGCTACGACAGCTTCCACCAATTCAGTTACCCGCGCCAGTATTTCGGCTGGCTGGCGGTCACGCCGATGCTGGGCGTGCGCGGCACGTATTACATGCAGAACCACAACCCCGACCACCCCGACCCGGAGCGGGGCCAGGGCCGCGTGGTGTTGAACGCGGGGGTGAACCTGTCGTTCAAACTCTCGCGGAGCTGGCTGGACGTCAGGAACCCCGACCTCGGCGTTGACGGCCTCCGGCACGTCTTCCAGCCCTACATCGAGACGGCCTACGTGCTGCCCATCGGAATGCGGCCGGGAGACATTCGCGGGTATGACGCGCACATCCCGTCCACGCGGCTGCAAACCCTCGACCAAATGCTGTGGAGTTCGGTTGACTCCATCGACCGCGTCGCCGCCATCCGGCACGGTATCCACAACCGTTTGCAAACCAAGCGCGACGGGTTGAATTACAACCTGATTAACTGGAACCTGTACACCCAGGCCAACTTTTTCCACAGTTCCTACGAGGGCGTGCTGACGGATTCAACCTATGCGGAAATTTACAACGACATCAATTTTTACCCGCTCCCGTGGCTGCGGCTGGACTTCTATTCCGCCACCGGCGTCGCCGACAACAGCTTCGATGAAATCGTGACCGGCATCCAGTGGCAAGTGCATCCGGCGGTGAGCATCGGCTTCCATTACAATCATCTGAACGACATGAATTACGACCTGGACAACGTGTACTACTCCCGCCTGCGCCTGCGCGACGCCAACTTGTTCAGCGAGGATTTGCAATGGCGGTTGAATGAAAACTGGAGCATCGGCCAGCACCTGTCATGGGAGGCGAGCATCGGCCGCATCCGCGAGCAACGCTATTCCATTTACCGCGACCTCTCCGCGTGGATTGTCGGCTTCACCGCCGGCTACATTGACAATGGCCCCGGCGGCCACGAATTTTTAACCTATCTGAGTGTGACGCTCAAGGCCTTCCCCAGCGCGACCATTCACGGAAATCTGCAATAATCAATCATGAACATCGCCATCATAGGGTCCGGTTACGTCGGACTGGTAACAGGCACGTGTTTCGCCGAAGTCGGCCATCACGTGATATGCGTGGACAACGACGACGCGAAAGTCGCGCAACTCCAGGCGGGGAAAATCCCGATATACGAGCCGGGCCTGGAAGACCTGATTCGCAAGAACGTCCAATTGCACCGGCTGACCTTCACCAACTCCATCGGCGCGGGCGTGGCCCAATCACCCGTCATCTTCATCGCCGTGCCGACCCCGCCGCAGCACGACGGCAGCGTGGACCTGAGCTACGTCGAGACCGTCGCCCGCCAAATCGCCGGGCACCTCAAGGACTACCGCGTCATCGTGGACAAAAGCACGGTGCCGGTGAAGACCGGCGAGAAAGTCGCCGAGACCATCCGCCGCTACGCCCGCGCCGGCGTCGAGTTCGACGTCGTCAGCAACCCCGAATTTCTCCGCGAAGGCAGCGCCGTCGAGGACCTGATGAAACCCGACCGCATCGTCTTCGGCGTCAACAGCGAACGCGCCCAAGCCCTCATGCAAGCCGTCTACGCGCCCTTCAACGCGCCCATCATGGTCACCGACCTCAACAGCGCCGAACTCATCAAACACGCCTCCAACAGCTTCCTCGCGCTGAAAATCAGCTACATCAACGCCGTCGCCGCCATCTGCGAAGCCTCCGGCGCCGACGTTGAAAAAGTCGCCGCCGGCATGGGCGCGGACAAACGCATCGGCCGCCAATTCCTCAACGCCGGCCTCGGCTACGGCGGCTCATGCTTCCCGAAAGACATCTCCGCCTTCATCAAAATCTCCGAGGAACTGGGCTACGACTTCCACCTGCTCCGCGAAGTCGAGAACATCAACGCCAACCAGCCCGAGCGCTTTTTGAAAAAGCTGCGCGACAAACTATGGGTGCTCAAAGACAAGCACATCGGCCAACTCGGCCTCACCTTCAAAGGCAACACCGACGACATCCGCATGAGCGTCGGCATCCGCATCGCCGAGCAAATCCTCAAGGAAGGCGCGACCCTGTCAGCCTACGACCCGAAAGGCGCGGAAAAATGCAACCAACAACATCCGCACCTGCCCACCGTCAACGACCCCTACGCCGTGGCCAAGGACGCCGAGGCCCTGCTAATCGTCACCGAGTGGTCGGAGTTCAAAAACCTCGACTGGGTGAAAATCCGCGGCCTGATGCGCACGCCGCTGGTCTTCGACGGCCGCAACCTGCTCGACCCCGCCGAAATGAACTCCCTCGGCTTTGAATACCACAGCATCGGCCGCTAAACACGGCCACCCCTCCGCGAGCGGGGAATTATTTACGCTCCACGAGAGGGGAATCTCTCACGCCGAGACAACCCCCACCGCCCAAGCCCCGGCGCAAGCAAATTCCCCTCTACGAGAGGGGAATTGAATTATTCGGTTCTATCCCGTGAACAGAGGAATGGCGGTGAATTCCCCTTCCGTGAAGGGGTGGCGCGGAGCGACGGGGTAGTTCAGCGTTACAGAAACTACCAAAACCGAACGCTGAACTACCCCGTCCGCTCCGCGGCCACCCCTTCACGGAAGGGGAATGCGCTGGCGCAGAAGGCCGGGGCGGTGAGGGTTATCCCGGCGGCAGCATAAATATTTCCCCCCGCGCCGGATTTTGCCTTGCATCCTCCGGCATTCCATCGATAATAGCCCGCTCTGGTGATGAACCCACTTAAACTTTGAATTTTAAATTTTGATTTTTGAACTAACACTATGAACACACTACTAGTTGGCGCGCAATGGGGCGACGAAGGCAAAGGCAAAATCGTCGACGTACTGACCGAACAACACGACGCCGTCGTCCGCGCCCAAGGCGGCAACAACGCCGGCCACACCGTCTGGGTCGGCCCGCGAAAATACGTGCTGCACCTCGTCCCCTCCGGCATCCTGCGGCCCGACTGCCTCTGCCTCATCGGCCACGGCACGGTCATTGACCCGCTCGCCCTCGCCGGCGAAATCAAGGCCCTCCACCGCCGCGGCATCAACACCAAGGGCCGCCTCTTCATCAGCGACCGCGCCCACCTCGTCATGCCCTACCACCGCGTGCTCGACCTCGGCCGCGAGGCCGCCGCCAAGGGCAAAAAAATCGGCACCACCGGCCGCGGCATCGGCCCCACCTATAACGACAAAGCCTCGCGCGTCGGCCTCCGCGCCGGCGATTTGCTCGACGCCGACCACCTCACCGCCAGCATCCGCGCGCGCGTCAAGGAAGTCAACGTCCTGGCCAAACACCACGGCTGGGACACCGTCCACTCCCCCCGCATCATCATCGACTACTGCGCCGCCGGCCGCTTCCTCGCCCCTTACATCACCGACACCGCGCTGAAAATCAACACCCTCACCGCGCGCGGGAAAAAAATATTGTTCGAGGGCGCCCAAGGCACCCTGCTCGACATCGACTGCGGCACCTACCCCTACGTCACCTCCTCCAACACCACCGCCGCCGGCCTGTGCACCGGCAGCGGCCTGCCGCCGAACCGGGTCGACAAAATCATCGGCGCCCTCAAAGCCTACACCAGCCGCGTCGGCGAAGGCCCGTTCCCGACGGAAGCCCCGGACCTCGCCGACCTGTTGCACGCGCTGGGCCGCGAGTTCGGCGCCACCACCGGCCGCCCGCGCCGCTGCGGCTGGCTCGACGCCGTGCTCCTCCGCTACGCCGTCGCCATCAACGGCATCGACGAATTTGCCATCACCAACCTCGACGGCCTCGACACCCTGCCGGTCATCAACATCGCCACCGCCTACCGACTGCGCGGCAAGACCCTCACCGCCCCCCCCGCCGCCATCGAGGACCTGTACGCCTGCCAGCCGGTCTACCAAACCTGCGAAGGCTGGCAAAGCGACACGACAAAAATACGTTCATTCAACCAACTCCCGCCCAACGCCCGCGCCTACCTGCGCGCCCTCGAGCAAATCCTCGGCGTCAACATCAAAACCATCTCCGTCGGCCCCCGGCGCGAACAAACCTTCCACACCTAAACCGCCCCGATAAACACAAAGTTCGCGCGGAGCCGCGGAGCCGCGGCTCCGCGCGAACCATCTTCATCACCCCCCAAAAAAATATAAAAATAAATTTGACATCTATATGAAATTCACATAAAAACATTGCCCGTGCTCAACAATCCGCAAATTGTATACCACGCCTTCGGCAACCTCACCGTCGCCCAAGCTGCGTCCCAGCAGACCCGCCAAAAAAGCGTCGAAGTAAATTACCAAGGCGTCGACGTTTTCCAAAAAAGCGTCGAGACCAAGCATAAAAGCCTCGACGTTTTCCAAAAAAACATCGAGGCCAAGCATAAAAACGTCGACGTTTTCCAAAAAATCCTTGAGACCAATTATAAAAGCATCGACGTTTTTCCAAAAAGCCTCGAGACCAATCATAAAAGCCTCGACGTTTTCCAAAAAAGCCTCGAGACCAATTACCAAAGCCTCGACGTTTTCCCCAAAAACGTCGTGGCCAAGCATAAAAACGTCGACGCTTTGCCCAAGCCCCCCGTTCCCCTTAACCGCCCATCTTCCTGTACCATAACAACCATGAGAAAATAAAAAATGAAAAAACCCAGAAAACCCGCCGAATTACTCGGCCTCAGCCGTGGCGTCGAAACCGAATGCCGCAAAAACCAAGCCAACGAAAAATGGGGAATCGACGCCCGCCTGTTACTTGGCCTCACCGCCGCCAATGACGCCCTCGCCGGGGCCATCGACGCCAACGCCGACAAGGCCACCAAAAACACCGCCACCGCCGCCGCCCAAAAAGCGGCCTTCAACGAACTCAACCACCTCTACGAGGAATTCGTCGGATACCTGCACTCCGACCGCAAAATCCCCGACGCCGCCTTCCGCATGATGGGCGTCCGCCCGCGCGGCCACGGCGCCCACGAGCCACTCCCCGTCCCCGAAGTCGCCCCCGTGCTGGAACTGGAGACCGGCCAGCACGGCCTCATCAAAGTCACCGCCACCCAGCCCACCGCCGGCCAGCCCACGCACACCATGGCCCCGAGCCAATACCACGCCGTCCTGCTGGAATACCGCATCAAAGGCAGCGGCGAGACCGACCGGAAAAGCGTCACCGCCAAACGCCACAAATTCGACTTCACCGAGGCCGACGCCGGCAAGACCTTTGAAATCCGCGGCGCCTGGCAAAACCCGCGCAACCAAGCCGGCCCTTGGAGCAGCTGGGTCAGCGCCCTAATCAACTAAACGACCTATCCACGGATGAATATTTCTAAATTCCAAATGAACGCTGAACTACCCCGTCCGCTACGCGGCCACCCCTTCACGGAAGGGGAATTCGCTGACGCGGAAACCATCCCCAATGCTCCTGCGCCAGCAAATTCCCCTTCCGTGAAGGGGTGGCCGCGGAGCGGACGGGGTAGTTCAGCGTTAATGGAAAACCGGCGCCAAATTTCAAATTTCCAAAAAATGGAACCTATTATGAAGACATCAACCATGCAAACCCAACCCCAAAAAACCACCGCCCCCAACGTAGCACAGGCAATCCTGCCTGTGTCCCTGCGAGCGCGAAGCGCCAAAACAACCCGCTACGCCGCCCTGGCCCTAACAACCCTCCTCCTCCTGACCCTCGGCGCCCGCGCCGCGGATATTGACAACACCGGCACCACCGTCAGCGCCGGCGTTTGGGGCGAACCTGGCGTGGACCTCTACATCGGCCACACTGCCAGCGGCACCCTCACCATCAACGGCAGCGGGACGGTGTTGAACAAGGACGCTTATGCCGGCGCGGAGCGCGGCGCCGTCGGCCGCGTCACCGTCAGCGACCAGGGCTTCTGGAATAACCACGGCAGTGTCACCATTGGCAACGCCGGCAGCGGCGTCCTTGTCATCACCGACGGCACGGTCAACGTGAACGGCGCGCTGACTTTCGGCGGCACCACCGGCGGCGGCGGCACCGGCGCCATCAGCGGCGGGTTGGTCACCGTCGGCGAACTCACGGTCGGCGGCGGCGGATACAACCCGGACTTCATCACCGGCGGCAGCGGCGCGCTCACCGTCACCGGCGGCACCGTGCAGGTGCAGGGCGACACCAAGATTGGGAATTACAATAATATCGGGGATTATAATGGCAGCAGCGTGAGCATCGGCGGCGACGCTTACTGGCAGGGCCAGGACTTCTTCGTCGGCTACTCCCGCGCCAGCGCCGTCCTCGACCTCATCGGCAGCGGCTCCATCCAAACCGCCAACAGCACCATCGGCTTGACCAACTCCGCCAGCGGCAGCGCCCGCGTCGGCGATAACGCCCGCTGGGACGCCGGCGCCCTCAACGTCGGCGCCAGCGGCACCGGCGACCTGGCCATCAACGGCCACGGCGCGGTGTTCAGCACCGGGGCTTCCATCGGCACCGACGTCACCGGCACTGACGTCACCAAAACCGACACCATCATCAGCAGCCTCGGCCGCGTCACCGTCAGCGACCAGGGCCTGTGGCACAACGACAGCGAATACTTCACCGTCGGCGCCAGCGGCAGCGGCGTCCTCACCGTCAACGGCGGCACCGTCCAGACCACCCACCACCTCACCATCGGCGGCGGCACCACCGGCCACGGCGCCGTCAGCGTCAGCGGCTACCAAAATAGTCTGTACATCGGCGACACCCTCACCGTCGGCGACCACGGCACCGGCATCCTGACCATCAGCGACATCGGCTACGTGAACGCCGGCCAAGCCACCATCGGCCACGGCGCCACCGGCCACGGCACCGTCAGTG
>JAISCS010000111.1 GCA_031265365.1 Verrucomicrobiales bacterium
AATTGCCGAATTGCCGAATTGCCGAATTGCCGAATTGCCGAATTGCCGAATTGCCGAATTGCCGAATTGCCGAATTGCCGAATTGCCGAATTGCCGAATTGTATATGTTTTTCGTATCCATGCGATGATGTTAATGCTGATAAGCAAGGCTGTCAAATAATTTTTTTAACTTTTTTTGACCACGGAGATATACCTCATTTCATTATAGCATTGGCAGACTAGTTCGTCATCCTGAGCGGAGCCGAAGGAACGGCTAGGTACTGACTAACCGGCTGGCGGTAACTAATCCGCTGACTTTGACCAAACCGCTCCTTCGACTACGCACCTACGGTGCTGCGCTCAGGATGACGGGGGACTCTGCCAATGTCGTAAGAATGATTTAACCAATCCCTGCGCTCTTTGCGTTCTTGGCGCCTTTGCGTTAAATATTTTGGTCCCCCGGCGTGAAGACCAGCAGCCGCAGGCTGTTCAACACCACCACCACCGTGCTCCCCTCATGCCCCAGCACCCCCACCGTCAGCGGCACCCAACCGCCCAGCGCCGCCGCCACCAGCACGATGATGACGCCCAGCGACACCGCCAGATTTTGCCGGATGACGCGCCGCGCCCGCACGCTTAACGCATGGGCATACGCGAAATTCTCCAGCCGGTCCCGCGTCAACACCACATCGGCCTGCTCCAGCACGGCGTCGCTGCCGCGCAAGCCCATGCCGACGGAGACGTGCGCCGCCGCCAGCGAGGGCGCGTCGTTCACCCCGTCCCCCACCATCGCCACGCGCTCCCCCGCCCGCTCCCACGCTTGGATGGCGGCGACCTTGTCCTCCGGCTTCAGGCCGGCGCGCCAGTCTGCCAGGCCGAGTTGCCGCGCGACCCGCGCCGCCGCCTCGGGCCGGTCGCCGGTGAGCATGGTGACGCGCAGCCCGCGCGCTTGCAACCCCGCCAGCAACGGCACGCTCTCCGCCCGCACGCGGTCGCGCAACAACCAGCGCCCGCGAAACTCGCCTGCGTCAAGCAGCGTCTCCGTCACCCCGCTCTCCGGCTCGGCGAAACCAGCCAGCCAGTCGGCGCCGGCGAACCAGCCGCGCCGCCCCAGCCGCGCCGCGCGCCCGCCGACGCTGCCGCTCACCCCCAACCCCGCCTCGGCGCGGAAATTCTCCACCGTCAGCGCCGCCCCGCCGTCGTAGTGTTTGGCGATGGCGCGGGCGACGGGATGCGCGGAGTGGCGGCCCAGCGTGGCGGCCAGTTGCCGCAAGTCCGCCTCATGGTCGGCGGGCACGCACTCGACGGCGACCACCGCCAGCTCGCCCGTGGTCAGCGTGCCGGTCTTGTCCAGCGCCACGCGGCGCACCCCGGCCAGTTGCTCCAGCGCCGCCCCGCCGCGAAACAACACCCCGCGCCGCGCCCCCGCCGCGATGCCCGCGAGGATGGCCGAGGGAATGGACAGCACCAGCGCGCACGGCGAGGCCACCACCAGCAGCGTCATCGCGCGGTAAAACGCCGACGGGTCACCGCCGGCGTCAAAAAACGCCGGATGCCCCAGCCCCCGCCACCAGACCAAAAACATCACCGCGCACACGCCGAGGATGAAGTACGTGTAACCGCTGCCGAACCGGTCCGTGAACCGCTGCGACGGCGCCTTGCTGGCCCGCGCCTCTTGAATCAGCCGGATGATTTTCGCCAGCGAGCTTTCGGCGGCGGCGCGCGTCGCCGTGCACTCCACCGCGCCCCACAAATTCAGCGTGCCCGAAAACACCGCGTCTCCCGCGCCCTTGTCCACCGGCAGCGACTCGCCCGTGAGGTTCGCCTCATTGACTGCCGTCGTGCCGCTGACGATGCGCGCGTCCACCGCGAACAACTCGCCCGGTCGCACCCGCAGCGTCATCCCCGGTCGGAGGTCCTCGACGGGCAGCCGCCGCTCCGCGCCGCTGACGATGACCGTGGCCTCCTTCGGCGCGTCCTTGAACAAACTGTCAATCGCCCGCCGTGTCCGCGCCATCGCCAGTTCCTCCAGCGCACCGCTGGCGGAAAACAGAAACAGCAGCGCGCCGCCCTCCCACCAATGCCCGATGACCGCCGCGCCGACGGCGACGCACAACATCAGGAAGTGAATATCCAGCGTCCGCCGCCGCAGCAACGCCCACGCCTCGACGGCGGGATGCCACGCGCCGGCGATGAAGCCGAGGAGGTAAACGCCCGCGGTCAGCGGCGAGACCGCGCCGGCGTTTTTCTCCAACACAAACCCCGCCAGCACCAGCGCGCCGCATCCGGCGGCAAACCCCAAATCGCGCCGCCATTCATCATGCGTCGCGTGGTGGTGATGTTCAGCCATGCACATAACATAACCGCGCGCCCGTCCTTGGCGAAGGAAAAAAGCGATGCCGCGAACGCTGAAACACCCCGTCCGCTGGCGCGGCCACCCCTCTACGAGCGGGGAATTTGACGGGGGACTCGGCCAATGTTATGATGAATTACCATAATTCTCCGGCGTGAGCTAATTCCCCTTCCGTGAAGGGGTGGCCGCGTTAGCGGACGGGGTAGTTCAGCGTTTCGCGTTCTTTCCCTCGAACGCTGAACTACCCCGGCGCTCCGCGCCACCCCTTCACGGAAGGGGAATTAGCTCACACAGAGGCCTGGCCGGTGAGGTTGTCTCGGCGACAGCGTAAAAAATATTCCCCGCTCGCAGAGGGGTGGCCGCGCCAGCGGACGGAATAGTTCAGCGCTGATGGAGCGCCTCACCCACGGGTGAACAACGCCTTGATGGTGTCGAGATACGCCCGGTGGTTCTTGGCGAAACGGAGCTGATAATTCCGCTCACCGTCAACGTTGTGGAACCCAAGCTGGTCGTAGAGCATCCGTGCCTCGGCGCTGACGGTGAGACGCCCGGCGTCCACCAGCAGCGGCGCGCGGCCTTTGACGCAAATGGCCAGGCGTCCGGTCGGCTTGAGGCGGGCGAGGTAGGCGCGGCGGTTGCGCGGGAGCTTGGGTAGTTTGCCGGTGACGACGGGGACGGACCATTCGAGTTGCTCATCGTCGGCGAGGTGTTGCTCCAGCCGCGCGCGTTCCCCACCGCCGATGATGAGCGGCAGCGTGATGATGTGGCGCGCCGGTTCGTCCACGACGGTCTTGAGTTTCAGCACAATGAACCGCGCGGTGTGGTAGAGGTGGCGGAAGATTTTCGGCGCGAGCCAGCAAAACAGCGCGAGGAACCCGCCGCTGACGGCCAGCATGACGACGGGATGCGCGCCCGCCAGCCAGACGCCACCGATGACCAGGCCGTTCTCGGCGAGGCTGACGACGGAGTTGGAGACCGGCTCCGGCGAGGTGTTGACCAGCAGCCGCAGGGCGGCCTTGGCGCTGTGGGTGGTGAGGGAAAACGCGCCGCATACGAGGCCGCTGACGATGAGCACCGTCGGCGAAAACTCGCCAAGGCCCAGCGTGGCGACGCCGAGGAACGCCGCGCCGACGGGCCGGATGACGGTGTGCACCGCGTCCCATAGCGAGTCGAACCACGGCCATTTGTCGGCGACGAACTCGACCAGCGCGAGGACGCCGCTGACGATGAGGATGGCCGGGTGCGCGAGGAGGCACAGGTGCTCGAAGCCGCCGGCGGGCTGGAGCCAGCCCGTGTTCAGCGCCAGGCTGACGGCGAAGACGGTAAGGTACAGACTGAGGCCGGACAGGGCGGACAGCCCCAGCGCGGCGGAGATGAGGGTGAGCGCGGTCATGCGTTATTATTATACGGAAAAACATTTTAACGCAAAGACGCAAATTCCCCTTCCGTGAAGGGGTGGCGCGCCGCGCCGGGGTAGTTCAGCGTTAAAAGCAATACCAAAACCGAACGCTGAACTACCCCGTCGGCTACGCCACCACCCCTTCACGGAAGGGGAATTTGCGCCTTTGCGTCAAGGCTGCTTGGAAAACTTCACCGTCAGCGGCGCGCCGCCCGGCTTGGCGTCGAGCCACACTTCGTCAGCGGCGACGCGCACCGGCACCGCCTTGCCGTCGGCGTCAGCGGCGCCGGCGGCGGTCACGCCCGGCGCGCGGATGATGACCGTCAGCGGCACGTTGAATAACTTGGTGTCGAGCGCTGTTTCCAACACCAACGTGACTTGGTCGGCGGTTTGCTCAATCACCCGCGCCCGCGTCGCCTCCGCCTCCTGCGTGTAGCGCGCGACATCAGCGTAGGTGCCGAGCCACAGCGTGTCCGCGCGGCTCTTCGCGTATTGCAAATGCGCCTCCAGCACCTCCGGCTTCAGCGGGTCATACGTGCCTTCCTCCAGCCCGTGAATCACCCCCGGCTCCCAGCGGTTTTTCTCAATCAACCGGTCAAGCCACTCGTTAAGGCCGGCGGGCGTCTCGTCGGCCTTGCCAATGCGGCGATATCCGCCGCGATACACCGCGTGCCGCCGCAACACCGCGCGGTGCGTGTGCTGCCGCTGCCCGTCATACGGATAGGCGAATGACACCGGGAACACGCCCAGCTCGCGCTGCAACAAGTCAGCGCCCTCCTCGATTTGCCGCTCCAACTCGACGCGGTCGTAAATTTGCGCGAGGTTCGGGTGGGTCAGCGTGTGGTTGCCGATTTCGTGCCCCTGCGCCGCCAATTCGCGCACTTCGTCCCACGTGACGCCGCCGAACGTGCCGGCCTCCTTCGCCGTCGCTGCCGCCGCATTGTCCGCGACCACGCCGCTGATGATGTAAAACGTGGCCGGCACGCCGGCGCGCTTGAAGATGGGTGCCGCGATGGTGTATTGGCTCCGCAGCCCATCATCCAGCGTGTAACACACGGCGGCGACTTTGTTGTCCTTGAATTTGGCAATGCGAACCGCCGGCTCGTTCGCCCTGCTGGCGGTGACGGTCAGCGGCAACACCGCCAGCAAGCCGGTCATGATGAAGAGATGGTTCATATTTCGTCAACCCACGAGCGTCGCATACACCAGATACGCGGCGCCGGCGAGGAAGATGACGAGGGCCGCGATGAGCAGCGGCGGGAGTTTCGCGCCGGTGATTTTGGCGGGCTTGCCGATGGCAACCAAATTCACGAACGACGCGGGGCGACCGAGGCCCGATTGGTTTAGGCCAAGCTCAATGCGCTCGCCCGCCAGCGGCGGCGGCGCGGCGGGGGTGTTGCTCACAGGGGCGTCGGACTCGTAGGCGAACAGGGCGTTGCCGAGCAGCACCAAGTCGCCGTTCCGCAACAGGCGGTCGGTCACCGGCGTGTCGTTGACCTTGCTGCCGTTGGTCGAGCCGGTGTCCGTCAGGCGGTAGTCTCCGCCGTCCAGCTTGAACTCGCCGTGATGGCTGGAGATGCTGGAGTGCGGGATGCACAACACATTGTCTTCCGCGCGGCCGAAGGTCAGCAGCGGGCTGTCGAGTTCATAAATTTGCCCGGCGAGTTCCGGCGATTTTGCAACGAGTCTGGCCATAAAGTTTTCCTGTCGGTTAAAGTTGGAACGTTACCGCGTTTCCTTGCTTCGTTCAATCTCTTTGCGAAATTCCGCGAAAAAATAATTCGCGTCGTGCGGGCCGGGCGCCGCCTCAGGGTGGTACTGCACGGAGAAGGCGTTGAACTTTTTATGCCGCATCCCCTCGCACGTGCCGTCGTTCAAATTGATGTGCGTCACCTCAACGTCAGCGGGCAGCGAATCCGGGTCCACCGCAAAACCGTGGTTTTGCGCAGTGATGGTCACCTTGCCATCGCGCAAATCCTGCACCGGCTGGTTGCCGCCGCGATGGCCGAATTTCAGCTTAAACGTGCGCCCGCCGTAAGCGTGCGCCAGCATTTGGTGGCCGAGGCAGATGCCGAACAGCGGCACTTGGCCCAGCAAGCCGCGCACGGTCTCATGCACGTAAGTCAGCGCCGCCGGGTCGCCGGGGCCGTTGGCGAGGAAGACGCCGTCGGGCCGCCGCGCGAGAATTTCCGCCGCTGATGTTGCCGCCGGCACGACGGTGGACGCCAGGCCTTGTTCGCGCAGGCGGCGCAAAATGTTGTACTTGATGCCGCAGTCAATCGCCACGATGTTGAACTTGACCGGCGGCAGCTTGCCCAGCGCGCTGTTGCTGGCGCGTTGGTAATCGTCATGCCACGCGGGCGAATCCTGACCGTCAGCGTCCCACTGGTAAGGCTGCCGGCACGTGACCTCCCGCACCGTGTCCACACCGACGATGCCCGGCCACTCGCGCGCGCGCCGCACCGCGTCAGCGGCGGTAATTTCCTCGGTGGTGATAAGCCCCTTCATCGCGCCGCTGACCCTGAGCTTCTTGGTCAGCGCCCGCGTGTCCACGCCCTCGATGCCCACCACGCCGTTGTCGCGCAAATAATCGCCAAGCGTTTTCGTCCCGCGAAAATTCGACGCCAGCGGCGAGAGTTGCCGAACCACCAAACCGGAGGCATGAACCGTCCACGACTCAACATCAACGTCGTTCACGCCGTAATTGCCGATTTCGGGGTAAGTCATCGTGATAATCTGCCCCTTGTACGACGGGTCGGTGAGAATTTCCTGATACCCCGTCATTGAGGTATTAAACACCACCTCGCCGAGCCGCGCGCCAGGCGCCCCGATTGACCTGCCGGGCCACACCGTCCCGTCCTCCAATGCCAATATCGCTTTCATCGTCAGCGGGAAAATCTACCGCATCGCCGCAAAAACGCGAGATTGATTTTTAACCACGAATGAACGTGAATGGACACGAATGAAAAGGACCGCCACCACCGATGACCGTCTTTTCCAGTTTTATTCGTGTCAATTCGTGGTTCAGAACTGGTAACAGTATCCCGCCGCCAAGCCTCACGGTTTGTCGTACTTATCCCCGAAGCTCGCCGCGCGGGCAACCACTAAGGGGGCAAGGGGAAAAAATTTCAGAGCAATAAAAAACTTTGACTTTCTTTTCTCCATCCGGTATAAATAACTTATGCAGGCCAATCGCCAATCGAACTGCCGAAATAATTATGAATTGACTTTGTCTTTGTCAAGCGGAAAAGTTGTTTTCCGCGTACTTTTTCCCCACTTTAATCGTCTAGTACAATCGTTGAGTCAGTTTGCCAACTTGGTCGGCAAGCCTGATCAATCGATGCCTGATTTCCTAGTTTTCAAAAATTAGCACAACTAATAGGAGATATTTTATGTCCTTGGTCAATAAACTCGCGCCGCTGCTGTTGAAAAATATTTCAGACCGGCATTTTTCGACCATCCAATATATCTATAAACAACGGCGGTGGCCTGATTTTTCCAAGCCTCGGACGTTGAATGAAAAAATCCAGTGGCTGAAGCTGAATTATCGCGACCCGCTGATGGTGCAGTGCGTGGACAAGCTTGCTGTTCGCGACTATGTGACTAAACGCGGTGTCGCTGATATTCTGATTCCCCTGCTCGATTCCTACGCTGATGCTGACGCGATTCCGTTCGCTAGGCTACCCAGTAGTTTCGCGCTGAAAGCCACTCATGGCTCCGGCTGGAACATCATCTGCCCGGATAAGCAGAAACTGGATACACGGGCGGCGCGCGCCAAGCTGGCGCGGTGGCTGGCCATGAATTTTGGGGATGTCGGTCGGGAATAGGCTTATCAAACGGTGCCGCCCCAAATTGTGTGCGAGCAATTCATCGCCGGCAAAGACAGCCAGCCACCACCGGATTACAAGTTTTTTTGCTTTCACGGCGAACCGCGTTTCATCCAAGTGGACTACGCGCGTTTTGTCAGGCACACCAGGAATATGTTTGACTTGAACTGGTCGCCAATTCCCTGCGCGTTTGAATATCCATGCGAACAGGAGATTAATTCCACACCTCCCCCCGGTTTGCCAAAGATGCTGTCAATCTGCAAATTATTGGCCGCGCCGTTTCCGTTCGTGCGCGTGGACTTGTATTGCACGGACGAAAAAATCTGGTTTGGCGAGTTGACTTTTTACCCGGAAAAAGGTGTGGGCAGGTTTAAACCGTATTCTTACGATAAATATTTCGGCGGATTTTTGGACCTCGCCAAGTGCGTCATGGCTTAGCACGGAATTCAGGTTTTATCTTATCCGTGAATTTCAGCGGCTCAAGGAAGACGAACAGCGCCGCCTTTCCCTCGAATGGAATTTGCAGCGCACGCCGGCGAAAATCAACTATCGCATCCACACCAATGCCATCAAGGAGCAAAACATGGAAAGCATCAATGCGCTGATGATGCGGCGGGGTCTCACTTCCCATCTCAAACCAAAATCCCATCCGCCAGCGTCCACACGATTTTCCCGCCCACCATCGTCAACGTCGCGCGGCCCGTCCACTCCGTCCCGTGGAACGGCGTGTTCCGCGACTTCGACTGAAACTTGTCCCGGTCCACCGTCCAACGCGCGCCTGGGTCAAGCACCGTCACATCCGCCACCGCGCCCACCGCCAGCGTGCCCTTCGGCAAACCCAGCAACCGCGCCGGCCGCACCGTCAGCGACTCAATCACTTGCGGCAACGTGCGGACCCCCGTCTGCACCAGCTTCGTGTTAAATATCGCAAACTCCGTCTCCAGCCCCACAATCCCAAACGGCGCGTCGGCAAACTCAACCTCCTTCTCATAATTCGCGTGCGGCGCGTGGTCACTCGCCAAATACTCCAACGTCCCGTCAGCCACCCCCGCCAACAGCGCCTCAATATCCCGCGCCGTCCGCAACGGCGGGTTCATCTTGAAATTCGCGTCATACCCCTGCAACGCCGCGTCCGTCAGCGCAAGATGATGCGCACACACCTCCCCGCTGATGTTGACCCCGCGTCGTTTCGCCTCGCGCAACAACCGCGCCCCCCCCGCCGTCGTCACATGCTGGCAATGCACCCGGCACCCCGTCAACTCAGCCAGCAGCACATCCCGTGCGATAACCAACTCCTCCCCCAGCGCCGGCCAGCCCTTCAACCCCAGCACCGTCGACCAATACCCCTCATGCATCACCCCGCCCGCCGTCAGCGCGTAATCCTGGCAATGGTCCATCACCACCAGGTCAAACATCCGCGCATACTCCAGCGCCCGCCGCATCAACTCATTATTCTGAATACACCGCCCATCGTCCGTGATGGCGACCACCCCCGCCTTCTTCAACGACCCAATCGGCGCCAACAACTCACCCGCCTGCCCCTGCGAAATGCACCCCGTCGGGAACACATTGACCACCGCCGTCTCGCGCGCGCGCTGGAGCAACCAACCGACCGTGGCCGTATTATCCACCGGCGGCGTCGTATTCGGCATCGCCACGACCGACGTGAACCCGCCCGCCGCCGCCGCGCGCGAGCCACTGGCGATCGTCTCCTTCGCCGTCTGCCCCGGCTCGCGCAAATGCACATGAATATCAATCAACCCCGGCGCGACGACCTGGCCGCCGACATTGACGACCACATGCTCAACCGCCGCGTCCGCCGAAAACTCCGCGACAATATACCCGTCCTCGACCAACAAATCGCGCACCGCATCCTCACCATCAGCGGGATTAATCACGCGACCGCCCTTGAATAAAAACGCCCTACCCATGCAGGCATTATCAATGGAACCGCCGCGAACGCAAGGAAACTAAAAATATTTCTATATTCAACTTTCAACTTTCCACTTTTCCAACGCTGAACTACCCCATCCGCGTGTATAGAGCGCGGACATCCTGTCCGCAGCGGACGGGACATCCGTGCTCCATACCACAAGGCCAAGGGCACAGAGTTCCAATCCGCGAAAAAGCGCGAAAGTCCGCGATTTATGCGGATTGGCGGGATGTTTAAGTTGGAATTGGGCGTTTGATTAACACATTCCCAAGCGGGATATTTCCGGTCTTTTTACAAGAACAGAGTTCCAATGTCGCAACTCGCGTTCCACGCCGTCGCCTTGCACACCGTTGCGGGCTAGGTTCAGGCGCGCCATCCACTCGTCAGGCGGCTCGCCGGGGCGCCGCCGGTTCAATTCGTCGATGCGGCGGCGGCGCGCGCGATGGCGGCGCTCTCCGCCGCGCTGATAGCGAACGGACGCAAGGCGGCCTGGCGTTGACGGAGCGGGTTCATTTGAGAAAAATCATCCAGTGGGTTTTGCTGGCCTGGTCACTGCGACTGCCCTGCAACGGCTAGCGGTCGGTCAGTGCGAGAACCTTGGCGACGGGGATGTCGGTCGTGCTCCACTAAAAATCAACATGCCACCGGCCTCCAACATGCGGAAGCACTCGGCAAAGCCGCGCCGCAAGTCGTCGGGCCAGGTGGTCTTGTCGAGGCGGCCGTATTTGCGCGTCATGTCGCAGGTGGCGCTGCTGTGTGTCAGGTGCGGCGGGTCGAACACCACCACGCGAAACTGACCATCAGCGAACGGCAGGGCGCGAAAATCCGCCGGCACCTCCGACGCCACCACCAGCCACTGGCCGTTAGTTAGCAGACCCGCCTCGCGCCGGAGGTCGGCCCGCCGTTGAATATTTAACTCAGCGCGACCTCACCTGTCGCGCTCCCTCATGCCCACGTAAAATTGGATTTTTGTTCCACTTTTCAGGAATTTTGTTCCCACGCGCTACAATTCCGGCATTAGCTATAGTAGTTCCGCATAACGTTGGCCGGCTCCTCCCCTCGTCACCCTGAGCGAAGCGCCGCAGGTGCGTAGTCGAAGGAACGGTGTGGTGAACGTTAGCGGATTGGTTGCCGCCAGCCGGTTAAGCAGTGCCTGGCAGCTCCTTCGCCCTTCGGCTTCGCTTAGGGTGACGCGCCCTTTAGGGCTTCGTTCAGGATGACGAGGGGAGGAGCCGGCCAATGTTATGCAAAACTACTATATTCCATCGATAACCACAGGGAATATTAAAGCCCAACAAATATTGGCGAACCTTTGTCCCTTCGCGCCTCCGCGTCAACTATTCCCCTTGAAATAATCGGTCGGGTGGATAGCTTGAAACAATGGGATTGACCTACGCTATGATTAGCTTGAAAAATCCGCGACTGCCGCAGCTTGAGCCAGTCGCGGCCGAGGCGCTCGCTGACACTGGCGCGATGCATTTGTGTATTTCTGAGCACGCGCGGTTACAACTCCAACTGGAGGTGCAAGAGCAAAAGGAAGTCTCCCTCGCGGACGGTTCGCGCCGGTTGGTGCCGTATGTGGGACCGGTGGAGTTGCGTTTCAAAAATCGCGTGGGCTACACCGGCGCGCTGGTGATGGGCGACCAAGTGTTGCTCGGCGCGATTCCAATGGAGGACATGGATTTGGTGGTGGTCCCGCATACGCGTACTTTGGACGTTAATCCCCAAAGCCCGAATATCGCTTGCTCGCTGGCTAAGTGATTTTTTTTGACGCAAAAGCGCGGAGAACGCAAAGGTTCGTAAAGATTTCTTGAAAATTAAAACCCCATAAATCTTGGCGAACCTTTGTCCCTTCGCGCCTTTGCGTCAAAACTCACAGCCCGCTGACGGTGATATCCGGCGGGCACTCAACTTGGAAATCCACGTCCACGGTCACTTTCTTTTTCGCGGGGATGGCAAGGTCCCACGTTAGCTCGCCGGTCTCCTTGTTCTCCTCGCTGACCTTCATGTTGCTCTTGTAGGTCACTTTGATTTTCTCGTTTTGCGAGACTGGGATTTGGTCTTTCAGGCTGACGGTGACGTCCTTCGATTGGAAATTTTCCAACTCTATCGTGTAACCCATTTTCACGATTTTCGACTTGGTGAATACGCCGCTGGTTTCCTCCTTGCGGGTCTTGTCCTGGCGCTGGGCCTTGATGGTGTCGTCCTTGCCGAGGAACAAATCGAACACGCCTTCCGGCCCGATGAGCGCCAGCCGCGCGGAGCCGACAAAATCGTTGCCCATGAACACGTTCAACTGCCCCGGCAACAGCGGCGCGGCGTTGGCGTTTTTGACTTTCGCCTTGACGAACGCGCCCGGGTTGAGCTTCGGCGTGCTGGCGTAACTTTGCTCGGCGGCCAGTTCCATGATGCTGATGGTGCAACGGTGCGGCTGCCCGTCGCTCGGCACGCTGACGGTGGTGGGCACTTTGTACACGGCGCTGAAGCCTTGGGTGACCACGTCAGCGGTTTGGAACAAAGCCTGGTTTTCTACCATTAAACTGCCAGCGCTAATTGCTCCACTGTAATTAACAACACCACCACTACCAGCGGAAAAACTATTTCCACGTATTTCATTTCCTCCCCAAGTTCGCACAGTGCCGCCTGTTATTGACAGCGCTCCCTCTTTCATTGGCGCCATCGCTGACGCTGGCGGCTGCGGCGTGCTGACATTCAGCGTCCACTTCGCCAAATCCGGCAAACTCGTCCCCTGCTGCGGGCGCGCCGTCGAGAGTGTCACCTTCACGCCGTCCCAATCCTCGCCACTGCTTTGGCGAATGACGCCGTACACCGTCAGCGCGAGGTTTTTCTCACCAGTTTGATAGTGAACATCATACTGCGGCTGCCAACTGCACCCGTGAATGAGATAATCCACCTGCAATTCCGCGCTGACCGCGGCCTCGGCGCTGACGGTGACCACCACGCTGCGCTTGTCCGGCGAGCCGGGTTGCGCGAGGGTGGCGATTTGTTTGTTCAAATCGCCGATTTGCCGGTTGAGGTCGTCGCGGCTCCGCTCGATGGCGCGAAGACGGGTTTTGATAGTCGCGTTTTGCTCGCCGTAATAATCCGTCATGCCCTTGATTTCGGTGACGGTCAGCGGGTGTTTCTCGTCGCCGCCGAGTTTGTTGCTGAGTCGGTCGAGCAGATTTTGTTTTTGCGACAACATGTTACGTTCGTCGTCGAGGTCTTGCGTTTGAAATTGCAGCGCCTTGACCTGGTCGCGCAAAACTTTCAACTCCTCACTGTCAGCGACTTTTTTGAAATCGCGCCGGATTTCGACGCCGAGGATTTTGAACCCGCTGCCCGTGCCGCGCGCGCGGACGGAATTTTCGTCGAGACCGTCGGGCAAGCCCGCGAACACGACTTGTTGCTCCCCGTCCGCGAGCTTGACCTCGGCGCTGCGGGTGACGATGGCGCGGTCTTGATAGACGGTGACATCGGAAATTTTGCTGTCGGCGGTTAAGCTCGCGGCACAAGCGGCAATCCCGCTGGCGCTGAGCACGACGAAGGATAGGAAGTGCCTCATAGTGGGGGATGATACTGGGAAAATCTCAAAACTCAAATCTCAAAATTCAAAACTCACCGACCTGGAATTTTTTCGCGCCAGCAAGTTTTGAATTTTGCGTTGAGGTTTTGAGCTTTGCGTTTTGAGTTTATTCCCCTAACGCCTGCCTGAGGGCATTCCAGCCAAGAGTGGCGCACTTGACGCGCTGCGGGAATTTGCGGACGCCTTCGAGGATTCGTAAATCGCCGAAGCCGGGGGGGTATGCCGGCAGCGTCGCGGCGGTCATCATGTCGTGAAACGTTTGCTCGAACGCCAGCGCCTCGGCGCGGGACTTGCCCTTGAGTTTCACCGTCATCAACGACGCCGAAGCCTGGCTGATGGCGCAGCCGGCGCCTTTGAACTTGATGTCGTCAATCGTCTGACGGTCGGCGGAGAGCTTGACGCTGACGGTGACTTCATCGCCGCACGAGGGGTTGAGGCCCTCGGCGACGGCGGTGGCTTGCGGCACTACGCCGAAGTTGCGTGGCCGTTGCGCGTGGTCGAGGATGACCGTCTGGTAGAGTTCGTCGAGGTTCATGGCGGGTGTGCTGTTAACCACAGGTTAACATAGATGGCGGCCGGTTATCCAAATTAAAAAAAATCTCGTGCCAAGACGCCAAGATTTTTTGTTACCCGTGGGCGGTGGCATCACGGCGGGGCCTTCTACACGCGCGACTAATGCTTCGGCGTGAGCGAATTCCCCTCTTCGAGAGGGGAATTCGCTCACGTAGGAGCATCGTCGATGAGGATTGCCTTAGCGTGAGAGATTCCCCGCTCGTAGAGGGGTGGCCGCGCCAGCGGACGGGGTGTTTCAGCGTTCGGTTTTGGTGGTTTCCCGTTAACGCTGAAACACCCCGTCGCTTCGCGCCACCTCTCTGCGAGCGGGGAATTTTCACAGAAGGGGAATTGGCCGGCGCGTGGGGCGGTGGGGAGTGTCCGACGTCAACGCTTTCACCACTAACGACGAGGAGCCATATTTTTTGATTAAATTAACTTTGCGGCTTGGCGGCTTTGCGCGAGATTTGCTTTCAACTCAAAAATCTTTGCGTTAGGATTTTTTTCATGGCCGCGATTGTTGAGACGGAATGGAATATCAAGGCGCGCTCGCCGGTTTGCCAGGCGACGGGGCGCCCCTTCGCCGGGGACGAGGTGTTTCACACCATGTTACTGGAGCGGGCCGAGGGGCTTGAACGATTGGATTGGTCAGAGGAAGCGTGGCAGTCGCAGCCGCCGCCGGAGGGGATGTTGTCCTGCTGGAAGTCGGTGTTCAAACCCGCCCCGCCCGCGCCGGTCGAGGCGGTGACACGCGAGGACGCGGAGTCGGAATTGCGACGGCTGCTGGAAAATTTGCAACCGGGGGATGAAAAATGCGCGTATCTGCTGGCGCTGTTGCTGGAACGCAAACGCATTTTGAAGTCGCGGCAAAAAATCGAGAGCGGCGGGCGCAAGTGCGTGGTGTACGAGCACGCGGTGACGCAGGAGACGCTGCTGGTGCCGGAGGTGAATTTCAAGTTGTCCGAGACCGACGCGCTCATCGCCGAGGTGAATCAGAGCGGCGGCATGGTGTTCCGCGTGAACGTGCCGGCGGAGTTGGTCAGTGACAGCGTACCGGAGTGAGTGATAAAAAACGGTTCCGCGCGGTTATCGGTGGAATAAGCAACTTCGCCCAGCATGACGGGGCCTATTCCACTGCTCATGGGTAAGAACCAAAAAATTCTTTGCGTCTTCGCGGCTTCGTGACCGGAGTTCAGCGCTCAGAAATTCGCGCCGAAGGCCAGTTCCGGCCCGACGGCGTCAATGGCGCGGTTGCTGCGCTCGGGTTCGGACAAGCCGGCGTTGGAAAAATGCTGGTAGGATACCGAGACGCGCATGAACCAGGTTTCATCAAGGTCATACCGCGCGCCGACCGCGACGGAGAAGGTGAAATTGAAATCCTCCCCCATGCCGCGCAGATGGTCGTCATGACTGAGCGGGCCGTGGGTCTGGTTGGAGTCAATGAAGCCGAAGCCGACGCTCGTCTCGATGAACGGCACCAGCTTCCAGCCGGGTTGGACAAAGTTATAACGCGGGCCGAACGTCGCGCCGACGATGCGGTGTTCCGGGCCGTTGATGATTTGGTTCCAGTAACCGCGGAAGAAAAATTCCGTCTGGCCGCGGAAAATGCCGCCGGCGAAATCGTCGAGGTCGACTTCGTCCACCTTCAGCGAGGCGGTGAGTTTGACGGGGATGTAGGTGTAACCGTCGAGGTGCGGCGCGCGGATGTTGGAGAACGCCACGCCGGAGCCGAGTTCCAGCGACCAGTCCTTCGCCGCGTCGCAACGAGTCTTGGGGGACGCCACGACTTTGTCCAGTTCCGCGCTCGCGCGCGCCGGGCCTGAAATGAATAATACGGCGGCGCCGAGTAACAGCGCGCCGGCCAAAGGTGAGAGCATGAGTTTATACATAATCTTAACTTATTCTAAATTTCGCGATGGATTGTATCGTGGTTTTTCGCGGTGTCAAGCGGCGGCGCGATTTTTTATTTGCGCGACGGCCCACGCGGCATGCTCGGCGACGAGTGGGTCGGCGTCAGCGGCGGCGTGGCGGAGGGCGGGGAGGTCGGCGGCGGCGCCGGTGTTGCCGAGGACGACGCTGATGTTCCGCAGCCAGCGGCGGCGCTTGAGGCGGAATATCGGCGTGAAGCGAAAGGTCCGGCGAAATTCGGCGTCGTCCCAATACAGCATTTCGCGCGGGTCGGGATAATGCCGCGTCAGCATCAGCTTGTGGGTCTTTTGCGCCCGGCGGTTCCATGGGCAGACGGCGAGGCAGTCGTCGCAACCGAACAGGCGTCCGCCGATTTTTTCCCGCAGCGCCAGCGGGATGGCGCCCTGGTGTTCAATCGTGAGATAAGCGATGCAGCGGCGGGCGTCGAGTTGGTACGGGGCGGTAATGGCGCCGGTGGGGCAGGCGCGGAGGCAGCGCGCGCAGTTGCCGCAGTGACTGCTGACGGGCGGGTCGGGCGTGAGCGTCAGCGTGGTAAGCAACTCGGCGAGGAGCAGCCACGGGCCGAATTTTGGATGCACGAGCACGGTGTTTTTGCCGAGCCAGCCGAGGCCGGCGCTGACGGCGAGCGGTTTCTCCATCAGCGGCGAGGTGTCCACCGCGCGCCGTTGCGTGCCGCCGTGCCACCGCAGCCACTGGTCGAGGGCGTCGAGCCTCAGCCAAATGAGGCCGTGATAATCCTGGCCGAGCGCGTAGGTGGATATTTTCCCGCGCCGCGCCGGGACCGGTCGGTAATAATTCAGGCCGAGCACGATGACGCTTTGCGCGCCCGCTAACAGTGACGCGGGGTCGGCGCGACCGGCGGCGTTTTTCGCCAGCCACGGCGTCATGTCACCCGCCTGACCGTCAGCGAGCCAGCGCTGGAAGTAGCCGCCGTCAGCGGCGGCGCGCGCCGGCGCGATGCCGCACAAGTCGAACCCCAGGCGCAGCGCCTCGGCCTTCAACCGCACGGTCAGCGGGGTGGACATCGCGGCATTCTAAACCACGAATGGACCCGAATAAACACGAATGTTTTCGCGCGTTAATTCGTGTGTATTCGGGTTCATTCGTGGTTTAATAAAAGCCATGCTGCCCAGATTGATTACGGAGGTGCCGGGGGAAAAGTCGCGCGCGCTGGCGCGGCGGCTGCGGGCTTGCGAGTCGCGGAACGTGACGTTTGTGGATGAAAAGTTCCCGGTGTTTTGGGAGCGCGCGGACGGCGCGAATGTGTGGGATGTGGACGGCAACCGTTATCTCGATGTGACCTCGGCGTTCGGCGTGGCGACGGCGGGGTTTGGCGCGGATTACAAGAAGCAGGCGTTTGCCAGGCAAAGCGCGACGCTGGAGCACGGCATGGGCGATGTGCATCCGGCGGCGCTGAAGGTGACGTTGTGCGAGCGGCTGGCGGCGCTGACGTTCGGGCGCTGGGGCGCGGGCGCGGCGAAGGTGATGCTGGGCAACTCAGGGTTCGAGGCGGTCGAGATGGCGTTGAAGACGGCGCTGCTGGTGACCGGCAAACGCCGCGTGCTGGCGTTCGAGGGCGCGTATCACGGGCTGGGCTTCGGGGCGCTGACGGTCAACGGTTGGGATTTTTTCAAGTCGCCGTTTCGCGCGCAACTCGCCGATTTTGCCGATTTCGTGCCGTTTCCACGGTCGGCAGCGGAGTTGGAAGAGTTGGAGCCGCTGATGGACGGCATTTTGGCGCGCGGCGCGACCGGCGTGATTTTGGCGGAGCCGGTGTTGGGGCGCGGCGGCGAGATTGTGCCGCCGGACGGGTTTTTGAAAATGTTGCGGCGGCTCGCCGACCGTCACGGCGCGCTGCTGGCGCTGGATGAAATATACACGGGATTTTTCCGCGCGGGCCACTGGTTCGCGTGCGAGCATGAGCAGGTCGTGCCGGATTTGATTTGTCTGGGCAAGGCGCTGACCGGCGCGTTTCCACTGTCAGCGTGCGTGGGCCGGGCGGCGGTGATGGACGCGTGGCCGGAGTCAACGGGCGAGGCGTTGCACACGAGCACGTTTTTGGGCCATCCGGTCGGGTGCGCGCTGGCGCTGGCGGCGCTGGATTTTTGGGCGGACGCTGACTGTCAGCGGCGGGTCGCGGAGCTGGCGGCGGCGTGGCGCGCGGCGCTGGAGCCGTTGCGGTCACTGCCAGCGGTGGCGGACGTGCGCGGTCGCGGCCTGTTGTGGGGCGTGGAATTGAAACAACCCGGCGCGGCGGGGGAACTGATGGCCGGCGGCCTACGGCGCGGCTTGATTTTGCTCGGCGCGGGGCAGGACGGGCGGGTGCTGTCACTCGCGCCGAACGTGGCGCTGACCGCGAGGGAAATTGCCTTCGTCGGGAATGAGTTACAGATTCTGGTTAAATCCGTCTATAGTAGTTCCTCATAACATTGGCAGACTATCCCGTCATCCTGAGCGCAGCGCCGCAGGTGCGTAGTCGAAGGAGCGGGTTGGTGAACGTCAGCGGATTAGTTGCCGCCAGCCGGTTAGTCAGTACTTAGCCGTTCCTTCGCCCTTCGGCTCCGCTCAGGGTGACGCGCCCTTGCAGGGCTTCGCTCAGGATGACGGGATAGTCTGCCAATGTTATGAAGAATTACTATAGCGTTGCAGGGAATAGAGCACCGAACGCTGAAACTAAAAGGGGGCGCGCCGGTCCAGCGCGTTCAGTTCCTCAAGCGCCTGCTCCGCGAGGGAACGCAGGGTTTTGTCCGTGTTGCGGATGACGGGGGCGCTAAGCGCGGCGCGGAATTCCTTGCGCGCCAGGTCGTATTCCCCCATGACGGCGAGGTGGAACCCGTAATAATAACGGAAGAAGGAATTGTGCGGTTGGTTGGCGAGTGCTTTGGCGTAGAAGAGTTGCGCCTCGCCATAGCGTTGCAGGGCGTCCAGCGTCAGCGCCTGTTTCAACAGCGGGATGTCGGATAGTTGGTTGGCGGTTTGCGCCAGTGAATAGTAGCGCAGGGCTTGTTGACCCAAAGTTTCCCGCTCCTCCATCAGCCGGGTGGCGGTAACGCTGTCGCTGGCATCGTTGGCGGCGTTGATGGCGGGGTTCAGGTTGGCGGCCTTGATACGCAGGATGTCGCCCGCGCTTTCCAAGGCCTCGGCGTTGGTGGGGTCAATCTGGCGAAGTTTCTCAACCTCCTTGGCCACTTGTTCCGGTGACCGAGTGGGGAGTGACCCGTTGGATTGCTTGAAAAATTGCAGCGATTGCCCGGTCCGCGTGGTCAGTGTGGCCAGGAAAAACACCGCGACCAAGGCGCTGATGATGAGCGCGATACTGCCGCTGTGGGTGACCAGGCTGGTGGCGGGCCGGTGCTTGATTTGCGCGCTGCCGATGGCCAGCAGACTGAAACAGGCGATGGCACAGGCGGGGATGTGCAAGTTGAAGTCGAAGGTCTCGTGCGCCGCCACCGCCGCCAGCACGCACCAAGCGAGGCGCGTTGCGATTTGCTGCTCAGGCGGCACCAGCTCCCGCCGGGTGCGCGCCCACAGTCGCGCCACCAACGCCGCGAGGAATCCGCTGACGATGACCGCGCCAATGATGCCGTAGTCAGACAGCAGGTTAAGATAATCGTTGTGCGTGTAAATCGCCCGGCCAAAAAAGCCCTCCTGATGCAGCCGTTGGTGCCAGAAATCGAAGGTCGCCATGCCGCTGCCGAAGAGCTTGTGCCCGTCCCAGATACGCAACGCGTCCTGCGCCAGCAGCAGCCGGATGTCGCCGCGCATGGCTTGTTCCACGCGGGACAGGGCAAATTCGTCGTTGCTGACGACGAATACGCAGTAGCCGACGCCGAGCAGGATGGCCGCCAAGAACACCAGCTTTAATTTGAGCGAAGTGCGGCGGTCAATGAACAGAAACACCGTCACCGCGATAATCCCCGCCGTCCAGCCCAGAAACGACCCGCGCGACACGGAATAAAAAATCCCCGCCGTGAACATCATGAACAGGTAGAAACATACCAGCCGGACAGGCCATTTGAGCCTGTTGTAAAAGCCCAGCCCCAGCGCCGCCAGTCCGCCCATGACCAGGAAATCGCCGAAATGGTTGGGGCAGCCGAACGTGCCTGAGATGCGCGGGCCGTAGTCGGGCCGCGGCAGTCCCCAGATGTTGTAAACCCCTTCGCGGTGCATGAAGCCGAACAAGCAAATCACCGTGGCGCAGCCCACCAGCCACGCCACCAGCCAGAAATACCAGCGCGGCGAGTGCACGAAGTTGCGTAACGACAAAAACACCGCCGCGTACACCAGAATCCACAGCCATTCCCACCGCGCCACATATTCCGCCGGCGATTGGAACCACGAGAACATTGCGTACACCAGCCACAGCAGCACAAACACCTCCGGCCAGCCGCCGGTGGCGATGCCGCGTTGAATATTACGCGCCGCGCCGAGCAGCACCAGCAGCCACAACAGCGCCCCCGCCGGGAACAGCCAGACGGCCACGTTGGGAATCATGCCGCCCCAGTGCAGGGAAGTCACCGCGACGAGGACCGCGCATAACGACAGCACGGCGGCGGAGATGAATTTGGTGGGCCGGGAAACATCGTCATGTTTCTCACGATTGGCGGCTGGGTCGTTCACGTTCATACAAGGATGCCTAGCATGGACACTTTGACGGTCTAAGTCAATTTCGATGCGCGAGGTATAATTTATGAGTTATAGCATTTCCCTACGACATTGGCCGAGTCCCCCGTCATCCCTTCGGCAAGCTCAGGGCAGGCTCTGAGCGCAGCGCCGTAGGTGCGTAGTCGAAGGAGCGGTTAGGTGAACATCAGCGGATTAATTGTCATCAGCCTGTTGGTCAGTGCTGGGCCGCTCCTTCGCCCTTCGGCTCCGCTCAGGATGACGCGGTACTTCTGCCAATGTTATGAGGAATTACCGTAGTTTGATTTTTTAACGCAAACTGGGGCACTATCGCTAAAGTTCTTCGCTTGCGTCCCGGTCGTTTTTATGTTCCAATATCCACATGACTGAAGCCGTTACAAAAGAAAAGTTGGTTAGTGATGTCAAAGAAGTAATCTCCGACGCCGAGGCGCTGATTCACGCCGCTGGCGATGACTTGCGCGGCAAGGCCGGCGAGGCGCGCGAAAAATTGGCGGAAAAACTCGTCGTCGCGCGCGAGCGATTGAAACAAATCGAGGGCGTCGCGCGCGAGAAAGTTATCGAGGGTGCTAGGCACACCGACCGCGTCATCCGCGAGCATCCCTACGAATCCATCGGCGTCGCGTTCGGCGTCGGGTTGCTCATCGGCATCCTCATCAACCGGAAATAACCTATGTCAGAATTTTCCTCCGGCCAAGGCATCTTCACTTCGCTGAAACGACTGGCGACAAACCTCGTCGGCATCGTCGAGACGCGCGGCAGTTTGTTCGTCACCGAACTGCACGAGGAAAAACTCCGCGTCATCCAAATCCTCGTTTGGATCGTGCTCACCGTGGTGCTGGGCGCGCTGGGACTGGTGCTGGCCACGCTGCTGGTGGTCGTCGCGCTGTGGCATTCGGCGCACCTCGTCACGGCGCTGGCGGCGGTGGCGGCGGTTTATTTGCTGGCGGCGGTGGCGGCGGCTTGCTTCCTCGTCAAAACGCTCAACACCAAGTCAAAACCCTTCGAGGAAACGCTCAACCAGTTGAGGAAGGACCGCGAATGCTTGGGGAGATAAAAGAACTGCGGCGGAAAAAAATCCGGCTGGTCGGCGTTTGCGAGGCGCAGCGGGAGATGTTCCTGCGCGATTGGCAACAAGTCGAGACGCGCATGCACTGGCTGGAGACCGGCTCCGCGCTGCTGGCGAAATTTCGCCCCGGTCTGCTTGTCGCCGCGCCGCTCGCCGGTGTGTTGGCGTCGCTGGTCTTTCGCCGGAAGGTACGCTTCGTCGGAATGCTCGAAAATCTTTCGCAAGTTTGGCAACTCGTCGGCCGCTTCAAGTCACTCACGCGCGGCATCAACGTCGCGCGGCAACTCGTCACGAAAGACTGGCCCGAATGAAACCGCGCAACCTCTGGGTCGTCAAGGTCGGCAGCAACCTGCTCACCAACCGCGGCGGCGTCAACCGCGCGCTGATTCAGGATTTCGCGCGGCAAATCCGCGCGCTGCGGCGCAAGGGCTGCGCCGTCATCATGGTGTCCTCCGGCGCCATCAGCGCCGGCATGGCCGTGATGGGCTTGAACAAACGGCCCGCTGACCGTCAGGGCTTGCAGGCCTGCGCCACCATCGGCCAGCCGAAATTGATGGAGGCGTACTCCAAGGCGTTCAAAAAATTCGGCATGCACGCCGCGCAAATTCTCGTGACAAGTTGGGACCTCGACAGCCGCAAAGTCTGCGCGAATTTGCAGGCGACGCTCGCGCGCCTCGTCGCGCTGGGCAATGCGGTGCCGATTTTCAACGAGAATGACGCGCTGTCGTTCGAGGAGCTGGAAATGCTCAACCGCTTCGGCGACAACGACCAACTCTCCGCCCACGTCTCGCTGCTGGTCAGGGCGCGGCGCCTGGTCATCCTCAGCGACATCACCGGCTTGAACACCAAGCCTGACGGCACCGGCGCCTTGGTGCGCCGCGTGCGCGAGGTGGACGCGAAAATTTTGGGTTACGCCGGCCAGAGCCGCAGCGAGCGTTCGGTCGGCGGCATGATTTCCAAATTGGAGACCGCCAAACGTATGTTAGAAGCGAAGATTCCAATGGTCATCGCCAGCGGGCGGGAAAAAGACATTTTATTGAAAATCCACCAAAACCAAGCGGTGGGAACCTGGTTCGCGGCATGAGCGACTTGCGGCAACAAATCGAG
>JAISCS010000113.1 GCA_031265365.1 Verrucomicrobiales bacterium
CGCGCGCCCATTCCACGGCGATTTTATTTTTCGGGATACCGTTCTTGTCGCGCTGCAAACACGCCGTCACAAACGCCGGCGCGCCCGCGCCGAGCACCCCGGCGGCCTTGGCCCGCAACACCCCTTCACGGAAGGGGAATTGGCGTTTGCGGAGTGCGCAGTCGGTACGATTTGTTTCAGCGTTGCAATCTCAACCCCAACCCGTATGTAATCAGGCGATAGTTGCGGAGCGCGGGATTGTTTGCTGCTTCGCAGATGACACCACGCGGGTAACAAACTCGCGCCCCGCAGTTTTGCCTAATTCTCCCACCGTGACAAAGAGCGCGTGGTGACAGGGTGTTTCAGTGTTTGGCATTTCAAAATTCCCCGCGATGAATGGCTACAATCCCAAAAGTATATTTCCGCCAAGTCACCTCCCGCACCCCCGCCGCCGACAATCGCGCCGCCAAGTCGGCGGCAGCGGGGAAGCGTTCCACCGTGTTCGCCAGATAATCGTAAGCCTGCGGATTGCGGCTGATAAGCCCCGCCAGCCACGGCATCACCCGCGACAGGTAAAAATAATAAAATCCCGCCAGCCACGGCGCCGGATTGGAAAATTCCAAAATATGCAGCGCGCCGCCGGGCTTAAGCACGCGCCGGATTTCCCGTAGCGCCCGCTCATGGTCGGCGAAATTGCGAAAACCGAACGCGATGGTCACCGCGTCAAACTCACCGTCGGCGAACGGCATCGCCAGCGCGTCGCCTTGCCGCAAATGCCGCACCCCTTTCTTCCGCGCCAACTCCAGCATCGGCGCGCAAAAATCCATCCCCGTCACCGCGTGCCCGCGCCGTTGCAACAACAGCGCCACCTTGCCGCTGCCGGTCGCCAAGTCCAGCACCTTGCGCCCGCTGACGCCCGCGACCAGCCGCCGCCGCCAATATCGGTCAATGCCGAGACTGCACAGGCCGTTGACCAAATCATACGGCCTGGCGATTCGCGCGAACATTGCCCGCACCTGCGCGGGGTCACGGTCAGCGGCGGCGCTCATAACAACCCGCGAATTTTTTCCGCCGCCGCGAGCAACGCCCGCGCCGCCGGCGTCCCCGCGTCGCGCAACACAATCGGCCGCCCGCGGTCGCCGGCCTCGCGCGTGGCCATCTCAATCGGCACCTCCGCCAGCAGCGGCACCCCCAGCTTCTCCGCCTCCACTCGCGCGCCGCCTGTGCCGAAAATATCATACCGCCGCCCGCTGTCCGGCGCGGTGAAGTAACTCATGTTCTCAATGAGGCCCAGCACCGGCACGCCGACCTTGGCGAACATCTTCACCGCCTTGCGCGCGTCAATCAGCGCCACCTCCTGCGGCGTGCTGACGATGACCGCCCCGTCCAGCGCCAGCGTCTGCGTCACCGTCAGCGCGATGTCCCCCGTCCCCGGCGGCAAGTCCAGCACCAGCGCGTCCAGCTCACCCCACCGCACGCCGCGCAAAAACTGTTGCGTGTAGCGCGTCACCATCGGCCCGCGCAAAATCACCGGCGCGTCGTCGTCCACCAGCAGCCCCATGCTCATCAGCTTGATGCCGCTGACCGTCACCGGATTGATTAAATCGTCCTCGTCCATCGTCGGCTGCTCGCCGGCGCCGAACATCAGCGCCAGACTCGGCCCGTGCAAATCGCAATCGCACAGCCCGACTTTCATCCCTAGCAAGTGAAACGCTGCCGCCAGGTTCGCCGCCACCGTGGACTTGCCGACGCCGCCCTTCCCGCTGGCCACGGCGATGATGCGCCGCACGCCCGCGATGCCCTCGCGCGGCGGCAATTCATTGGCCGCTGACGGTGATGTGTTTATTTTCACGCGCACGTCCACCGGCCGGCTGATGCCCGGCAAGCGCCCCACGACTTCCGCCACCTGCTCCTGCAAAATCCTCGGCACCCGCTCGTCCGTCGTGGTGACCGTCAGCGACACGATGGTGCCCGGCGCGGTGAACTCCACGCCCGTCACCAGCCCGAACGACACAATGTCGCGGCTGAACCCCGGATATTTCACCTGCCGCAACGCCTCGATAATCTGCTCCCGCGTCATCACGTGCGTCAACGTTAGCGTCCCGCCCGTTTTCAGCCAGCCAATAATAATGCTGACAAATCCGCGCGTTCGTTCATTATAACCGGCCATCGTCAGCGTATGATTTACCATTTTACATTGTCACAAGTCGCCGTCGCCCTCGGCCTCGCGTACCTCCTCACCCACGGCTGGGCGCTGTGGCGCGCCGCCGACTGTCAGCGGCTGTTGCGCGCCTTTCCCCGCAACTACCCCGCCGGCATCGCGCTGATGGTCGCGGCGGGCCTGTGGTTCGCCTGGCTCATCCTCCACGCCGACCTGATGGACTTCGCACCGTACCAAGACCTCTTCTTCGTCATCACCGCCGCGCTGACCGTGGGCATGCTCATTTTCGTCCGCGAATTCCTCGCCGTCCGCGCCCTCGGCGCGCTGCTGCTGTTGCTCGCCAACGTGCTGCTCGACGCCGCTTTTCTTGACGACCGCTGCGTCAAATTCGTCGTCACCGTCAGCGCGTATGCCTACATCATCGCCGGCATCGCCTTCGTCTCCTCGCCGTACCTGCTACGCGACGCCCTGACGTGGATTTATCAAACCCCGCGCCGCGCCAAACTCGCCGCCGCCGGTGGCGTCATCTTCGGCGCGCTGCTGCTGACGCTGGGCTGGTTTGCCTATTAGTCCGCTAATTTTAATTGATATGCGACATTTCGCTAAGGATACCCTTGCAGCCGATGACATTGGTAACCAGAAAAACGATTAACATAAAATAAAGGATAAAGAATAAAACGCGTCCTCGACAAGAAAGAGTTATAATACCGTGAATCAAGTAAAGTAACCAGATAAGCCAAACCATCCAATCTCCGTTTTTGAAATGAAATACCTTGCACAATCCATACGGAAAAAATGGGAGAAAAACGATGGCTCTTAAACTTGGGATGAGGCTAAATAAAGCAACAAGCCAAGCGCCAAAATAAAGCAGACAACGAACCTTAACTGATATTTCCGAGCTTGAAGTTTTTCGCGCATATGGATTTTTCCGTGCCATTGAAAAATCATATTCCTTTCTCATGATAATTTTGCAAATGTGATTACACTATTTTTAATGTTACTGAACCCAATTAGGCAAACAATAAAAATCCGTGTTAATTTGCTTCGCTACGCTCGGAGTTTGCAGTGCAGTGTAATTTGCGCCTGACTTCAGTGGTAATCTGTGGTTAAATATTAGCTTATGCCCGACACCCCGCGACAAAAAATCCTCATCATTGACGACGAAACCGACGTGCATTATTCCTTCGAGCGCTTGCTCGCCAAGGACAACGTCAGCGTCCTCTCTGCCGCGAACGGCGCTGACGGTCTGCGCGTGGTGCAGAAAGAAAATCCCGACGTCGTCGTCATGGACATCCGCATGGGGCGCGAGAACGGCCTCGACGTGCTCCGCGAAATCCGCCGCGCCAGGCCGCGCCAAATCGTCATCATGATGACCGCCTACGGCACCTCGCAAACCGCCATCGAGGCCATGAAACTCGGCGCGTTCGACTACACGCTGAAGCCGTTTGAAATCCCGCAACT
>JAISCS010000192.1 GCA_031265365.1 Verrucomicrobiales bacterium
GTCAGCGACGGGTTGCGGTTCGGGTTGAGCAAACATTGCCGCGTGGTGAGCACGCTGCCGCTGCCGTTCACGTCAATCGAGCCGCCCTCCAGCACCATGTCGTGCGCGACCACGGGGAAGCCGAGCAACCGCCCGGCGCGCGTCGGGATTTGGTCGTCGTCGTCCCACGGGCCGTATTTTTTCCCCCACGTGTTAAAGACGAAATCGTGCGCGACCAGCGGCGGCTGACCGTCAGCGGCGCGGTGCTTGACGAAGATGGGGCCGGCGTCGCGCAGCCACGAGTCGTTGACGGGGATGTTGACCATTTTCAAATTTTCAAAATTAACCCCGCTGCCGGTGAGCCGCGTGTGAATGAGGTCGGCGACCGCGCCATCGGCGGCGAGTAAAATGACTTTCTCATGCGGAGTGAGCGCCGCAATCATCTGTGTGTAAACATCGCGCACCGCGTCAAGGTCAGCGGGCCACGTCTCCGCGTTGACCGGGTAAGCGAGCCAAGTCGCCTCATGCGCCGCCCATTCCGCGGGCATATAATAATCGTCAAAGTTGATGTTCATAAAAATGAGTCCGCCAGGCACGCTAATCGTCGCTAATTTTTATTCGCGTAAATTCGCGTGATGCGCGGACGCTCTTTCTTAATCAAGATACCGTTTCGTAATCTCACCGTAAGCGTCAATCCGCCGGTCGCGTAAAAAGGGCCAGTGCTTCCGCGTGTGGTCAACGTCAGCGAGGTCGAACTCCGCGATTAAAATTTCCTCGCGGTCATGCGCCGCCTCGCAAATCATCTCGCCAAACGGGTCGCACGCAAACGAGCCGCCCCAAAACTCCAGCCCGTTCTCCTTGCCGACGCGATTAACGCTGACGATGAACACGCCGTTGGCGATGGCATGACTGCGCTGAATCGTGCGCCAGGCGTCATGTTGCGCGCGGCGAAGGTCAGGCGGCGTGTCGCCCGACCAACCGATGGCCGTCGGGTAAAACAGCATGTCAGCGCCGCGCAATGCCGTCAGCCGCGCCGCCTCGGGATACCATTGGTCCCAGCAAATCAACACGCCGAGCCGCCCGTGCTTGGTGCCGAACGTCTTGAACCCTTGGTCGCCCGGCGTGAAATAAAACTTCTCGTAAAACGCCGGGTCGTCGGGAATATGCATCTTGCGGTACACGCCTAACAACTCACCGTCGGCGTCCAGCACGGCGGCGGTGTTGTGATACAGCCCCCGCGCGCGTTGCTCAAACAAGCTGGCGATGATGACCGCGCCCGTCTCCTTGGCGACCGCTGACAGTGCCGCCGTGCCGTCGCCGGGGATGGTCTCCGCGAGGTCGAATTGTTGATAATCCTCCGCCACGCAAAAATAATCACTGCGGAATAATTCCTGCAAACAAATAATTTGCGCGCCGCCGTCAGCGGCTTGCCGGCACAACGTCGCGGCTTTGGCTAAATTTTTCCCCGTGTCATGTTCGCTGGCAAACTGCACAATACCGACCTTGACCATATTTTGCTTGGACATGCCAAGATGGTTGACGTTAATCGTGATTAACGCAAGCAAGAAAATATTTTGCCAGGGTGTGGATAAAATCTCCGCGGCTATTGGTTGCGTGAATTTCATATTATGATACTATTTCCGCCATGCCGAAAAAAATCCGGGAATTGGAACAAGAGCTGAAACACGCCGGCTTTGTCTGGGAGTCCGGCAAAGGCAGTCACCGGAAATGGCGTCATGCTTCCGGGGTGGCGGTGTTCATGAGCGGGCAACCGGGACATGACGCCCAACGGTATCAAGAAAAACAAGTGCGACTGGGTATTGAGGAGAGTAAAAAATGAATGCGAAAGACATCAAAAAACTGGCAAACCAATACATCAAATTAGTCGAATGGAGCGACGAAGACCACTGCTATGTCGGCACCTGTCCCGAACTGTTTTTTGGCGGCGTTCACGGGCAGGACGAGGGCAAGGTGTATGCCGAATTGTGCGACGCGGTCGAGGATGTGTTGGAAACCAAACTCAAATACAACGACCCGCTGCCCAAGCCGAAAAAAGCGGGCAAATATTCCGGCAAATTTGTCTTGCGCGTCAATCCCGACTTGCACAAGGCGCTGGCGGTTAAAGCCTTCAGGCAAGGCATCAGCCTTAACGAATTGTGCGTCCACGCCCTAAGCACGGAATTTTTGCCGGCGTAAGTTGCCGGCATTGCCCCGCGCTGACGGTGACATTACCGTTGTATTTCAGAATGACGCGGATTAGCGTGGGCGCATGAAATTTTTGAAAATAACGCTGGCAGTGTTGGCGATTCCAGCCGCGCTAACAGTCTATTTCATGTGGTGGCAACCGCGCGCGGCGCTCATCGACAGCGCGCGACAGGCGCTGACCGTCAGCGGTTTGACGCAAACCAAAATCCACAAGGTTATTCATTGGCAGCGTGAAAATATCTGGATTGAATGGATGGATTATTTGCGCGCCGGCGAATTTACCGCTTCGCCGCTGACGGTCGGCGATTTGGAAAATCGCGAGGGTTGGTATCGCGGCGACCAGTTGCCCGCTGATGTTCGGCGGGCGGTGAATTTTATTGACGCGTGCCGCTGGGAAATTCCGTGGTTCCCGCCCGCCGGCGATTTTTTCACCGAACGCGCATGGATTTACCCGCTGAAGCTGATATTCAACGAACGCACCGGCAGACCGCGCATCACGCACCTCTTCATCGCGCGACCCGCTGACGGTCAGCTATTCTATTTCGCCGAAAAAAACTGACCGCTGACCGTGACCAATTACCGCCATATATGGCAGATAATGAGTTGACTTCACCGCCAGCGTCCCTACATTTTATCCCCGTGAGCAACGTACAATTCAACAACACCATCCTGCGCGACGGCCACCAATCCCTCGCCGCCACGCGCATGCAAACCGAGCAAATGCTCCCCATCCTCGCAACCCTCGACAGCATCGGCTACGGCGCCC
>JAISCS010000154.1 GCA_031265365.1 Verrucomicrobiales bacterium
TCTTCTTGTTCCTCAAGGAATGTGAGTTCCGCTTTAACTACGGTACCCCTAAACAACAACTCGCTTTACTCAAGGGATGGATTAAACTCTAACCCTTATCTAGGACAGCCCCTAAAAAATTCTCCCCGCCAATTTGCAAGTCAACCCATTGGCTGATGTTTTCCTGGCCAGCTGTCACCGGCAGCGACTGCCATTGCCCGTCTTTCCTGAGCATCAACCGGCTTGGGATGGCGCCGCCAATCGCCCAAGTGGAACCATCCGACATGGTGACGGACTTGTGCAAATGCGTGTGCCTGGGCAGCGGTTCTTTCACAAACACCGCGGCGTCATCCGCCGCTGACGCTGGCAGCGACGCTGTTAGTGACCACCAACACAAAATCGCCAGTCGCCATGACATGCCTGTTATCATGCCTGTTATTCAAGGCCGCGACGTTGCGCGGCGCAATAAGAAACTTATGGAGCGGGAGCGTAGTCAGCGTGGCAGCGCCCTGTGAACCACCCGCTTCGTCACCTTACCCCATTTTTTGCCGCCGAATAATTTTCCTCCTCAACCACCAGCCGCCCAGCGCCAAGGCCAGTCCCACCGCCAGCAACGCGCCGACGGACGGCTCTGGAATTTGGCCGAAGGCCTCAAGATACGCCGCCGCCAACAGCGGATACTGGTCGTCGCTCAACATGCCGTCGAACGCCGCGTTGGAGTTCCAGTAATTTTGATACACCACCTCGACCGATGAGTTCGCCAGCCATTCGGCGAACGCCGCGAGATACGCCGTGCCATTGGGATTGTTCACGCCCCACTCGCTGTAGGCGACCGGCTTGTCATGCTCCACCGCGAAATCCACCAGCCACTGCAAACCGTAAGACTCAATCACTTTGTAATTCCACGCATCCAATCCATTGCGGTCGGTCAGGTCCCACGCGATGTTGTAATAAAAATCCATGCCGATGATGTCGACATAGTCGTTGCCCGGGTAAGCCTCCGCGGGGTTCATCCCCTGGTCACCAATGTTCGGGCACCACTCGAACACGAAACGGTCGCTGACCGCGCGGAACGTCGTTACAAAATTCCGATACGTGGCGACATAGTCAGCGGCCTTGCCGTCGAGCGCCGACCACGGAAACCAGTTCGCGTTGAACTCCCAGCCGGTGCGGACATAAATCGTCCCCGTCGGCTGGCCGGCCACCAGCGCGCTGGCAATGGTGTTCCACGCCGTGACATAAGCGCCGTTGTTACTGCCAGCCGCCGCTGACAGTGTGGCGGCCTCGGCTTCTGGAATTAACGGGATGGACCAGAATTTTTGCCGTTCCACCCCCGCGTACACATCGCGCAACCAACCGACCGAGCCGGTGTAATCAGCCCAGCCCTTGTAACCGGTATGCAACTGCACCCCATCCGCCGGATGACCGAGCCACGCCTCGAACCCAGCCAAATCGCCGGGGGTATTCCCCACATACACCGACAACATCTGCGCCCTCGCCGCCGGCGCCCCAGCCAGCAAGACCACCGTCAGCGGGATGATTTTTAACAACCAGTGCGAACTCATACACAAACTCCCATGAATAATTCGCTCTAAAATAACCGGCGCCCCGTCGTGGGCAATGGACGTAGTTCTGTTTTATTTGCACTTATTTTTTTCTTGGGTTTCCGTCATCCGCCGCTGCCAAGCATTAACACGAGATGACGACAGGACGATTTGACGAGACGACGAAGCGTTGGGAAAAATCTTTCTATCGTCACCTCGCCATGTCGTCGCATCGTCATCTCGCCGGCTCCCCCTCGCACTCCCGCGTGCCGCGGCACGCGGGGTACTTCGTGCAACCCCAAAACTCCCGCCCCGCGTTCTTGCCGGTCTTCGCGGCGCGCTTCGCCATCGGCGCGCCGCACTCCGGGCATACCGGCGCGCCTTCATCAGCAGCGCGGCTCGCCACGCGCGCGGTGTGCAGTTTTTCCCGAAACCCGCCCTCTTGCTCAAACTCCCGCCCCTGCGCCGCCATCTGGCCCGTGAGCATGGTTATCGCGCGCGTGCTTAAAATCAGCAGCGCGTTCAGCCGCGTCTCCGCTGACGGTGACTCCGTCCACCTGGCGAACCGCTCCGCTTGCGCGAGAATATGCGCCGCGCTGTCACGCTGAACATCGGCGCCGTAACACGGCTCGTCCAACATCAGCCCGCGCACCGCGACCGCCTCGGCGGAATCCTTCGCCCACGGCAGCGCCTTCCGCCGCAACAGCAAATGCAGCGCGTCCGACGCCACCTCGTTGAGCGACGCGCGGGCGACGTCGGTAAGTTTCATCTCCGTCTCGCGGGAAGTCGCGTGCCGCGCCGACCCCTCGGCAATATTCGCGCACGCCGACCGTGCCGCCATGACAAGCTGGTCGCGCAACCGCCCGCACGGGTCATTTTGGCGATTGAGAAAATCATCGCAAAACCGCTCCACCACCAAATGAATCACATGCGCCATGACCCAGGAATTAAGCCAGACATAAGCCCCCGTCGCCGGGAATTTCAATCTACCACTCATCTCGTCACCACGAATACTTCACCGTGTACGTAATCACCTTCTCCCCATCCGGATCCAGTTGCGTGAGATATTCCACCGTGTTGGAATCCACCTTCTTATAAGTGTCACTGCTCTCCACCATCTCCCACGACGGCCAGCGGTAGAGCGTCTCCACCACGCGGATTTGCGCGGTTTCTTTTTTGCGATTGCGGATGGTGATTTTGAAGCTCTCCGTCAACGTGTATTGTTCCTGCTTGTTCTCCTGCTTGTAATCCGTCCGCTGACGGTCACCGACCAAGTCAAACGCGTCGCCCGTGTAGATTTTCACCTTTTCCTTCGCGGGCGAATGGTCAATCT
>JAISCS010000180.1 GCA_031265365.1 Verrucomicrobiales bacterium
GGGGTGGCCGCGGAGCGGACGGGGTAGTTCAGCGTTAACAGGAACCTCGCCCCAAACGCTGAACTACCCCGGCGCTCCGCGCCACCCCTTCACGGAAGGGGAATTATGCTGCGCTTACCTCACGCCACCGCCATTCCACTGTTCACGGGATAGCACCTTAAAAACACCCCCGCGCCTCCGTGGCGCGTAAAAATCACTTGCCGCCAGGAAAAATTTTCGCATAATGTCCGTTCCATCAGGCCGAAGTAGCTCAGCGGTAGAGCAACGGTTTCGTAAACCGTGGGTCACGGGTTCAATCCCCGTCTTCGGCTCCAGCTTGATTTTTCCCATTTGTCCGAGCGGTTTGTTTCCACAACAACCGTCCCATCACCAATAACAACAGCGTGAAACATGTCAGCCAGACCAGCGATTGAAAATTAAACGGCCTGATGGTTCTGGCCTCCGGAATCAAGTGCGTGGCGATTTTCATCACGACCGGAGTGTATATCACCGTCAGTACACAACCCAAGCCGAGCGCAGCCAGCCAAAAATCGCCGCCCTTGCCACCGGATTGCATGGTCTTGGCAAACCACCATAACGGCAGCGTCAGCATTAGAAAATCATACAGTCCGAGATAAAAGCTGCTGCAAACGACCACGCATAAAAACACCAGCGTCAGCGACGCCAAATCCTCGGTGTTTTTCCCACCGCCGCACCGCCACCACAACCATCCACCAGCTAGCACCAGCCACAGTGCGGTGACCAAAATGGAGCACCACTGACCCAACCCGAGCACATAAGTGCAGATACCATACACACTGCATTGCATCGTGGGACTGCTGCCGATGGACAACAGCTGTAGCGGGCCGAGCAGCATATCCGCGAACACACCGCCCGTCCACCACGCGGCCAGCGCCGTGAACAGCACCTGCCAGACACCCGCCACCAGCACGATTTTCCACCGCGTCGGCGCAAGCAAAAACCACAGCGTCAGCGGCACCGTCAGCGAGAATTTGGTCCAAGACACGCTCAACAGCAATGCCGCCAGCAGCCAGTGTTTTTTTGAAAAACGCGCTGCCAGCATGAACGTGCACAGTGCCAGCATGGACATTTGGCAATTATACACGCTGGCCATGAACGAGGACGACAGCAACAGCGCCGCCGTCAACCCCGCCAGCCACCATCGGTTCAATGCCAGTGTCCGCTGCGCGGTCAGTATCACCGCGCCGAACATTACCGCAGTCAATGCCATCCAGATGTACTTGGCGGTGTTCATGTCTGTCAGCACCAGCGGCAGCAACGGTAAATAGCCGCTTACCAAATACACTGGCCCAGTGCTGGGACGGTCGCTGATGTCCAGTTTCGGCACTTCGAGGTTTCCACCATGCCGTAATGTCTCCAGTTGCCCAAGGTAAACTTTGAACGGGTCATGCCCGGCGACCAGCAATTTCACCGGCGTGTATCTGAAATCAATGCCGACCCCCTCAATGCCGCCATACTTGATTTTCAATCCCAATCGTCCGACGACCACTAGCAACGCGCCCATGACCAGCAACACGCACAGCACGCCGCTGTGTCTGGCAAACCACTGGCGAACGAAGTCCGGCCATGATTGCGAGGAGCGCGTTTTCATAATGCGCCCGAACCTTCGCTAACCGTAACTTGGAAAAATAAGATAAAATCGCAACGATAAGACTCGACTTCATTGGGCGATTTTGACAAAATAGATTCCACGCAACCACGCAACCACGCAACCACGCAACCACGTTGCGCGGGCAATAATTTGTCATGGATAAACGGTCGTGACAAAGTGCAAATCACGCTATGAACATTAACCCATTGCCAATTTGCCTGTCAAATATTTTCCGCGACGAATTTGTGAGTTACTGATTGTAATTGCCCTGCGCCCTGACATCTGCGAATATGCTTCCCACTTCATTATGAACAGCACACCAGCAGCGGCAATCAATTCGTATTACCTCGTCTTCCCCGACGCCAAGGCCGCCGGCCAACTCGAACAACTCATCCAGTCGTGCGTGCCCGATGCCAGTGTGCACGTGGCGCCCAGCTTGCCGGAGTTCTACGCCCTCTTGCCGACGCTGACCGAACCGGCGGTGGTGTTGATTGAGTTGTTTTGGGACGGGCAGGAGGCCACGGAGATTCTGCTCGGCTTGTCCGCCAATTACCCGCACCTCGCCTTCCTCATCGTCAGCGACGGTGACCTCGCCGCCGCGCTGCCGCCGCGCTGCCCCATTCCGCACGCGCGGGCCACAGGCGACGGGGTGTCCATCACCGCCGCGCTCGCGGCGCTGACGGAGGATTTGCGCGGCACGCAGCTTGGCGCTTACCAGTTGCAACACTTCGCCGGCCAGGATTATCTGGGCCGCGTATACACAGCGCACCAAGCCGCCATGAACCGCGCGGCGCGCCTGACCATGCTGCCCGCGGACGCGACCGCCGACCGCCGCGCCGAGTTCGCCCACATTGCCGCCGCCCGCGCGCAGAACCAATTCCCGCCAATCTACGCCATCTACGAGACCGGCGCTGACGGTGCCCGCCAGTTCCTCGCGCAGGAGCCAATCGCCGGCCACAGCCTGTTGCAATTCAGCCAGCAACAAGTCACCTTCGACTCGCGCCTCCTCGCCGCCACCCTCGCCACCGCCGCCAAGGCCCTCGCGCACCTGCACGACCACCACATCCCGCACGAGCCCCTGCGCGCCAGCCACCTCACCATCTCGCCGGAAGGCGTCATCCGCCTGGCCAACACCGCCCTGCCGGCGGGCGCGCCCATGCCCGACCCGCACGCGGAATTGCAAACGCTGGCCGGCATCATCCAATTGTTCATCTCCCCGCAGGCCCCCGTTGACCCGCGCCTGAACCAAGTCTTGCGCCAAATCACCCTCGGCCAGCTTGACTTCACCGCCGCCGCCGCCGCCGCCGAGCAAGTCAACCTCGCCCTCGCCCCCGTCCAGCACGTCGCCGAGCGCCAGAGCGCCATCGTCGCCCGCGTGGAAGTGGCCAAGGCCAGGAAAACCTCGCTGAAGGTGATGTACATCAGTGCCGCTTCCATCGCGCTGCTGCTGACCATCGTCATCATCCAAGTGATTCTCATGTTCATCGAGGTGCCGGGCCGCGACTTCAGCCAGCAAATCAAAATCCCCGCCGGCGAGGTGCAATTCTACGTCAACAAGGAAAAAAAGACCGCGCGCCTGGCCGAGTTCTATATTGACCAATACGAGGTCACCATCGGCCAGTACGAGAAATTCCTCAAGGCCATGGCTGAGGAAAAAAAACACGACCCTGAAGCCTACAAAAAATATCTGCCGCCGGGCCACACCATGTACCGCGACAACTTCGAGCCGCACGACTGGGCCGGCATCCGCAAGACCCTGCACAAGGGCCTCATCCAGCCCGCCTACGGCGGCAACCGCCTCACGCGCGACACGCCCATCTTCAACGTGGATTATATTGACGCCTACGCTTACGCCAAGTGGGCCGGCAAACGCCTACCCACCGAGCTGGAATGGCAGCGCGCCGCGTCCGGCAACGAGCACTGGATTTACCCGTGGGGCAAGGATTACGAAAAAGATTATCTGCCCGACAAAGCCGTGTGCAACGCCATCAAACCCGGCGCCAAACCGCCGCAACAACCGCGTTACCCCGGTCCGCAAATCGTCGACAGCAAAGCCAACGCGACCGACCAAAGCCCCTTCGGCGTCATCGGCCTGGCCGGCAACGTCAGCGAATGGGTCACGCTCAGCCCCGAACTCGGCCCGCTAACCGAGAAGCTCAAAGACCGCCTGCCCATGAAAGGCGCGAACTACAGCAGCACGCAACTCATCCCCAACTCCTACAATCGCCAACCGGTGATGATGCTGTTCGACGACACCGCGCAAATCGGCCTCGGCTTCCGCTGCGCCAGCGACCAACCGGTGAACAAATGAACACGCGCGGCCCACTGCTCACCATCGACATCAGCAACTCCTGGACCAAATTCGGCTTGGCGCGCGCCCACCGGCTGTACCCTGCCGGGCGCGTCGAGACCGCGCGCCTGACCGTCGGCACCCTCGCCGCACTGGAACGGCAACACCACCCGCGCCTGGTCGTCATCGCCAGCGTCGTGCCCAAAGCCCTGGCCGTGGCGCGGCAAGTCTGGCGCGGGCGCCGCCTGCTCATCGTCAGCGCCCGCACCCCGCTGCCCATCACCCTGAACTACCCGCACCCGCGCACCATCGGCGCCGACCGCATCGCCAACGCCGTCGCCACCGCGCGACTCTATCCCCTGCCCGCCATCGCCGTCGACTCCGGCACCGCCGTGACCTTCGACATCATCTCCAAACACCGTGAATACCTCGGCGGCGTCATCGCCCCCGGCCTGAACGCCATGACCCACTACCTGCACGAAAAAACCGCGCTCCTACCGCGCCTCACCCTCGGCGAACCGCGCCGCGCCATCGGCAAAAGCACCGTGGAAGCCATGCAAATCGGCGCCCTCACCGGCTATCGCGGCCTCATCCGCGGCGTCATCGAAGTCATCCGCGCGGAACTGCACAGCCGGCGCGTCACCATCATCGCCACCGGTGGCCACGCTCCACTCCTCGCGCAACGCGCACCATTCATCCACACCGTCAACACCCTACTGACCCTGCAAGGCCTGCAATTCATCGCCGAGTACCATGAAGCTGTTCGCGCGGAGCCGCAGAGTCACAGAGAAAATCAACCCCAAAAAAACTCCGCGTCTTCGCGTGAACATTTTCGATAAAAACCAGCGCGGGTGATGTCATTTTACCATGGGTAATACGCCCGCATCCCACCCATCCGCCCCTTAAAAAAGCCCAAAAATTAGCTTACCCTGACGTCAAAATATTTTACCCTGCTTCTGGTCAGTCAAACCTTAAACATATAATTATGGTAATTCATCATAACATTGACAGAGTCCCCCGTTATCCTGAGCGAAGTCCTGCAAGGGCGCGTCACCCTGAGCGGAGCCGAAGGGCGAAGGACCGGCCCAGTACTGCCTAACCGGCTGGCGGCAACTAATCAATTCCCCTTCCGTGAAGGGGAATTAACTGGCTTCCCTCCCCTTCCCTCGCGGCTTCGCGGCTTGGTGGGGGGAGTTGTTTTAGAACTGGTAGCGGTAGCTGGCGTTGATGCTCCAGGGGGTTTCGTAGTGGGGGCCGAAACGGTATTCGTAGTCGAGGCGGAGCTGGTTGTGGGCGTCGAGCTGCCAGATTAGGCCGGTGCCGAGGGCGGCGCCGGGGCCGTCGAAGTTCGGGCGCCAGGCGCCGTCGCCGGTGGTGAGGCGGCCGCCGGTGCTGAGTTGCTCAATGCCGCTGGCCTTGACATACGGTTGCAGCATGGAACTCTCGCCCAGGCGCAGGGTGCGGCCGAGGGTGATGCCGGCGCGCAGTTGCAGGACGTCGCGGTCGTCCTGGTGGACGGCGAAACGGTTGGCGGCGCCGGTGGTGTAGTCGGTGCCGAGGAAGCG
>JAISCS010000213.1 GCA_031265365.1 Verrucomicrobiales bacterium
ACCTCCAACACCACGCTGTTCGCCGGCGCCGACCCCGCGCAGGTGCGCGCGTTTTTCGACGAACTCGTGAACATCGGCGTCGAGGGCATGATGCTCTCGCCCGGCTATTCTTACCAAAAGGCGCCCGACCAGGACCACTTCCTGCACACTGACAAAACCAAACAACTCTTCCGCGCCATCCTGCAAGACCGCAAAAAATCATGGCACTTCAACCTGTCGCCGAATTTTCTGGAATTCCTGCAAGGCAACGTGGATTACGCCTGCACGCCGTGGGGCAGCCCCGCCTACAACATCTTCGGCTGGCAAAAACCGTGCTACCTGCTCGCCGACGGCTATGTGCCGACGTTCAAGCGCCTCATCGAGGAGACCGATTGGAGCAAAATCGGCAACAAAAGCGCCGACCCGCGCTGCCGCGATTGCATGGTGCATTGCGGTTTCGAGCCAAGCTCGGTGGACGACACCTTCGGCAGCCTCAGCGGCTTCATCCGCACCGTGAAAGCGACAATGAAATATGGAGCTTAAAACAATTTGGAACTATCCGCAGATTACGCAGATTCCCGCAGATAAAACCATAAAAAATAATCTGCGAAAATCTGCGTAATCTGCGGATTAAAAAAAGAAAAACTTATGAACACCGACCACGCCCAAACCGACCTCGCCCGCCAAAATTCGCTGGAAGGCAAAACCTTCAAGCCCGCTGACCGTCAAGAATTGGCGCGGCACATGCAGGAAGCCTTCGACTATCGCGGCGACGTGACGCTGCTGCTGAACGACGACACCACCGTCAGCGGCTACGTCTTCAACTTCGACGAACCGCGCGCGCAAGTGCAAATCTTCGTCAAAGGCGAGGGCAAGGACTCCTTCCCGCGGACGGTGGATTACCACCAAGTGACCGGCGTCACCTTCAGCGGCGCGGACATGGCATTCGGCAAAAGCTGGGACACTTGGCAAGCGAAGAGCGAAAAACAACGCGCCGCTGAAGTTGAGTTGGCCAAGCAGGAAAGCCGCGCCCGCGGCGAACTTTGAATGAAGGGTAAAAGCCAGCCGCATTATTACCGCCTCATATTTGGGCAACAACCCGATGAAGACTGACCCTCTTTACGCAGAAGGATTAGTAATGAAGAGTTTGATAAAAATTCCAACAATAGTTATCTTATGCGGCATATTATTCATATTGTCGGGATGTAATTTTTATAGAGATTTGAGCAATAAGGAACCATATAAACAAGTAATAGGAAAGAGCTTTGTATTACAACAAGATTGTTATGCAAATATATATAAACAACTTGGTGAATCTAACGATATATGCCTTACCCCGCTAGGAGTGCTTACCCACTGGAAGCTTGATTCGGTCAATGAGAAATATATTGGAAGAGAAGACTTTTATCAGAAAATCGTAGGAGTCGTCAAAACCGGTCAAGTATTACGGATAACAAGAGTTCGCGAGTTAATTAGTTTTGAGCGTAATAGTATTATATATTATGCAAAAATTGTAAATTCAGAGCCGAATCAGGCTAATCTAATTGAGCTTGATATGACATTTGTGACTCAGCTTCAAGATAAGATTCCATGGGAAAAATTTAGTGATCCTCCAATTTTTCGATCAAAGTATGCATTGCCGTTAGAGAGTGACGGTGTATGGTGGAAATAAAATATGGGGCTGTCCTAGATAAGGCTTAGAGTTTATAAAGGTCTTACACATTATCAGTGGAATAGGCCATGTCATGCTGAGCGAAGTTGCGTAGCAACGCAGTCGAAGCATCGGGTTGCTCGGGCGAAAGGCGCTGACCGTAGCGCTGGTTTGCGGTGGGACCAACCGATTCCTCGACTGTAACAACTGCGTTGTTGCGCTCGGAATGACGGGGCGTGCTTACTGACGGCATGATTATTCCACCGATAACGGCGAGAAACCCATTTTTAACGTGTTTCGCGGGCTAACTCTGCTTTCACGGCCTCGCGCACTGGAACACCGTTGAGATACAATTCCTCCAACACACCGACGCCTTGGTATACCTTGACCGTGACATAAGTATCGAGCTTCCGCTCACCGTCAGCGGCGCGGGTATTGGCGCGGTGATAAAGCCGCTCCGCCAGCGGCGCAATGTCTTCGGGAAGATAGTAGCGGTTGAAGGGATAGTCAATCCTCGTGCGGTACTGTTTTTCGTCGTTATTCCACGAGCTCCACACACGGTCAACACGAATTACGTCATCACCCTTCAGCGGCGTCTCGCTGATTTCGGCGGGCTTGGCAAAACCGTCGGCGTCAGCGGTGAGGCGGACATAACCATGCTGGGCATAGACACCAAAGTCCTTTTTTCGCCGGTCGTCCTCGAACGACAACCTCACATACTTGCCACGGAAAGCGTCGTAAGGGTCAATCGGGGCGGTGCGAAATTTGTAAGTTTTGCCATAACGCAACGCCGCCTCATGCTTCCAAATAATGCTGAACGGCGCGGCGACGCTGACGATGGCGAACACCGCGAACAGGATTAGTTTTATGTTTTTCATACAGATAACTCCTTTTTATTTTTGCGTTTCACCAACACCCAGGCATTCATTCCCAAAAATCCGGCGCCGACCATGACAAACGCCACGCCGCGCGCGACAAAGTCGTAGTCCTCGTTGAAAAACCGGCTCACCATCAGCGCCACCAACAATATCACCCCCTCGTTCATTGACAGCAAACTGTCGCGCCGCGCCCCGCGCACCAGGGTAAACACACCGAGCGCCAGCACGTAAGCGTTCATCAACAGCGGCGCGTGTACGTGGGGCAACCCGAACACGCTGACACTGACGAAACCGGGAAACAACACCGCCGCCCAGTTGAACGGAATTTTACGCCACGCCAGGCTCACCGTCAGCGCCATCCACCCCGCCGCCGCCAGCAGCCAGCCGACAGCGAACGGTGACGACGCAAAAGCAGACCAGTCCGGCGGGTGTTGGAAAACATCCTTGAACGTCAGCGTCACCGCGATAACAGCGATGCCGAGACCGCCGACCACGCGAAACGGATTGCGCCAGCCGCGCGCGCCGCCAAACCACCGGCATGCGACCAAATAATACAGCGTGAACAACGCGGCAAAAGCAACCTGCCAATAATAGGTAAAATCCAGTTTGTCACTGTAAGCGAGCAACACCACCACCCCGCTGACCGCCAGCGCCGCCGCCAGCCACGTCACAGTCAGCGACTCGCGCCGCTTCCGCACTTGCCACACAAAAAACGGCAGCGCCGCCGCCAGCCATGCCAGCGGCGCAAAATTAAACAGCGACTCGTTGTAGTAATTCAACTCGGCATTATACGCCACTGCACACGCCAAAAATCCCACAAACGCCGTCCCCGCCCCTGACAAATACACCAGCGGCAGCGTCAACATCAGCCACACGCACAGGAAGGCTTCGAGGTCATTGTACAAATGATATGTCTGGCTCACCAACGCAATCGCCGCGCCGATGCTGAGAAAATAAAACGCCCCGCACCCCTCCCGCCAGGTCGCTGACGTTGACCGTCGCCACAGCGCGAACCCCGACAACCCGATGCTCACCAACAGCGGCGCAATCGAAATCCCCGCCCGCGCCGGCCGGCTGAGGTCGTCCCAATTATGCGCCAGCAACAAAATAATCCCCGCCCCCACCAGCAACCCGCCGAGAATCGCGCTGATGGTCAACCCGATGGACAACCCCGATTTCCCCACCGCCAGCGGCGCGTAATGCCGCCGCAACGCCGCCGCGCCATCGGTGGAGAGAATATTTTTCTCCACCAACCCCGGCAATTCCCCGACCAACTGTTTCGCAAACCTGGCGTCACTCATCCCGCCATCATGCCACACCCCCGCCAAATAAACCATTTTAATTCAACGGCGGCGGCGCAGGACATTGATGTTCGCGCGGAGACGCGGAGACGCGGAGTTTTTTTAGGTTCTATCCCGTGAACAGTGGAATGACAGTGGCGTGAGGTAAGCGCAGCATAATTCCCCTTCCGTGAAGGGGTGGCGCGGATCGCCGGGGTAGTTCAGCGTTACAGGAACTACCAAAACCGAACGCTGAACTACCCCGTCCGTTCCGCGGCCACCCCTTCACGGAAGGGGAATTTGCTCACGCAGGGGCATGGGCGGTGAGGGGGGGGCGTCAGCGCTGCCACTGCTAACAGCGAGGAACCTTTTTTATTAACTCCGTGGCCCTCGGTGTCTTCTCTGAGGCTCTTTGTGGTCGTGGCTTTAGCGCCGGCGGCGGCACAGGATGGCGAGCAGGGCGGCGCCGGTCGCCAGCAGCGCCCAAGTCGAGGGTTCGGGGATGGCTTCCAGCTTCAGGTGCAGCACCAAGTCGGTGTTGGCGAGCAGCAGTTCGTAGCCGTAACCGCCCCCGGCGTTCACCCATTCGGGGTGCGCGAGGTCGCTGATGGTTAAGTCATCCAAGTAGCCGTTAACGGTGTCAAACCCTTTTATCAGCGTCCAGAGGAAGGTGGTGTCTAGCTCGCCGGCGGTGGGGGTGTAGCCGTCCAGGTAATTCAGTTGGATGGTGCCGCCGTCCAAGTTCAGCGTGGAGGTCAGCGAGTAGTTGTCGTTTTCCACCATGTCGTTGGCGGTGGCGGAGATGTCCACCTCGAAAATCGCGCCTTCGTCCAGCGTCAGCGTGGACACGTCATATCTGCCGTCGGTATAACGACTACTCAGCAGCAGGGTGCCGGCACGGTAGTCGCCGGTGAGGTCACCCGGCGCGAGGATGCCGCCGGCGCTGACCCGTATCTCGCGGTTGCCCGTGACGACTTGGCTGCCGGTGTCGGTGACGTTCAATATCGCATTGGTATTAAGCTGCACCCAGCCGGTGCCGGACAGTTTGCGGACGGTGTTGCTGGCGGCAACAAGCAACGACCCGTCCTTGGTCAGGCGCACTTCGGTGGCGGATGGAAGGACATTGGCGGCATAGAGCGCCAGACCGGTTTGCACCACGGTCATGCCGCCGTAGGTTTTTCGCGCGCCGTGGAGTTGGACGTAATTGTCAATGGAGGCGGCGATGAGGCCGGCTTGATTGGGGTCGGTGATGTCGTTGGTGATGTCGCCGTAGATAACCGCAGCCTGGCGGCGCCCGTGGAAAATCGCGGCGTTGGTGCCGGTGTTGATGGTGTAGCTGTTATTCGCGGCACTGCCATAATTCATGGGGCCGAGGAAGCCGGAGGTCACGGTCAGCGTCGCGCTGCCGACAAAGTCAACCGAGCCGCCGGCGGCGTACAGGGCGTTGACGGTTTTGTTGGCGTTGACGGTGGCGGCGGCAGTGACCTTGACGTTGTCATCGTTCGCCGCGTCCATGATACCAGTGCCGTTGCCATTGTAATACTCGCTCGCCGTCAGCGCGCGGAAACCGCCCGCCGTGGTGTACGTCACTAGCTCAGTGCCGGCCCACGAGGAAGCGTCGGCGGTGCCGAAGCCGGTGCCGAGATGCGCGGTGGCCCACGGGATGATTTTGATGTTGGTGTCACCGGCCGTGCCGCTGCCGCCGACCAGCGAGGAAATAATGTTGCTGTCATCGCCGGAGATTTTGATGGAAGTCTTGGCGCCGCCGATGCCGCCGGTGCCATTGCCCATGATGTTGAGGGTGGCGAAGTCGGCGCGGGTGAGCGAGGCCAGCGTCAGCGTGATGTGGGCGGGCGTGTTGTTGGAGCCGTTGCCGATGCCGGCGCGACCGTAAACCGTGACCGGCCCGACGGCTTGCTCGGTGACAGCCTCCTGCGCGCGGAAATCCAGCGCGCCGGTATAAATGTTGACCGGCATGTCGTCGGCGAGCAGGTTCGTGCCGCTGAGGACGTCCCGGACTTGCAAGATTAAGGTATGTTTCTTGCCGACGATGTTCAAGTGGTCGGCGTTGATAATGCCGGTATAATCCAACGTCGTCGTGCTCTTGTAATCGGCATATTTCATGCCGCTGATGGTGACGCCGCCGTCCACGTAAACCGGTCTGTAGATATATAATTGCCCGCTGCCCTCCTTGGTCAGCGAGGCAGCGTTGGTGGCGGTGACAATCCAGTTGAAACTATCCACGCCGTCACCGTCCATCTTGGGATTGATGTCAAACACCGGGTTGCCACCGGAGAAATCAACGGTCATGGTGCGGTTGAGCGAGCCGAAGTTGAAGGTGCGGGAGATATTGGTCAATCCATCGGCCATGCTAACGGTGATGCGCGGGTTCGGCGCGGTGAAGGTCCAGACAGTGCCATTGTTCGGAGTGAAACTGAGGCCGGCGAGGTCGGGGCTGACGTAGGTGAAATCGCCGGCGACGGTGTGGTTGGCGGTGAGGTTGATATTCCACGGATTATTCACCTGCGGCAAGAAAATGATTGAGTTGGCGGTGGTCGGCGCGCTGAGTGTCAGCGTGGAGTTGTTGCCGCTGTCGGCGACTTTAGTGATGACGGTGCCGTCGGGGATGCCGACGTAACCGTTGAGTATGTCACCCTCCTTGAGTTTATTGGCCGCGTTGACATCGAGGTTGTTATTGAAAGCGACAACACTGGTGACATTGGCATTGAACTGGTAGAGATAGATGTTGTCGGTGAACGAGGCGCCGCTGTAGGCCCCGCCGACGAACTGCGAGCGCGTGGCGGCGTTGCTGATGGTGAAGGTGGTGGCGCTGGTGATGGCGGTGACGACGGTGCCATCGGGAATGCCGTTGCCAGTGACGGACTGCCCGACGAGTATGCCGATGGTATATTGGTTGGGCTGGGTGATGACCTCGGCGCTGCCGACGGTGGTGAAAATTGACCAAGAGTTTACTTGCGGGTTACTGAACCAGTTGTTACCGGTGAAGGTGTCGTTGATTTCACCGCCGGACCAGTTGGCCGCGTCGGTGTAACTCAGGTTGTTGTCCGTGCCGGTCCACTGCGCGTGAGTCACAGCGCCGAGAGATGACCATAGCAACAAACTTGCTACGAATAATAGTTTACCCCACCCCCCCCCCATTTATTTTGGTGAGATATTTATTTAAATAAAGTTTCATGAATTTATCCTCCAGTTTTGTGTTCATAGTAGGAAGCATAGTGCTTGCCAGCATTGGTGTCAAGAAATATTTTTATTTTTTTTGGGAGGGGATTCCATGAGTAATCACGCGCCAAATTCTCCTCTCGAAGAGGGGTGGCCACGCAGGTGGATGGGGTATTTTAGCGTTCGGCTCGGTAGTGCCCGGAACGCTGAAACACTCCGTCCGCTGGCGCGGCCACCCCTCTACGAGCGGGGAATCGCTGACGCGGAGACCAACCCCACTGACAATGATTCGGTGCCAGTTAATTCCCCTCTCGCAGAGGGGAATTTTAACCCTCCCGCGCCAGCAGCGCGCGGCGGTTGCGGATGGCGTGGGCGTACACGTTGAGATATTCAGCGGCGGGCTTTGCCCACGAGAAATTTTGAGCCATCGCGTTTTGGCGCAGGCGGGCGAGATGGTCGTGGCGGTTCCACCAAGTGTCGGCGACCCACCACAAGGTGCCGAGCAACGCTGACGGTGTGGCGTCCCAAAAGACAAAACCGGTGCCGTCAGTGTCAGCGGTGTTGCGGTAATTCGTCACCGTGTCGCGCAGGCCGCCGGTGGCGCGGACGATGGGCAGCGTGCCGTATTTCATCGCGTAGATTTGCGTCAGGCCGCACGGTTCGTAGATGGACGGGACGAGGAAGAAGTCGCTGCCGGCCTGCGCCCAGTGGCTCAGTTCGTTGTGGTAGCCGATGTAGCTGCCGGCCTTGCCAGGATAACGGGCGGGGAGTTCGCCGAAGAAGCGCTCCAGCGCGGGGTCGCCGCTGCCGATGACGACCCATTGGAACGGCAGTTCACGCAGGGCTTGCTCAATGATGTCGCGGACGAGGTAGAGACCCTTTTGCCCGGCGAAGCGGCTGACGATGCCGATGACCGGCTCGCTATTGCCCACGAGGCCGAAACGCTCTTTCAGCGCGCGCTGGCAATCCTGCTTGCCGGCGAAACGCTGCCAGTCATAATTCGCGGGGATGAGCCGGTCGTTCTCCGGCGACCATTGCGAATAATCCGCGCCGTTGATGATGCCGAAAACATCGTCGCGTTTCCAATTCAAATACGGCGCGAGACCACGCCCGCCGTCAGCGGACAAAATTTCCTCCGCGTGCGTCGGCGAGACGGTGGTGATGGCGTCGGCGAAAAAGATGCCCATCTTGAGCATATTAAATCGCCCGTGGTCCTCGCAGACATTCGCGTTAAACCAGTCGCCGCCGATGCCGAGGTAATCAAAGCCGAGCTTGTGATAGACGCCTTGATAGCCGATGTTGTGGATGGTCAACACCGAGGCGCTCGCTGACAGTGGCGAAAATTTCCTATCCCAAGTTTTGAGCAGCGCCGCCGCTGGTGACGTCTGCCAGTCGTGAACGTGGATGACGTCGGGGATGAAGCCCAGGTCTTTGCCAATTTGCAGCGCGGCTTTGGAGAGAAAATCGAAGCGGTAGGCGTTGTCAATATACTCGCGGTTGTTCTCGTCATAAATCCCCGCGCGGCCAAAATACTCGTCGTAATCGAGGAACCACACCGGCAACGCGTCGCCGAGCCGGCTTTCCCAGACCCCCGCCCAGCGTTCGCGCCCGCCCGCGCCGTGGACGCAGACGTTCTGTCGATACCGCAATCCGAATCGCTGACGGTCAATCGAGCGGTACAGCGGCAGCACCACCCGCGCGTCATGCCCGCTGACGGTGAGTTGTTTCGCCAAACCCGACACGACATCCCCCAACCCGCCCGCCTTCGCGTAAGGCGCGCATTCCGAGGCGACGAACAAAATCTTGAGCATCCGTTTACCTAACCACGCCCACCCGCGCGGCACAAGCCAAATATGGTTTCCGGCGCGCCAAAAAAAAATAAAAAAATATCTTGACGCCCCTCATCATTAAGCGCAGTCTTCAATGCATGAAAAAGTACATTTCTTTTTTCACTGCGACGATGGTCGTCGCGGTGCAATGTGTTTATTCCGCAGTTCAATTCAGCACCAACCCGCTGGGTGAACTGGTCATCACCGACAACGACGGCAAGGTCGTCAAAACCATGACCCAAGGCAGTGTCGGCGAAATTGTCCGTGCCGATGAGCAATCGTTCAAGGTTTCCTACGGCAAGGATTTGCAAGGCAACGCCAACATCATTGTTTACGCCAACCCTGAGCAGCCGCAGGCGCTGACCATCGGCTATAAGGATAAAACCATTAAGATTTCCAAGGAGGCCGTGCTGACTATGGCGCTTGACAGTAATGGTGTCGTCCTGCAATCCGGTATCCTCGGCCAAATCACCGTTGATAACGAAAAAATGGCCCCGTCTTCGTTATTACGCGTCAGCAACAGCGGCACGGTCATCACCGGCGGAACGCCCGTCGCGTCTGCCAAGTCAGTCAGCGCCATGCCGACCGCCTCGGCCGGCCTCGCGCCTGTTGCCTCCTCCGCTGACCCGCTGCCGGCATCCGTCACTGCCGCGCCCGCCTCCCCGGTCAGGGTGGCTAGGTCAGGCGCCACGAAGCCGGAGGTCGGTATTGTCATCGGTCGTGCTTACATCAGCAATGACGGCTCCACCGAGCAACCGTTGACTGCCGATAGTGAAATCAAAATCGGCTCGATTATTCGCACGGAACCGGGCAGCACCGCCACCCTGTATTTCTTCCCGGACACCGAGACGCTCCTGCTCGAAAAAAGCACGCTGACGGTGAGGGATTACAAATATGACCCCACGCCGGATTCACCCAACCGCCATTTAGTGCTATTCCTCTCCACTGGCAAAATACAAAATGATTTGGATGTCAAGGGTAAAGGTACCACGCATTACCAAGTGGACACGCCGTCCCAGAATTTTGTCGCCATCGGCACGAACTTCTTGGTGACGGTTGACGACAACGAACAAACTGCGTTTGTGCAGGTTTACGAGGGCATTGTTGGCGCTAACGACGGTTCAAAGATTTATGCCAATGTCCAAGGTTTGTATACCAACACTGGACGTCCGCCGGAATTCACTCCCATATCCGATGAAGGTCGCCGTGAATACACAACCCGCCACTCTGGGGAAAGAACCAGTGAAGGTGGTGTTGCCGTTAATGCACAACAAACGCAAATAGTGGCCGAGGAAAGGGAAAAGCAAGAGGAACAGCAAGGCCAGCAGCAGGAGGGGTATGTCGCCGGCCAAGCCTCCGATAGCCGCCAAGATAACAGCAAGGCCAGTTTTGACTGGTACAAAGATAGCCAGAAAATATTCAATGATTATGCCAACCAGCTTCAACAAATGGAACATCCCCCGGTTACTCCGCCGCCCATCACGCCGGTTGTCCCGTAACCGCTCAATTTGAGAAAAAACGCGTCCTTCGCAAAGGGTGCGTTTTTTCATGCCCAGACATGAAGTCACCATCAGCACCACTCATCGAAGTACACAACCTCAGTGTGACGCGGGACCAGCCCATCCTCGGCGCGCTGGACTGGACGGTTTACCCCGGCCAGCACTGGGTCATTCTCGGTGCCAACGGCAGCGGCAAGACTTCCCTGCTCTCCGCGCTGACCGCTTACCTCACGCCCAGCGACGGCACCATCACCGTCAGCGGCCAAACCTACGGCGAGGCTGACTGGATGGAACTTCGCAAGCAAATCGGCCTCGTCAGCAGCGCCGTCCGCCAGCGCATTGACGACTCCGAACTCGCGCTCGATGTCATCGTCAGCGGCAAGTACGCCGTCATCAACTACTGGGGCACGCCCAAGCCCGCCGATAAACAACGCGCCCGCCGCATCCTCCGCGACATCGAATGTTCCCGCCTCGCTGACCGTCACTGGCTGCATCTTTCGCAAGGCGAGCGTCAGCGGCTCCTCATCGGCCGCGCGCTGATGGCCGACTTGAACATCCTCATCCTCGACGAACCCTGCGCCGGTCTCGACCCCGTCGCCCGCGAAAAATTCCTCGCCTTCCTCCTGCGCCTCGGCAAAACCAAACACTGCCCCGCGCTGGTGCTGGTGACGCACCACGTCGAGGAAATCATCCCCTGCTTCACCCACGCGCTGCTGTTGAAAAACGGCCGGGTGACCGCCAGCGGCCCCATCGCCAGGACATTGACGGCAAAAAATCTCGGCCAAATCTTCGACGCTGACGTTGACCTGCAAAAGCGCCGGGGCCGCTACCAACTCAACCTGAAAATCAATTCCAAGTTCATCGCCTAACCGTGAATTAGGCAGCCACATTGACGCGAAGACGCAAAGAGACAAAGATTCGCAAAGAGCTTGTTGGGTTTCAGTTTTCTGTATATTTGGCTTGATATTATGATTGTTATTCATATATTTTTGACCTTATAGCTATGAAATTCTTACGTTACCTCGGTTGTTCATTGTGCTTCCTAATTGCCATTGTGTCTCGTGGGCAAAACCCGGATTTTACCGCTTTGTTGGCGCGGGCGCAGCGGGGCGAGGTTCAGGCCCAGGCCAATCTCGGCGCCATGTATTACAACAACAAGGAATACCGGCAGGCCGTCGAGTGGCTTACCAAGGCCGCGCAGCAGGGCAACGCTGACGCTCAGTGCAATCTCGCGGTGTGTTACGCCGACGGCACCGGCGTGTTGCGGGACAACAAAAAAGCCATCGAGTGGCTCACCAAGGCCGCGCAACAAAACAACGCCATCGCCCAATTTAACCTCGGCCTGTGCTACGAAAACGGCAACCTAGTCACTCGCAATTACACCAAGGCTATCGAGTGGTACAGCAAAGTGGCCGCGTTGGGTTTTGCCGACGCGCAATACAAACTCGGCAACTGTTACCTGACGACCAAGGATTTTTCCAAGGCCGTCGAGTGGTTCACCAAGGCGGCGGAGCAAAATTATGCCGTGTCCCAGTATGAACTGGGACGCTGTTACGCCAAGGGGGTCGGCGTGAAAATGGACCGCGCTAAGGCCGCCGAGTGGTTCACCCGAGCCGCCGAACAGAATTTAGCCGACGCGCAATATCAACTGGGGCTTTGCTATCAGGACGGTCTCGGCGTGACGCAAAACTTGGCCAAGGCCCGCGCGTTGTTCACCCAAGCCGCCAACCAAGGCAACACTTTGGCGCAAGCCAAACTCAAGGAATCGCCCGCGATTGCCGTGACTATTCCCAAGCAAACCGGTTTAGAAATTGCCACCAAGCCGACGGTCAGCGCCACTGCCGCCGACAAACCGGTGGAACCTTCAGTGGCAGCGGCGGCAAGCAAACCAGCGGAAAACACCGCCGCGGTTTCCCCGCCGGCGACGGCCGAAATAGCGCGGACGGAAACCAAACCGGAAGAAGCCAAGCCGGTGAAAGAAATCAAACCCGCTGACGATGAACTGCCAGCCGACACCGCGCTGGATTCCTCGCTGCCCAAGCTCGCCGACAAGGGCAAGGCCAGCGCGCAATACCAACTTGGCAATCATTATTACAGCGGCGCCGGCGTCGAGAAAAATTACCAGACCGCCGCCGAGTGGTACCTGCGCGCGGCCAATCAAGGCTACGCCGAGGCGCAAGATAAATTGGGCTGGTGCTACCAGCAAGGTCGGGGCGTGGCGCGGGACCTGCAACAAGCCAAGGTCTGGTACGACAAGGCGGCGCAACGCGGCTTGGCCGACGCGCAATACCATCTCGGCCTGCTTTATCACGAGCGAGCCGTGTCGGTCAATCCTCACGGACTGGGTGATTCGCGCGCCACGGCCTGGTTCCTGAAAGCCGCCCGGCAGGGTCATGCCAAGGCCCAGTACCAGTTGGGATGGTGCTACGCCTATCATTACGGCGTCCCGCGCGATTACATCCAGGCTATGGCTTGGTTCGCCAAGTCCGCCAAGCAAGGCTGCGCTCCCGCGCAATATGAATTGGGTTTGTGTTACCGCGACGGCAAGGGCGTTGAGAAAAACCGTCAAACCGCCACCGCCCTGTTCAACGAAGCCGCCGCACAAGATTACGCACCGGCCATTGCCTTGTTGAAGAAGAAATAAGCCGGCCGCCAACCATCACCCCGCCCCCGTCATCCTGAGCGAAGCCCTGAAAGGGCGTAGTCGAAGGACCGGCAGAGCACTGGCTAATGGGTTCGGTGTAATTAAGCCGCTGATGCTGACCAAACCGGTCCTTCGACTACGCCCTTTCAGGGCTTCGCTCAGGATGACGCGACCTCAATACACATCCCGAACATAACGCCGCTCGTCCTTCATCAGCGTTTTGTTGACGTACTCGTCCGCCGCTGACGGTGACAACCCGCCGTGGCGCGCGGCGATGTCAATCAACGCCTGATGCACGTCCTTCGCCATGCGCTTCGCGTCACCGCACACGTAGAAATACGCACCGGCTTTCAGCCATTGCCACAACTCCGCCCCCTCCTCGCGCATCCGGTCCTGCACGTAAATCTTGTGCGCTTGGTCGCGGGAAAACGCCGTGCTCAACTTGGTCAGCAAGCCGCCCCGCTGCCACGCCGCAAACTCGTCCTCATAGACAAAATCCGTCGCCCGGTGCTGGTCGCCGAAAAACAACCAGTTGCGCCCCCTCGCCCCCCTCACCTCGCGCTCCTCCAAAAACGCGCGGAACGGCGCGATGCCCGTGCCCGGGCCGACCATGATGACCGGCGCGTCATGGTCAGCAGGCAGGCTGAAATGTTTGTTCTGCGTGAGAAACACCGGCAGATTGGCGACGTTCAGCGTCGTGTCGTCCGCGAGGAAGCCGGAGCACAAGCCCTTCTTGTCGCGCCCGTGGCTGCTGTAACGCACGACGGCGACAATCAAGTGCACCTCGTCGGGATGCTTCGCCTGGCTCGACGCGATGGAATACAAGCGCGGGTTGACGCGGCTCAAATTCCCGACCAATTCCTCCGCCGTGAACTTGACTTCGGGAAACTCGTTGAGCACGTCAATATAATCGCGGCTGTACACATACTCGCCCAGCGCTTCCTCGCTGCCGCTGACGGTCAGCAACCCGTCCTTCCGCGCGCCGGCGGGCAATTTCTCCGCGACCGCCCTGACAAATTTCTTGCTCGCGCGGTTCAGCGTCAAATCCTCCGACAACACGCGCCGCAACGCCTTCGTCGAGCCATCCTTCTGCGCGAGCCGGGCGTCAGCGTCCAGCCCCAGCCTGGCAACCAAGTCATCCACCAACACCGGCGGATTTTTCGGAAACACGCCGAGCGACCACCCCGGCTGGTATTGCCACCCGCTGCCCTTGATATTGACGACCAAGTGGCGCGTATCCTTGATGGAGCCGCTCTTGCCCAGCAAGCGATTCTCCGTGACCGTGGCCAAAAAGGGATTGTTCTTGTTAAACTGACTGGGGGCAATGGGTGCGATGGTACTCATAATCAGGCCAAACAGTCTGGCAATCACCGGTGTGAACGTCAAAGATATTTTGCCGGTGCGCGGAAATTTCCCTCTCGAGCCGCCGGGGTGTTTCAGCGTTCGGTGCTCGGTTCTATTCAAACGCTGAAACACCCCGTCCGCATTCGCGGCCACCCCTCTGCGAGAGGGGAATTTGCTCGCGCGGGGGGCGTGGTGAGTGAAGTTAGTCTCAGCGTTGGCAGATTCTCCGCTCGTAGAGGGAATTTGGGCCGAACCTTTGCGGCCTCCGGTCTAAGCTCCTTGGCCCTCGGCCTAAACCTTTCGGCCTTTGGCCTAAATGCCTCGGCCTCTGGCTTAAACGTTAATCACCTGGTAGCACTAGGTGTAAAGTAATATTGGTTCCTCGCTGTTAGCAGTGGAAGCGTTGACGCCGCCCCCCCTCACCGCCCCGGCCTTCTGCGCCAGCAAATTCCCCTTCCGTGAAGGGGTGGACGCGGAGCGGACGGGGTAGTTCAGCGTTCGGTTTTGATATTTTCTTTAACGCTGAACTACCCCGTCGCTCCGCGCCACCCCTTCACGGAAGGGGAATTATGCTCCGCTTACCTCACGCCACCGCCATTCCTCTGTTCACGGGATAGAACCAGTAACATGAACGGGACGCTCCCGCTATCTTGCGCGCCTCCGCGTGCCTCGCCGCCAATGGCAATGACGGGAAGTCTTGGTCAATGCGGTTTGGACCACGAACATCGCCGGCACTCCGGCATGGATTCATTATGGAACGGGCGGATAACCGATGGGCTGGTTGTACAACGCCTCTTGCTTGTCGCTGAGCTTCAGCAATTCGGCGAGGGCTTTTTTGTCCACGCCGGCGCGGACGACGGTAGCGAGGTTTTCCGAGGCGCAATATAAATAGACATTCTGGCTGATGAACCCACAGTCGGCGTGCGCCATCTCGCGGCTGGCGGCTTTGTCGAGGTTGGCGACGAGGACGAGGTTGACGGGGGCGGTGGCGACGAATTCCTGCGTGCCGGCGGTCTTGCGGTGGTCGCCGGCGGCGCGCAGGATGAGCGCGTTGGCGCGGGCGTCGTAAAAATAAGCGCCGGTTTTCAGGAACACATAGACGTCAATCTCCTGCTGGTTCTTGGCGCTGGGGGCGGTGCGTTTGTCGGCGCGGTTGAAGCCGTTGGCGGCCCAGAGCAGGTTGGCGAGGGTTTGTTGGTCGAGGTCGCGGTTGGCGAACTGGCGGGAGGAGTGACGCCCGGCGAGCGCGAGCATCAGCGGCTGGCCGCCGGTTTTTTGCGGGGCGGGAAGCGGCAGGTCTGGCGCGGCCGTTGACAGTGAGCAGGTGGTTAACATAAGCATGAGGGGCAAGGTAATTTTCATCGGGAACATTTATAGCAGTTCCCCCCGACTTGGCGCCAGCAAAATTTTTTTCCGCGCTCCTTGCGACAAACGCTGAACTACCCCGTCGCTCCGCGCCACCCCTTCACGGAAGGGGAATTATTATCCTGATTAAATGCAACATAAACCGTGATACGTCCATTTTATTTCTGGCGCGTTTCATTACCTTGGTAGCGAACCAAACGAAAGGAAATAACATGAAAACCATAAACAAATATTTAATGTGCGCCGTGGCCGGCGCGTGCCTATTAACCCCCGTCTTTGCGGAGACGATTTGGATTGATGATGACTTCAGTACTGGCGACGGTGACAACATCGCCGGCTGGAAAGCCATCAAGTCAGACCAAGTTGACGCCTATGCTTGGGTTATCGGCGACGGCAAATTGAATCTCCTCACGAACAACAAATCCTGGAATGGCAGTGGCAGAACCAATAACCTTGGCACCTATAGTGACGTGGCCGGCACCTCCTTCACCATGAGTACCGACATGATTATCAATGATGAAACCACCGCGCCGGGCGCCGGTTCCTGGATTAGCGCCAACACCCGCTTGGGTTTCAGCTTCCTCGGCAGCAACAACTCCAACCCGTGGGCTTCCACGCTGAACAACACCTCTTACTACGCCATCCTGCGCGGCAACGGTAACTTGGTCATCGGCCAAGTCAACGCCGCCGCCTACACCGAGCTAGCCACTAGTACCACCGGCTTCGGCAACTTGGTCATGGGCACCGTCTCTTACACCATGACGTTGGATGGTATTTACAATGACCTCGGCGGGTTGGACTTGACCTTCAGCGTTGAGAACAATGCGGGGGACAGCCACAGCGTTAGCTATAGTGTCGACACCACTCCTTACGCCGGCCAGTATTTCGGTTATTTCACTTGGCAGGGCGACAACCACGACGGCGGTAACACCCGCCTGAACTTGGATTTCGATTATTTCCGGCTGGCGGAGTATACTGTCATCCCCGAACCGTCCACCATCGCCTTGCTCGGCGTGGGGGCGGGGTTACTATTCTTCTTGCGGCGACGCAAGTAGACCTCATGCATGTGCTGTTTCTTGGCCGGCGGCGGTCGCACTCAAGAGAGTGGGCCGCCGCCGGTTTGCCTTCACGGCAGGGGCGGCGCTGACGCCGAAACCAACCCTGC
>JAISCS010000029.1 GCA_031265365.1 Verrucomicrobiales bacterium
TAATATTGCTAATCGAGATGCCGGTGAACTCTTTCAACTGGCGCAACATGACTTCATCCCCCGGCGCGAACCGAATGGGGATGGGGGAACCGCTGGCGGTCGGATGTGTTGTTTTCATCACAAACCTCCCCCGTAAGTCAGTTCATAACAACTGGTCGTTGGCCACTCAAACATGATAGATATTCTGATGTAATTGTTCATACAACATGAACTCTACCAAAATTTTTATGTGTGTCAAAAATAATTTTTATACGCGGATGTATTTTACTATAGGCTCTATCATGAATATTTTTAACGCGAGGTTCATTTGAATCACGAATGGACCCTAATGGACACGAAATATGGTTGATTAATATGGTTCGTGTCCATTGCGAGAGTTATTTGATGTGACGTGTTAATTGCCGCATGACTTTAGCATTCATTCGTGGTTCAATTTTCCCATGCCCGAACTTCCAGAAGTCGAAATCACCCGCCGCGGCGTCGTGCCACACTTGGCCGGGCAAACCATCCGGCGCGTCATCGTGCGCGTGCCGAAATTGCGCTGGCCCGTCCCGCCGGAAATCGCGCGGCTGAAAAACCGGCGCGTCATCAGTGTCGGACGACGCGCGAAATATTTGCTGGTGGAGTTGGCGGGCGGTCACATCATCATTCACCTAGGCATGACCGGCAGCATTCGCGTTTTGCCCGCGCCGCGACCCGCCGCCAAACACGACCACATTGATGTCCATCTCGCCAACGGCAAGGTGTTGCGCTACACCGACCCGCGCCGCTTCGGTTGCTGGTTGTGGAGCGAGACCGCCGACCACAAGCTGTTCGCCAATTTCGGACCGGAGCCGCTGACGGCGAGGTTCTCCGCGAAATATTTGTTTGAAAAATCCCGCAAGAAAACCACGCCCGTGAAGCCGTGGCTGATGGACTGCCGCGTGGTTGTCGGGGTCGGCAATATCTACGCCAGCGAGTCTTTGTTTCGCGCCCAAATCTCCCCCAAGCGCCGCGCCAGGACGCTGACGCTGGCGGACTGTCAGCGGCTGGCCACCGCCATTAAACAGGTCTTGCGTCAATCCATCAAACACGGCGGCACGACCATCAGAGACTTCCTCGGCGCCGAGGGCCAGCCCGGTTATTACGCCCGCAAGCTGAAAGTGTACGACCACGCCGGGGAGCCGTGCCCGCGTTGCGGCGCGACGATTAAGAAAATCACCCAGACGCAGCGCAGCACGTTCTATTGTCCCAAGTGTCAGCGCTGACGGTGACGGCTGAGATGATTTTTCAGTTCCGCCAAGTCCGCGAAAATAAAATCCGGGGCGGCGGCTTGCAACATCGCCAGCGTGTTGTAGCCGGTGAGGACGGCGGCGCTGACGATGCCGCCGTGTTTGGCGGTGGCGATGTCGTGCTCCATGTCGCCGACGAACAGCGTCTCGCGCGGGTTGAGGCCGAACTCGGCCAGCAGCGCGTGGATGACCTGACGTTTATCGCGCACTTGCACGCAGGCCTTGGTGAAATATTCCTTGATGCCGAGCCGGACGGATTGCGCGGCGTAGTGTTCGGCGTGGATACTGCTCAGTAGAAACAGCTTGATGTCCCCGGCGCGGCAGTATTCCAAGATTTCCCTGGCGTGGGGCAGCAACGGCGTGTCGGCTTCGAGCAGCTTGAACGAGTCCTTGAACTTGCGGTCCAGTTCGGCCAAGGATGCCTCCGGCAAATGGCGCGCATAAAACTCAGTGAACGGCAGACAGAATTTTTCGCGGAACTCTTGCACGGTCAGCGGCGGTTTGCCGTAGTGTTGGAAGATTTCGTTGGTGACGGCCAGCACGGGCGGAAAGTCGTTTACCAGTGTTCCCGACCAGTCGAAGATGATGTTTTTGATGATGGACATGTTATTAACTCCGGTCACGAAGACGCCAAGACGCAAAGGAGCCTGGACTAATTCGTTGGATTTCTTGTTCGCTTATTTTTTTGTTCAATATTTCTTCGTGTCTTCGCACCTTCGTGACCGGAGTTAGAATTGGTTTAACCGGTCAATCAACTCCCGCAGACGGCCATGCGTGCGGCGGTCGAACTTCAGGCACAGGCGTGGAAAGTCGGCCAGCTCCGGCTCGTTGATTTCCTCCGGCAACGCGCCGCTCATGCGGATGGAGCCGGGTTCGTCAAGAATGTCGGCGAAATCTTCCTCAAGGCGGCGGATGGCGCCGGGCGGCACCTCGCGTTGCAGGCGGATGACCAGTTCGTCGCCAATGTAGCGGTAGGAGTGGAAGTTGTAATAAAAATTCAGAATTTCCTTTTGCGCCTCAGCCAGATTGTCGGTGAACTTCAGCAACTTGAAATCGTCCTTGGAAATCACGCCGTCGCGCAACAAATGCTCGTGCAGGTAACGCTCGAAGGTCGTCCAGAAATTGCCGCCCGGCTCGTCGACCAGCACGACGGGGATGATGGGGGTCTTGCCGGTCTGCATCAGCGTGATGACCTCGAAGCCCTCGTCCATCGTGCCGAAGCCGCCGGGGAACAGCGCCACGGCGTCGGCGTTTTTCACGAAGTTCAGCTTGCGGGTGAAGAAGTAGCGGAAGGTGATGAGTTTTTCGTCGCCGGCGATGGTCTCGTTCGGCTTTTGCTCGTAGGGCAGCCGGATGTTCAGCGCGAAACTGCGCTCGCGGCCCGCGCCCTCCTGCGCGGCGCCCATGATGCCGTGCCCGCCGCCGGTGATGACCATGTAGCCGCTGCCGGTCATGAGTTGGGCGAACTCGCGCGCGGCGCGGTACGAGCCTTCCTCCGGCTTGGTGCGGGCGGAGCCGAAGACGCAGATTTTTTTGTCGGCGGCGTAGGGTTGGAAGACTTTGCTGGCGTAGCGCATTTCCTTGAACGCGGTGTTCATTTGGTAAACGTCGGCGGGGGAGGGGCGGTCTTCGTTGAACTTCAGCACGGTGACGAGCATCTCGCGGAATTTGTCGTAGTCGGCGCTGACGTTGGCGAGTTGCAGCAGCTCGTCGATTTTTTTTTCCAGCGCGGGGCTGGCGGTACGGTAGGAGTTGGTGATGCTCATGGGGGGAGTTTAGAGGTTGGGGAGAAAAGCTGGAAGCAGAAAGCTGAAAACTGAAATTATTTTCGGTTCCTCGCGGTTAGCAGTGGAAGCGCTGACGCCGGCCTCCCTCCACCGCCCATGCCCCGGCGTGAGCTAATTCCCCTTCCGTGAAGGGGTGGCCGCGGAGCGGACGGGGTAGTTCAGCGTTAAAGAAAGTACCAAAACCAAACGCTGAACTACCCCGTCGCTCCGCGCCACCCCTTCACGGAAGGGGAATTAGCGTCTTGGCGTCGCGCGCGGGGTAGTGGCCGTTAATTTTTGCATCGCCATTCCGCGTGACGCGGCTAATTTGTTCCGCTGATTATGAGCACACACCCTTTTCCCGCCACACGCCGCGCACTCACTGTCAGCGGCAAAAAATATTCCTACTTCTCGCTGCCGGCGCTGGGGGAACAACTCGGCGTCAACGTCAGCCGGCTGCCGGTGAGCATTCGCATTGTGTTGGAGTCGGTGCTGCGGAATTGCGGCGGGGGCGCCGTCAGCGAGCAGGCGGTGCGGTCATTGGCAGCGTGGTCGCCGAGGGCCACCCGCAGCGAGGAAATTCCATTCGTGGTGGCGCGAATTGTGTTGCAGGATTTTACCGGCGTGCCGCTGCTGGTGGACTTGGCGGCGATGCGCGACGCGGTGGCGCGGCTCGGCAAGAATCCGAAAATCATCGAGCCGCTGGTGCCGGTGGACCTCGTAGTGGACCATTCCGTGCAGGTGGATGTCAGCGGCAGCGCCGACGCCTGCGCGCGCAACCTGGAGATTGAGTTTCAGCGGAACCGCGAGCGGTATCAGTTTTTGAAATGGGGGATGCAGGCATTCGAGACGTTCAAGGTCGTGCCGCCCGGCATCGGCATCGTGCACCAAGTCAATCTGGAATATCTCGCGAAGGGCGTGCGATGCGCCGCCGACGGTGACACGTTGTACCCCGACACGCTGGTCGGCACGGACTCGCACACGACGATGATTAACGGCCTCGGCATTGTCGGCTGGGGTGTCGGCGGCATCGAGGCGGAGGCGGGGATGCTTGGGCAACCGGTGTATTTTCTCACGCCGGACGTGGTGGGGATCCGGCTCACGGGCGCGCTACGCGAGGGAGTGACGGCGACGGACTTGGCGCTGACAATGACACAGCTATTGCGACAGGCGAAGGTGGTCGGGAAGTTCGTGGAGTTTTACGGCGCGGGCGCGGCGGCGCTGCCGGTGGTGGACCGCGCGACGATGGCAAACATGGCGCCGGAGTACGGGGCGACGATGGGGTTCTTCCCGCCGGACGGCGAGTGCGCGAAATTCCTCCGCGCGACGGGGCGCGCCGACGCCGAGGTGGAGCGGTACGAGGCGTATTATCGCGCGCAGAATCTGTGGGGCATCCCCGCCGACGGTGAGATTGATTATTCGCAAGAAATTGAATTTGACCTTGGCACTGTCGTCCCCAGCGTCGCCGGGCCGAAGCGTCCGCAGGACCGGATTGAGTTGCAAAACCTGAGGAAAAATTTTCGTGAGTCATTGTCCAAAAATATCGCCGACGGTGGCTTCGGCAAAAACGCCGCCGACCTCGGCAAAAACGCGACCGTCAGCGGTTCCGCTTTAACCCACGGTTCCGTGCTCATCGCCGCCATCACCAGTTGCACGAACACGTCCAATCCCGGCGTCATGCTCGCCGCCGGCCTGCTGGCCAAGAAAGCCGTTGAACGCGGCTTGCGGCCGCGTCCGTGGGTGAAGTCGTCGCTGGCGCCCGGTTCGCGCGTGGTCACGGATTATTTGCAAAAAGCCGGACTGCAACAATATCTCGACGCGCTGGGGTTCAATCTCGTCGGATACGGTTGCACCACGTGCATCGGCAATTCGGGGCCGCTCGCCGCTGACCTTGAGGACGCGGTGACGCGGAATGACCTAGTCGCCGCCAGCGTGTTGTCGGGCAACCGGAATTTCGAGGCGCGCGTGCACCAGAACATCAAGGCGAATTTTCTCATGTCGCCGCCGCTGGTGGTGGCGTTCGCGCTGGCGGGGCGCGTGGACCTTGACCTGACTGCGGAACCGCTCGGCATGGGCGCTGACGGCCAGCCGGTGTATTTGCGTGAGATTTGGCCGTCGCTGGCGGAAATCCGCGAGTTGTCGCAGGCCACGCTCAAGCCGGAGGTGTTCCGCAAATTGTACACCGACTTCGCGGCGCAGAATCCGAAGTGGAACAAGATTTCAGCGTCAGCGGGCGACCTTTACGAGTGGGAACGCAATTCCACTTATATTCAAGAGCCGCCGTTTTTCGCCGGTTTCACCATGTCAGAGGGACGCATCGGCGACATCGCGGGCGCGCGGGCGCTCGGTATTTTCGGTGACAGCGTGACGACCGACCACATCTCGCCCGCCGGCGCGATTAAGAAAAACTCGCCCGCCGGCCAATACCTGAGCGACCGCGGCGTGGCGTTCGCGGACTTCAACAGCTACGGCTCGCGGCGCGGCAACGACCGCGTGATGACGCGCGGCACGTTCGCCAACGTACGCATCAAGAACCTGATGCTCGGCGGCGCGGAGGGCGGCGACACGCTGTTGCAACCTGACGGTCGGCGGCTGCCCATCCATGCCGCCGCGATGGAATACCAGCGGCGCGGCACCCCGCTGATTGTCATCGCCGGACAAGAGTACGGCACCGGCAGCTCGCGCGACTGGGCGGCGAAGGGCACCCGCTTGCTCGGGGTGCGGGCGGTCATCGCGGAAAGTTTCGAGCGCATCCACCGCAGCAATCTGGTGGGCATGGGCGTGTTGCCGTGTTGTTTCGTGGAAGGCACCAGCGCGCGCACGCTGGGACTGACCGGCGCGGAAACATTCACCATCAGCGGCCTCGCCGACGACGTGAAGCCGCGCCAGCACCTGACGCTGACGGTGATGCGACCCAATGGTGAAACGCTGGCGGCGCCGCTGACGCTGAGGATTGACACGCCGATTGAGGTGGAATATTACCGGCACGGCGGGATTTTGCCGTATGTGCTGCGGCAATTGGTGGCATAAAAAATGAAAAATATTGACAAGGCGAAAATTGGCGCTTCGCGTTTGCACGGACACAGGCAGGATTGCCTGTGCTACGTTGGAGGCCGGGCGCGCGGAACGCCAATAACCCAACGTAACCGGCACTCGTCATCCTGAGCGCAGCCGAAGGAGCAGTCGGGCACTACCTAACCGGCTGGCGGCAACCAATCCGCTGCCGTGCACCACACCGCTCCTTCGACTACGCACCTGCGGCGCTGCGCTCAGGATGACGAACTATGAACTACCCCGTCCGCTGACGCGGTCACCCAACGTAGCACAGGCAATCCTGCCTGTGTCCGTGCACGACGCGCGAAGCGCCAATATAAATTCCCCCACCCGCCGCCCTTGACTGACGGCGAAAAAACGGCATGGTAGGGATATGTCACTGATACAAGAGTTCAAGGAGTTCGCGGTGAAAGGCAACGCCATTGACATGGCGGTCGGCATCATCATCGGCGCGGCGTTCAACAATGTGGTCAATTCCATCGTGCAAGACCTCGTCATGCCACCCGTCGGCTGGCTCATCGGCGGCGTGGATTTCAAGGATTTGAAATGCGTCATCAAACCCGCCGCCGTCGCGCAACCGGAGGTGGCGATTCTTTACGGCAAGTTCATTTCCATCTGCGTGCAATTCTTCATTGTGGCGCTGACGGTGTTTGTCATGGTCAAATTCATGAACAAGCTCCTCGCCAAACGCGGGGCGGCGTCACCGTCAGCGTATGTCTGACGCGCCAACGTAGCACAGGCAATCCTGCCTGTGTCCGTGTGCGCGCGAAGCGCCAAGAAAAATACACAGGCAGGATTGCCTGTGCTACGTTGGTTGGCGCGGGCGGCGCGCTGGAAGAACCTCACTCCGCCGGAAACACCCGCAGCAATTCCGCCGGCTCGGCGCGCTCGTCCTGCAACTCACCGTCATAATAGAGCCGCAGCAAATAACCGTAGCGTAACCGCCCGCCGGCCTCGTCCCTGGCCAGCGGGTAGTTCACCCGCAGCACCTCGATATCCGACTTCGACCAGTCGGCGGGCGTGCCGACCCATCGCGCGTCGAGACTGCGCGCCGGCGTGAGGCGGTTGTCCGGCAGGCGGTCGTAGAAGAACAGTTGCACCCGCATCCGCGATGGATTGACACTCAGCTTGGGGTCGGCGCGGCGGATGGCAAAATTCACCTGCACCTCCGGCGTCTGGTTCGTCACCGCCGCGGGCACGGTCAGCACTTGGTCAATGACCATCCGCCGCCGCAACGCCGCCCGCGCCAGCTCACGCTGCCGCGCCTGTTGCTCGACCGCGAGGCGTTGCTGGATGATGACGGCGCGCTCCCGCGCCAGTTGCCCGGCCTGGCCCGCGGCAGCGCCGAGCTGGATGATGTTTTTCCAGTGCTCCAATGCCCGCGCGTCGTCGCCCATCGCTTCCAGCAACTGCGCGAGATTGGTGAGCGTCAGCGGGTTGTGCGGGTCCAGTTCGCGAGCTTGGTTCAGCGCGGACTCGGCCTGCGAAAACTCGCCGCGCCGCCGCCATTCTTGCGCGTCGTTATTTAACTGCCGGACTTCGCGGATGATTTTTTCGTTGAGCGGCGCGACGCTCAGCCGGCCCGGAATTTCGGGCTTGGGCAGGTTGGGAATCGGCATTTCCGGCGACTTGGTGTTGACGTCGGGAACGGCCGCCGGCGGGTGCGGGGCAACGGTGTCGAGTTGCACTTTCGAGTTGCGGAACCAAATGCTGCCGCCGAGCATGAGCGCCTCGGCGAGCACGAACAACACCACCAGCCAGACCGCCACGCCGTAGACCCAGGGACGCAGCCGCTTTTTGCTATGCGGATTGGATGTGGGCGCGGGCGGCATGGGATTCCCGTGTTACGTCGCCGGCGCGGCCATCCACTTGCCGTGCTCGCGGATGAGGTCGATCAAACGCTCGACGGCCTCGGTTTCGGGGATGTTGAACTTGACCGGTTGCCTGCCGACATACAGGTTGATTTTGCCGGGGGCGCCGCCGACGTAGCCGAAATCGGCGTCGGCCATCTCGCCGGGGCCGTTGACAATGCAGCCCATGATGGCGATTTTCACGCCTTTCAGGTGTAGCGTCGCGGCTTTGACACGGGCGGTGGTGGTTTGCAAATTGAACAAGGTGCGACCGCAGGATGGACAGGCGACATATTCCGTTTTCACGACGCGGTTGCCGGCGGCTTGCAAGAGGTTGTAGCACAGGCGGAGGTTCGCGCCGGCGGCGGTTTCCTGGCGAACCAGAATCGCGTCACCGATGCCGTCGCAGAGCAACGCGCCGAGGTGCGTTGACGTTGACAGCAACGCGCGGGCGGGCGGCGTGACCGTCAGCGGAAAGAACGTGTCCTTCAGCAAAATCGGATGGCGCGCGTCAATTTTCGCCGCCAGCCAGCGGTAGGCGACGACGGGGTTCAGCGGCGTGCCGTCCCTGACGCTGACGATGACGGGCCGCGTCAGTTGGTTCACACGGGCGATTTGCGCCGCGTCGTTCAAGTCAATTTCCTCAACGGCGGCGTCCTCATAAATGGCTTCCGGTTGCGTGTCGCCCAATGCCTTGAACCGCGGCTCCAGCGCGCGCCAAGTTTCGCGCGTGACAAACACGCGCGGCACGTTCTCACCGCCGACGTTCACGCCGCCGACGCTGACCGTTTCACTGGGCCGCCGCGCATAGGCATACGGGTCGAAGCTCAACGCCGGTTGCTCCGCCGGCGCTTGCTCGCCGCGCAACGATTCCGCGCCGGCCACGAGTTCCCGCGCCACCGGAATTTCATGCACACTGTCCTCGGTCAGCGAGACGCGGATGGTGTCGCCCAGCCCGTCACGCAACAGCGAGCCGATGCCGATGGCGCTCTTGATACGCCCGTCCTCGCCCTCGCCCGCCTCGGTCACGCCCAAATGCAACGGATAATTCCAATCGTCACCCTCAGCGGCGAGCCGCGCCGCCAGCAGACGGTAGGCGTTAATCATCACTTTTGGATTCGATGATTTCATTGAAAATAAAAAATTGTGAAACTCGTGTTTGCGCGCGACGCGGGCGAACTCCAGCGCACTCTCGACCATGCCGTTCGCGGTGTCGCCGTAGCGGTTCATGATGCGGTCAGACAGCGAGCCGTGGTTGGTGCCGATGCGCAGCGCGACGTTGCGCTCCCGGCATAGCACCAGCAGCGGGACGAAACTTTCCTCAATGCGCGCCAGTTCGTCAGCGTACTCGGCGTCGTTGTAATCGCGCACGGCGAATTTTTTCTTGTCGGCGAAATTGCCAGGATTGACGCGGACTTTCTCCACCCACTTCGCGGCTTCCAGCGCGGCGTCCGGCTTGAAGTGAATGTCAGCGACCAGCGGCACAGCGCAGCCGGCGGCGAGCAACTCGCGCTTGATGTTCCGCAAATTCGCCGCGTCCTTCACCGTCGGCGCGGTGATGCGGACCATCTCGCAACCGGCGGCGACCAGCTCCAGCGTTTGTTTCACGCACGTGGCGGTGTCCATCGTGTCGCACGTCAGCATGGATTGCACGCGCACGGGATTATCACCGCCGATGGCGACCTGGCCGACGGTGACGACGCGGGTTTGACGGCGGTGGTGGACGAACGGGCTTGCGCAATACAGTTTCATAATCAATCACTCCGCGGTTTGCACCGACTCCTTCACCGGCGCCGCCTTGCGTTCACCCTTGATATTCCGCCAAATGCGGCCCGAATCGTAAAACGTCACCAGCGCGAAGAAGGCCAGCAATAGCGCCAGCGAACCCACCATCAACGCGTTGATGACCTTGATGTGCAGCGGGCGGCGAGCCACCAATTCGAACAGCGCGAACATAATGTGCCCGCCATCCAGCACCGGCAGCGGCAACAGATTCAGCACGGCGAGGTTGACGTTGAAGAACACCCAGAACGCCAGCAGCGCGCGGAAGTCCGCGCTCAGGAACATGCGGATGATGATGTCGAAAATCCCCACCGGCCCGCTCAGGTGCTTCATGCCGACGCCTGAGTCGGGGCTGACCAGCGCGACAATCGTGCGCCACATCGCCACGAGGCTGTCGCTCACCTGCGCGAGCGGCGACGGGTAAATCACCGTGTAAAAATCCGTCTGCCACTGGACGCCGATGCCGGTGTACTCGCCCAAGTCGCTGGCGATGCGCTGTTTTTCCAGCGTCACCGTCAGCGGCGCGCCATCGCGCTCCAACTCCAGCGTGAACGCGCCGCTTTTTTCATCCAACAAAAACTTGAACTGCGCGGGGCAGTATAACCGCTGACCGTCAAGCCGCGTAATCACGTCACCGCGCCGCAAGCCCGCCAGCGCCGCCGGACTGTCCTTGCCTGTCAGCCGCTCGATAATCAGCGGCTTCGCCCGGTACTCTTCAAAGCCGGCCGTCCGCAACTTTTCGTGGCGCGGGTCGGGGTCTTCACGGCACTCGACCTTGAAATCCAGCCGCTGCCCGTCACGCTCAACCGCCAGGTCCACGTCGCGGTTCGTGCTGAGCAGGATGCTTTCATACACACCGTCAGCGCCGCCCAGCCAGCGCGTCACCCGCGCGCCGTTGACGGAAATAATTTTATCGCCCGGACGCAAACCCGCCTCGTAGGCCGGCGTGTCCCTGGCGACGTAGCCGATGGTCGTTGTCAGCGTGGTCGTGTTGAGATTTTTGCCGACGAAAAAAATCACCACCGCCAGCGCCAGTCCGAACAACAGACTGAACAACGGCCCGAAAAACGCCGCGACGATTTTCGCCAGCGGTTTCCCTGCCGGCAAATTTTTTGGCAAATTCTCAACCTTCCCCTCAATCGCCTCCATCGGGGCCATTTGCGGGATGGACACAAAACCGCCCACCGGCAGCCACTTGACGCAATACTCCGTCTCGCCGAGCTTAAAACTCCACAGCGTCGGCCCCATCCCGACGGCGAACCGGTCCACGTACAACCCCATCCACTTCGCGCCGATGAAATGTCCCAGTTCGTGCGCGAACACCGTCAGCCCGAACAACAACAACGCGCCCAACACCGTGGCGATAATTAGCAAAACGTCAATGAAAGTCATAATCAGTGTGTCAGTATAGCACTGTCACAGGGGAGTTGATAAAGGAAAAAGTGCGCGGTAATGAATTCCCCTTCCGTGAAGGGGTGGCCGCGGAGCGGACGGGGTAGTTCAGCGTTAACCGGGACCTCGCCCCAAACGCTGAACTACCCCGGCGCTCCGCGCCACCCCTTCACGGAAGGGGA
>JAISCS010000120.1 GCA_031265365.1 Verrucomicrobiales bacterium
CAGCGGATTGAAATCGGAGTATGAAATTCAAAAGGTTTTGGAATATCATAAATCCGCCAATCAAATGAAATTACTGTAAAGCCAACGCATTTATTATTGGACACAGCAATCGCAATGACCACGACAGCAAATTGATTTATCGCATTGAGACACAACGGATTTTTATTGGACATAACCCGCCGAATAAATTTACCATTCCCACTAACTCAGCCTAATGTTGACTGAATTAGGCTGAAATTAGAGGTGGTGGGGGATTTGACGTTTTCCATTACAACCCGTTGACTATCAACGCGCGATGGTGGTGGGCTTTTGAATATCCTAATTAGGATGAAATTAGACTGAACCATTCTTCCGCCAACGCTTTGGTCACGGGGTGGCCGTCGATGGTCTCCACCGCGCGGTAATTGGAAAACACCTTTTGCCGACTTGTGCCCGCCTCCAGCGCCACCCGGTCCACATCTCCAGTCTCCGCCAGCCGGTAACTAATCCACGAGTGCCTGAGCACATTGCGCGGCCAGCCGTTCAACGCCGCCCGTCCCGCGTCCGTCAGCGCATCGGCGCTGTCGCCCGGCACCAGCGCGCCATCACGCCCCGGAATCGCCGCCAAAAACTTCTTCAGCGGTGGCAGTAATGGTGCCAGCCGCCGCGAGGCCGTCTTGGTCTTGTGCGCCGCCAATACGATGCAATCCTCGCCGAACCGCACATCCGCCCACGTCAGGCGTAAAATCTCCGACCGCCGCGCCCCCGTCCACGCCGCCACCGCCAGATAACGCCGCGCCCCGGCCGTCAACGGCAACCGCCACAACTCCCGCAACCGCGCCGGCGACAGCACCGTCACCTCACCGTCAGCGGTGGCACTACGCTCAATATCCGCCGTCAGCGTTTCCGCCTCCCGCAGCATCCCGCGCGCCTGGCAAAACTTAAAAAACGACCTGATCATGCCCAACTTGTCATTGCGTGTCTTGCCCCGCCACTGTCGCAACCATTCCTCCACCCCGCTGATGTTAATTTGTGTCGTCGTCCCCATGCCGCGTGCGGCGGTAAAACGTTTGAAACTCTCAAAAGTCCGCTCGACAATGTAATTCCACTTACTCAACACCGCCCCGTCTTTCTTCAACCGCCACGCCGCCTTCGCCCGCAACATAGGCTGGGCGGTGTCATGCACCGCCGCCTTCTTTTGCAGGTAAGCCGCCACCGCCTCACCCACCGGCACCGGTTTCAGCGTCCGATAATTTGCCTCGTAAAACTCCGCCGCCTGCATCACCGACGCCCCGCAGCGCTCCAAAATCGCGCACGCCGCCCGCCACTGTTGCCACGCCTCCAGACTGCCCCAGCGATTTGCCGGGTCATAGCCGAGCAGTTGCCGCGTCTGCTCCTCTGCCGCCGTAATCGCCAACTGCCGGGTCGAGCGATGCAAGGTGTATGCGCGGTCGGCGACCTTGGCATAAGCCTTCCAAGTCTTTTGTTTTGTCCGCCACACCGACCAGCCAACTCCCTGCACGACGTGACGCTCAGTGGTTTTTTTCACCCGACAAGTTTAGCATTTTGTCCATGGGTGTCCATAGCAAATGAAACGCTACCGTACATCATGAAACGAAATGCCGCATGACCAAATCACCTTGAAACCGGCATAAACACAAGACTTGCAAGCACTGAAGCGGGGGAAAACGTGATTGGTGAACCGGCTCCGGAGGTAGGGCTCGAACCTACGACCAATCGGTTAACAGCCGACCGCTCTACCACTGAGCTACTCCGGATTGGATAACGGGACGAAAATGAAACCACACCTGCCAATATAATACAACAAAAAATCTCACTTTTTTACAACGAGAACATGGAGGAATTGGAGGGGGCGGTTTAGTCAACGCAAACTTCCTCTAATAACTCCATGCGCTCTTGGCAAAAATAATGGAACCCATATTTTACAATAAGAATTTTGGACAGGATTAACAAGATGGACAGGATTTTCCCAAAAATGCTTTACCTCTCAAAAAAAACCATCCTGTGCATCCGGTAAATCCTGCCAGAAAAATATGAACGAATTTTTTCACATGCCGCGCAAACCGCGCCCGTGCAGCACTTCCGGCAAAGTCACACCCGGCGGCAGTTGCACGGCGTTTAGCCCGGCGCTGACGTTCGCCGCCAAGTCGTCAATGAACAGGCTGGTCCCGCCGTCAGCGCGCATTTCGCGCAACGCGATTTGATAAATTTCCGCGCCCGGTTTCAGGCAACCGACTTGGTGCGAATAAACGCGCTTTTGAAACAAGCCGAAAAAATCATACTGCGCCTCGACGAAACGAATGTGCGCGTCGGACGTGTTCGAGATGATGGCCAGCGGGTAATGCGCCGCCAGCGACCGCGCGCACGCGATGTTCACCGTCAGCGGCGTGAACACGTCGCACCAAATTTGTTCCAGCTCCACCACGTCGCCGGCGAACTGAAAATGTTCCCGCATCACCGTGAAAAATTTCGCCGTCGTAACGCGTCCGCTTTCGTAGTCGGCAATCAGCGGCAACTCCGGGTACGCCAAGTTGCGCAAGCGCGTCAAATCCAGCGGCGAGCGCGCGGCCACGCGGTGAAACGCGAGGTTGAAGTCAAAATCCAGCAGCACCTTGCCGAGGTCGAAAAACAGCGTGTCAATTTTCACGCTGGCCATGCTACGGCAACCGCCAAAATAAAAAACCTAAAAACAACTCTCCAATTCCTTCGTGTTCTCATTGTAAAAAAGATCATTTCCCTGTTGACAACCTCAATCAACTTGTTATTTTCCGTCTCATGATTTTTGTGGTTGACAGCGAAACGACAAGACTTTTAAGTTCTTCGCACCTAGTATAATCTCTGCCTCGACCCGGCTAATTTCTCCGCCTAGTTTTACCCGCTTCGTTCCCCATGCGGCTGTCCACTCCAGCCGGGGATTGGTCGACCTCGCCAAAAAGAATGCCGTTCTTGATCTTAAGAAAGGCTTCCGTGACTTAACGAAAGCCGTTCTTAATTCAACGAACGACCTTCTTAATGCCAAGAACATCGTTCTTAACCCCGTAATAACCGTCCATTAAAGGAGAACTTATGTCCACCATGCTCATCAAACCCATCCAACACAATTACTTGCCTTCCGCCGAAGGCCACGCCTTCGACTGGCTGGCCAATTTCAAAACCGCACTACACTGCGAAACACTCGGAGGGGGGCGAAGTAACTAATACGGAGTCGACACAGTGAACCTTTTACAACGAAAACATGGAGGAATTGGAGGGGGCGGTTTAGTCAAGGTCAACTTGCTCCAATAACTCCATGAACTCTTTGTCAACAAATGGAATCAATAACCTAACCAAGAAAAAACCAACAAAGAAAGAATCAATCTTATGCAAATATCAATACTGAAAAAACGGTTTCCCGCCATTACCAGTGGAGTTACGGTCAAGACCAACCACCTAGGCCCCTACCGTGAAAGGGCAGGGGAAGATTTGCTGGCGTCCATTGATAATATAGCATTTTATTATAATATGGGCAGACTAGTTCGTCATCCTGAGCGTAGCCCTGAAGGGGCGTAGTCGAAGGAGCGGTTGGGTCAACCTCAGCGGATTAGTTGCCGCCAGCCGGTTAGTCAATGCTTGGCCGGTCCTTCGACTACGCGCCTACGGTGCTCCGCTCAGCAACTGTGTTGTTGCGCAGGGGTAAAGTTTGGATTTTTCAGGAGCAGGTTGGCCAGGCAGAGGAGCTTGCGCATGAGGGCGGTGAGGGCGACTTTGGCGGGCTTGCCGTTGGCACGCAGGCGGCGGTAAAAGGGCCGCAGCACCGGATTGCAACGCAGGGCGCTTAACGCCGCCATGTAGAGGGCGCGGCGCGGCAGCGGTCGCGCCACCGTAAATGTGGCGCTGGCCCTGGTGGTTACCGCTCTCACGGGGATACGGGGCCAAGCCAGCCAGCGCACAAAGTTGCCGGTCAGTGGCCTGGCCCAGTTCGGGCAACTCGGTCAGCAGGACGGTGGCGGTGGTGGCGGCCACGCCCTGAATCTGGCAGAGCCGGTCCACCTTGCCGCGCAGGGCCTGGTGCCGCTTCAGTAACTGGCCAAGCCGCCGTTCCAGCAGGGCTAATTCCCGTTCATAGGCCCGGAGCAGTCGCACAAAACAGGTGCTGGGCCAACTGGCTTTACAATGGCTGGAGTTGCGCGCGCAACTGCTGGCGCTGGCGTGTCAGCGTGGTGAGTTGTTGTTGGACGGCAGCGGCCGCCGCCTTGGGCGTGGGCTGGATGGCACAGGCCATCCGGGCGCTGCGCCGGGCGTCAATGGCGTCGGTCTTGGCCAGTTGGCCAAGCGCCTTGGCGTAATGCCGGCAGCGGGCCAGTTGCCGCACCGTGCACGGCACCCCGCCCGCCTGGGCGGCGCGCACCAAGGGTTGTTCGTAACCGCCGGTGGCCTCGCAGACGACCGCGGCATGGTCGGGCACCAGCGTGGCCAGCCACGCCAGTAGTTGTTGGCGCCCCTCAGGGGTATTTGGAAACGTGCGGTCAACTCCCTGACAATGGGTGACCAACGTGGTTTTAGCGACATCCACACCTGCATAGACAAGCTGGGGTTGCATGATATACTCCTCCTTGTATTCGAGGTCCAAGCCTCATTCAACTGTTCGAGTTAAACCAAGCAAGGTTCCGGCGGCCACGCTGAGCGCGAGGTCAAGCCTCATGGATGACACGGTCTGCCGGGACCGCCTCCGCTGACGGTTGCAACCGTCAGCGGGGGCCTTGGTGGTACCAACGCCCAAGTTTATTCACCTCGCTCCTCTCTACTCAAGCCAGCATACAAGGATGACGAAGCGGTCGGCCAGGGTTATGAGGAACTACCATAATATTCATCCCGCCCGCGCGGGGTGGAAGCGTGGCGCGCCACGAAATCCATTGCGTCACGCCGCTGACGCTGGCAGAATTTCCCCCGCTTATGGCAGTCTTTACCTTGCAACCGATTTTTCAGGAACGTATTTGGGGCGGGCAGAATTTGCGGACGTTGTTCGGGCGCGACCTGCCGGCGGGTCGGCCCATCGGCGAGTCGTGGGAATTGTCCGACCGGCCCGGGGCGCAGACGTTGCTGGTGGAAAGCGGCAAGACGTTGCACGAGCTGTGGGCGTCCGCCGACCGGCGCGAAATTTTCGGCTCCGCCGCGCCTGACGATCAGCGGTTTCCCATCCTCATCAAGTTGCTCGACGCGCGGGACAAGCTGTCCCTGCAAGTCCACCCGCCCGCCGCGCTGGCGCCCAAGTTCAACGGCGAGCCGAAGACTGAGCTGTGGTATTTTCTCGAAACCTCACCGTCGGCGGAGATTTATGTTGGCTTGAAGAAGGGCGTCACGCGCGGGAAATTCGAGCGGGCGATTGCGGACCAGACTGTGGCGGATTGTTTCCACGTCCTGAAAACCGCGCCCGGCGAGGCGATGTTTTTGCCGAGCGGCCGCGTGCACGCCATCGGCGCGGGCAACGTGATTTTGGAAATCCAGCAAAACTCCGACACCACCTTCCGCGTGTACGATTGGGACCGCGTCGGCGCCGACGGCCGGCCGCGCGCGCTGCACGTCAGCGAGTCGCTGGCGTGCATTAATTTCCACGACTTCGAGCCGGCCTTCGCCCAGCCGCACGCCGACCGCGTCGTGGCCTGCCCGTATTTCACCGTGCGCCGGCATTGGTTCGACGAACCCGGCCAAACCGGCGACCTCGCCGTCAGCGGGCGCGGTTTTTATTTCCTGTTCGTCGCGCGGGGCAAGTTCACCGTCAACGGCAAGGAACACGGACGCGGCGCCAGCCTGTTCGTCACCGCCGCGCCGGGGACGCTGGCGCTGGCGTCGCTGGAAAATCTCGGCGAGTTGCTGACGGTGACCTGGCCGGAATAGGAGAAACAATTTGTGGTCATGCGTGTCTATTCGCGGTGCAAGAAAGTCATTCGCCGGGCCGAGAACTTCATCGGCAAGGAATGGCTCTACAAAAGCGGCTGGCTCGACGTGCACGCCACCTCGCTGGCGTTCTACCTGCTGCTGGCGATAGTGCCCATGCTGATTTTGGTGATGATGGTCGCCACGCACTTCAACGCCACCGGCACCCGCGAGGCGCTGGAGTTCATCGTCGCCAACGTCATCCCCAGCGGCACGGAAATCAAGACGGGCGACCTGATGCGCGGGGTGGAACTGGGCACGCGCTCGCCCGCGTGGATTGTGCTCGCGTCACTGGCGGCGTTGTGGACGGCGAGCACGTTCATGACGCACGTCTCCGCCGCGCTCCGGCAAATCTTCGCGCCCGGCATCAAGCCGCCGCGCATGGACTGGCTCAACCGCTGGTACGCCTTCGCGCTGCTGCTGGGCTGGGCGGTGATTTTGTGCGTCGTCAGCCTGCTGTACCTGCTCGCGCCGCTGATTGAGGAGCAACTCAACATCGACACGTGGGGCCTGAAAATCACGCGGCAGGGCCTGTCGCTGCTGGCGATGTTCTGCGCGTTTTGGTTCACGTTCAAAATGCTGTCCGCGTCGGTCGGCGTCGGCTACCGCCACCGCGCCGTCCTGCGCGCCGCGCTCATCGCCACGTTGGGTTGGGTGGTGTTCGGCTGGCTGTACAGCGTGTTCCTCGTGCAAATCTGGCAGCACAACCCGCTGTACGGCACGCTCGGCGGCTTCATCGCGACGCTGTTGTGGGCGTATTTTTCCTGCTGGGTGATATTGCTGGCGGCGTGCGTCCTGTCCATTTCCGGCAAAGTGCGGAAACGCGGTGGCGCGGCATAATTCCCCTTCCGTGAAGGGGTGGCGCGGAGCGACGGGGTAGTTCAGCGTTAAAGAAAATACCAAAACCGAACGCTGAACTACCCCGTCCGCTCCGCGGCCACCCCTTCACGGAA
>JAISCS010000130.1 GCA_031265365.1 Verrucomicrobiales bacterium
CCGGGGATTTTGCCGGCGGCGGCGGCTTTCTCGCGGTAATCCACCGTCAGCGGGAAGAACTCCTGCCCGTCCTTGACGGTGGTGGCGGAGACGGCGCTGACGAAGACGACGGTCTCGCCAAGGCTGACAGTGACGGCACCATCGGCGAGCTTGCCCATTTTACCGGTTTCAAATTTGATTGGCAGGGCGCCGACTGACGCCGTGGTTGAATGAATTGACATATACTTGTTCTTTCTGTTGTTGCGTCCCATCGCGCCGCTACCGACGCGATTGAACTTTTACGACGAAACCGCCAACGGAAAGTTCAGAGCACAAAACAAGCATCCGCTGCCGATGACTGTTTTGTTCTCTGGAGCCTTCGCGTGCCGGCCGCGCCTTGGTTTTTATTTTCTTATTTTCAGTTTCTTGATGAGCGAATCGTAACGGCCTTTGTTCGTGCGATTCAGGTAATCAAGCAACCGACGGCGTTTGCTGACCATCGTAATGAGGCCGCGGCGGGAGGAATGGTCCTTGGCCGCGACTTTCAAATGGCCGGTTAAATAGTTGATACGTTGGGTGAGCAAGGCGATTTGGACATCGGCTGAACCGGTGTCCTTGTCATGCAAGCGATTACCCGCGATAATGGTGTTTTTCTCTACTAATGCCATATATAAGCGGGAAATAATGCCGGGGAGAACATTGACCGTCAACATCTTTTTCTAAAAAAATAATGGTTCCGCATAACCTTGGCCGACTCCCCTCGTCATCCTGAGCCAACCCGCCGGCCAAGATTAAGATGAACTACCATATAACTTCGCGTCTTGGCGTCTTTGCGCGAACTTTAATGAATTTCCAGGGAGGTCTATAGCCCCCGCCGCGCGCATTCGCCGGTCTTGGCCAATTGCTCGCACGCCGCCTCGATGCGGAGCTTCACCGCGCCGGCGCGGAAACCGAGGTTCTTGGCGATGACACTCTCGCGCACGTCCAGGCAATAATCCTCAAACTCCACAATCTTCCCGCAATCGTTGCAAATGATGTGGTTGTGATTGGGATGATTGACGTAATTCGGGTCGTAATACGTCTGGTCCTTGCCCAGGTCCAACTCGCGCAACAACCCCGTCTTCACCAGCACCGGCAGCGTGCGATACACCGTCGCGCGCGACACCGACGGGTCGATTTTACGCGAGCGCTCCAGCAAATTTTCCGCCGTGTAATGCTCCGCCGTGTTAAACGCCGCCTCGACAATCACCCGTCGCTGCGCGGTGATACGCATCCCTTGGCCTTCCATGAAGCCGATAATCTTCGCCATGACATCCGGTGCGTCCATGCGAAAAACATAACACGTCACCATCAGCGGCGCCACCAAAAATCCGCCCCGCAGGGTTAACCACGAACGAACACGAATGGACACTAACAAAAAAAAGCAACCGCTGATGGCGCTGTACAGTTGCAACGCGGTGATGCCGTTCATGGTAGCTATGCTGTGCGGCAGCGCCGGTAGAGAGTTCATGGTGAGTGTCAGCGCGTCACTGACGGAGGTAAACTCTATCTCCGCGTAATTGCCCTTATAGGCGATATCGTAACCCTCAGGGGGATGACATTCGGTAGCGCGTTGAAAGTGGTGTTTTCACCGGCTGATTGCAGCAGATAGCTGGTGCCCTCAATGCTGAAGGCGGAGTCTTGGGCGATGCCGCTGTAGCCGTACACGAACAGCGTGTAAGCCTGGCCAATCGCCAAGCCGCTGATGGTCAGGCTTACCGTAGACAGGTTAACATTGCCGTTAACTTGCGCGGCGACAAGGCCGGTGGCCTGACCTTCGACACCAACTCCCACGATGTCACCATCAGCGAAACCTTATCCGGTGTCGGTGGTCTGACCAAGACCGGCGCGGGTACGCTGATGCTGAACGCCGCCAGCAACAGCTACAGCGGCACTACCCAAGTCAGCACCGGCACTCTGCTGCTGAATGCCAGCGTTGACGCTGCGGACTTGCTCCTGTCCGGCGGCATCCTGAGCCTCGGCGACGAGGTCGCGCAAACCTTCGCCAAGCTCACCGTCAGCGGTGATGTCGCAATTGAACTGGGCAACGCTCAGCTTCGGCGACAGCAGCGGCACCGACTGGAACGCCGGCACGCTGAATCTCGACTATGACTTGGTGAACGCGCTGACCTTCGCCGGCTTGAGCACCGCCCAATGGACACATATTGACATCCCCGACTATCTCGTGACCGGCCTCGACACCGATGGCAAGCTGATAGTGACCCTCATCCCCGAACCCTCGGTGTGGATGCTATTGCTCACCGGCGCGTTGATTTTCGCCGCGTTGTTTTATTTGCGGCTGCGCCGACGGCACGACGCGGGTAGCAAACCCGCGCTCCGCAGTTAACGCTTGTTTTAACCTCGCGCAAAGACGCCATGACGCCAAGTTTTTGATTAAATTAACTTGACGTCTTGGCGGTTTGGCGCGAGGTTTCTTGGCTCTAACCATCAAAAAATCATCATGAACACCAGACGTGATTTCATCAAAACCACCGCCGTCGCCAGCGCGGGCCTGTCCCTCGCCAGCGCGGGCGGACTGCTCCGCGCGCCGGACACCGTCAGCGCCACCTCGTCCAACCTCGCCGTCCGCCGCTTGCAGGCCGACCTCGCCATTGTCGGCGGCGGCATGGCCGGCGTTTGCGCCGCCCTCGCCGCCGCGCGCAACGGGGCGCGCGTCGTCCTCGCGCAAGACCGCCCAGTCCTCGGCGGCAACGCCTCCAGCGAGGTCAAAATGCACATCGTCGGCGCTGACTGTCACGGCGCACGGGCCGGCACACGCGAGTCCGGCATCATCGAGGAATTGCGCCTCGACGACGCCGCGCGCAATCCGCACCGCTGTTTCTCACAATGGGATTTATTGTTGTACGAAAAAGTCAAACTGGAGCCGAACATCACGCTGTTGCTGGACACCACCTGCGTGTCGTGCGTCACCGCCGGCGGGCGCATCCAATCCCTCACCGCGCTCCGCAACATCAGCGACGACGTGTTTGAAATCAGCGCGTCATTCTTCGCCGATTGCTCCGGCGACGGGCGGCTCGCCGTCGAGGCCGGCGCTGACGTTCACACGGGCCGCGAGGCGAAGGCGGAGTTCAACGAAAGCCTCGCGCGCGACGTGGCCGACCGTCACACGCTCGGCAGCTCCATCATGTTCACCGGTCGCCGGCTCGACACGCCGCAGCCGTTCATCGCCCCAAGCTGGGCGCGCCAGTTCACCAAGGACGACTTCAAGCACCGCCCCATCAACAGCTACGAGTACGGCTATTGGTGGCTCGAGTGGGGTGGGCAACTCGACACCATCAAGGACCACGACGCCATCCGCCACGAGCTGCTCCGCATCGCCCTCGGCGTGTGGGATTACATCAAAAACTCCGGCGCGCATCCGAAGGCGGCGAACTGGGCGTTGGACTGGGTCGCGCCCATCCCCGCGCGGCGCGAGTCCCGCCGGCTGCTCGGCCCGCACATCCTCACGCAGCACGACGTGCAGGGCGGCAAAATCTTCGACGACGCCGTGGCCTACGGCGGCTGGGCGATGGACATCCACCCGCCCGAAGGCATGGACGTGCCCGGCCAGCCGCCGTTCACCCCCACGGGCCTCGCGCAAGTGTACACGATTCCGTTCCGCGCTCTGCGCTCGCGCAACATCGCCAACCTGCTCTGCGCCGGTCGCAACATCAGCGCCACGCACGTCGCCTTCGCCAGCGCGCGCGTCATGGCGACTTGCGCCGTCGAGGGCCAGGCTATCGGCACCGCCGCCGCGTTCGCGGTGCGGGACGGGCGAACCTTGGCCGACCTCGACATCCCCGCGCTGCAACAGCAACTCCTCAAGGACGACGCTTACATCCCCGCGTTGAACAACAGCGACCCCGCCGACCACGCGCGGCGCGCCAGCGTCAGCGCTTCCTCGCAACAAGATGCCGCGCCCGCCGCTGCGGTCATAGACGGCGTGGCACGCGACCTCATCGGCCAATGGGGTGCGTGGGCCGACCAGCGCCCGCATCATTGGGCCTCCACGCAACTCCCCGCGTGGCTGGAGCTGGACCTAGGCGCGCCGGTCACGGTCAGCGAGGTGCATCTCACGTTCGACAGCGGCTTCCAGCGCGAGTTGACCCTCAGCGCCGGCGACTGGGCCACCACCCATTGCGTGCGCGGCCCGCAGCCGGAGACAGTGCGGGACTATCAACTTTACGCTGACGGTGAATTAATTGTCGAGGAACATGGCAACTGGCTCCGCAAGCGCGTGCACAAGTTCCCGCGCCCGCTGACAGTGGGCAAATTACGTCTGCACATCACCGCCACCAACGGCCATCCGCACGCCCGCGTCTTCGAGGTGCGGGTGTATTAAGGTCAATGAAAGCGCTGACGCCGCCAACGACGAGGAATCACAAATCTTCGCGCCCTTTGCGTTCTTTGCGCCTTTGCGTTAAATATCAACCATTAAATATGACCTTCCGCCGGCGCTCACTGGCCGCGTTGAGCAGTTTGAGCAACCCCGCGTAATCATCCTCGCGCAAGGCGGCGAGGGCGGTGCGCGTCTCGCCTTGCAATTTTTCCACGGCACTGATGATGGCAGCGCGGTTGGCGCGCAGGATGTCCGCCCACATCTCCGGCGGGCCGGCGGCGATGCGCGTGGTGTCGCGAAAACCGGGGCCGGCGACTGACAGGCTCGCGTCGCTGACGCTGTTCACTAACAGCGCGGCGAGCAGGTGCGGCAGGTGGCTGACTTGCGCCACCGCGGCGTCGTGCGCCTCCGGCGTCAAGAACAGCACGCGACAGCCTAACAACTCCCAAAACGCGCGCAGGCGGTATAGCGTGTCCGCGTCGGCGTCCACGGGGGTCAAAATGGTGACGGCCTGGTCAAACAAATCGCCGCGCGCGGCGGCCAGGCCGGAGTTTTCACTGCCGGCCATCGGGTGTGAACCGAGCCAGCGCGCGCGGCCGGCCAGCAGCGGGGCGAGCGCAGCGTGGACGGAGGCCTTGACGCTGCCGACGTCGGTCACCACGGCCTCGCGTTTCAGCGCGGGGAGCATTTGGCGGGTGACGTCGGTCATGGCTTGAATCGGGGTGCAGAGGATGACGAGGTCACTGTCGGCGGCGGCGCTCGCCGGCTCAGCGCACACCTCGTCCGCCAAGTTCGCGCCACTGATGGTCAGCCGCGTGGCCTCACGGCGCGCGCACACCTTGAGCCGCGTGGCTGGCGCGCGGCGGCGCAGGGTTTTCAATATCGAGCCGCCGAGCAAGCCGGGCGCGATGACGCTGACGGTGTGAAACGGTTTCACTTACATCACCTCCAGCAGCGCCCGTTCAAATTTCGCCATCTCCGGCGGCGTGCCGATGGTGACGCGAATCCACTCCGGCAGACCGTAGCTCCGCATACTGCGGACGATGACGCCGCGCTGTTGCAACGCGCCGAACACCCGCCGCGCGTCGCCGACGTTGAGCATCATGAAATTGGCGTGCGAGGGGACGCTGGCGAGGCCGTGCTCGCGCGCGAATTGCTCCAGCCGCGCGAGGCCGGCAAAGGTCAGCTCGCGCGTGCGCCGCGCGTGCCCCGTGTCACCGACAGCGGCGAGCGCGGCGGCTTGCGCCATGCCGTTGAGGTTGAACGGCTGGCGGCAGCGTTGCAGGACGCCGATAAGGTCCGCGTTCGCCAAACCGTAGCCGATGCGGAGGCCGGCGAGGCCCTGAATTTTCGAGAACGTGCGCGTGGCGACGATGTTGTGGCCGCGCCGAATCCATTCCAGCGTCGGCGGCGGGTTGTGGCAAAACTCGTAATACGCCTCGTCGAGCACAATCACGATATTTTTGGGCACGCCGACGATGAAGCGCTCCAATTCCTCGTTGCCGACGCGCGTGCCGGTCGGGTTGTTCGGGTTGGTGACGAAAATTAACCTCGTGTCATCACGAACAGCGGCGCGCATGGCGTCGAGGTCGTGCGCGAAATTTTGGTCCGGCGCCTCGATAAACTCCACGTCGAACAACTCCGCCATCAATTTGTACACCGCGAAGCTGTGGCGGCTGGCGACGACGCTGCTCTTGCCGCGCCGCGTGAACCCGTGATACACGAACTCGATGATTTCGTTCGAGCCGTTGCCAAGGATGAGGTTGTTATAGGCGACCCCCTGTTGCTTGGCGATGGCGGTGGCGAGTTCAAACGACGCGCCATCGGGGTAGATGTGCATCCTGTGCGCGGCGAGTTTCATCGCCTCCACCGCTGCCGGTGACGGGCCGAGCGGGTTTTCATTGGAGGCGAGCTTGACGATGGTGCGCGGGTCAAGGCCGAATTCGCGGGCGACCTCCTCAATCGGCTTCCCCGGCTCGTACACGTGCAAGTTCCTTAAGTTTGCATTGGCAAAATCCCAGACGGACATGGGATGACACTAGCGCAAAACGCAAAACGCAAAAGGCAATATTTTACAATGAGAACATGGAGGAATTGGAGGGGGGCGGTTTAGTCAAGACCAACCTTCTCCAATAACTCCATGAACTCTTGGTAAAAAAATAATGGAACCTATTTTACAATGAGAATATTGGACAGGATTAACAAGATGGACAGGCAATCAACCAATAAAAAACTCCGCGTCTCCGCGGCTCTGCGCGAACCTCAAAATAGGTTCCCCGCCGTCAGCTATGGAGCGCCTAATCCACCGGCACGAGCTTCACGTAGTCCAGACCGAGGCGGGCGTCGGTGCGCGCGGCGGGAGCGGCGGGGTTGCGACCGGTGAAGCCGAGGCCCAGCGTGTGCTCGCCCGCTGACAGCGACACCACGCCCAGTTCCACCGGCGCGCCCGGTTGCAACTCCGGCGCGTAACAATCCACCGGTGCGCCCAACTCCGCGTCGTCTAAAGTGAATTGCACGATGCCGAAGTCCGCGCCACGCGCCAGCTGCGCCAGCACGCGGTACTTGCCGCTGACGGTGACGGGCACCAGCAATTCATGCCGCTCCTTGCTCGGCGCGCGGCCCGAACCCCACAGCAGCGCGCGGTCGTTGCTCCACTGGCCGGGTTTGAAGTACTTGCCGCCGAACACCCACATCGGCTGCGGCGACGGCCAGGCCGCCGGCATGAAGCGCGGCAACTTTTGCGCCAGCGTCTCGCCCTCCAGCGCGTCCGGCTCGACGTAGTCCGCGCGCGGTGGCGGGCAGTAGCCGGCGCGCTCCGTCAACCGCGGCGTCATCGAACTGCCCGCCGGCATGGTCGGCGACAGCGCCGCGACGGCGGGCGAGGAGGCGCGGCTGGCAGCGGTGCACGAGTTGGAGGAGGAAACGGGCTACGTTGCCGGTGACCTGAAATTCCTGCTCTCCGGCCCGACCTCACCCGACCCGACCTCGGAGGTGATTTCGTTGTACTTGGCGACGAACTTGAGAAAAACCGGTGCCGGCGGCGTGGACGGCAAGAACATCACCCTGCACCGCGTGCCGCTGACCGTGACCGGTTGAACGACGCCGACCACTGGTGGCTGGACGCGGCGTTACAGCAAGTCGAGGGGCGCTGACGATGAGGTCCTCGTGCCGGTCATTTCTCCCTGCGGGAGGGAATTATTCTTGCCACGTCAAAGTGAGATACCCATTTTTAAGTCTTGCCAATCGCTGGCAGTGTTCCAGATTAGGAGGCGATGTTTAAGCCTGAATGGATTCGTTTTAACTGGGACTTGAAAAAACTGCCGACCGAGGAACCCAAGGCGGGCGCGGGGTTGGAAGTGCGGCTCGGCGAGGAGAAGGAAAGCCGCGCCATCGTGACGGTGGTGGAGCGCTCCTACCAGGCCGAGCAGGGCTGGGGCGTGATTCGCCCGCAGCGGCTCAAGGAGTTGCAGGAAATCATCTTGCGCGGGATGGATGAGCGGGACATCAAGGTCCTGGTGTTGCAGGACGGGCGGCGCGCCGTGGGCGCGAGCGTGCTGTGCATCGCCGCCGACGCGCCGCGACAGCTGGTGTCGGGCGTGTGCGTGGTGGAGGAGTATCACAATCGCGGCTGGGGCAAGTTGCTGTTGTGGCGCAGCCTGAAATTTTTGGCGGAGCAGGGGCTGGACAAGGCGTCGGTGGTGACGCGCAGCAATGTCAACGCGTTCCGGTATCTTTATCCAAAATATTTCAGCACGCGGGAGAGATTGGATGAGATGCCGCTGTTGGAGAAGTATCTTTGAAATAAATTTCGCGCCAAGCCGCAAAGTTAATTTAACCAAGAAACTCTGCGGCTTGGCGCGAGGAAGTCAATTTTATAAAAACTTACGATTTAATCATCATCGGTGGCGGCAGCGCGGGTTACGCGGCGGCGCGGACGGCGGCGGGGTTGAACGTCAGCGTGGCGGTGGTTGAGGGGGCGCGGGAGGTCGGCGGGTTATGCATTTTGCGCGGGTGTATGCCGACGAAGGCGTTGTTGGAGTCGGCGCACCGGTTGCATGAAATCAGGCGGGCGGGGGAGTTCGGGCTGAGCGTCAGCGGGGCGCGGGCGGATTGGGGAAAAATTCAGCGGCGCAAGGACGCGCTGGTGGCGGATTTTGCCGCGTACCGACGCGAGCAATTGGAACGAGGGAAATTCGCTTTCATTCGCGGGACGGCTGAGTTTGTGGACGCGCACACGCTGAGGGTGAGGGGAAAGAAAACGGTGAGCGTCAGTGGCAAAGCGTTGGTCATCGCCACCGGCTCCACCGTCAGCGCGCTGGATTTGCCGGGGCTGCGCGCGACGGGTTTCATCACCAGCGACGGGGCGCTGACGCTGGCCAAATTGCCGAAAAGCCTGGCGGTGCTGGGCGGTGGGGCGGTAGCGTTGGAGTTCGCGCAATGTTTTCAACGGCTCGGAGTCAGGACGACGTTGATTCAGCGGAGCGGGCGGGTGTTGAGTTCGCATGACGCGGACGTGGCGGAGGCGCTGATGGTGGCGTTGCGGCGCGAGGGGCTGGTGGCGCGGCTGGGCACGGAGTTGCTGGAGGTGAAGAAATCCGCGCGCGGGAAACAGGTGGTGTTCAGGCAAAACGGCAGGACGCTGACAGTCACGGCGGAGGAAATTTTGTACGCGCTGGGGCGTGTGCCGAATGTCACGGCGCTGACGCTCACGAACGCGGGTGTGCAACTTGACGGTCAGCGGGTGAAAGTGAACCGCGCGCTGGCGACCTCGCAACCGCACATCTTCGCTGCCGGTGACGTGTGCGGGCCGTATGAGGTCGTGCATCTGGCCGTCCAGCAGGGCGAAATCGTGGCGCGCAACGCGGTGCGTTTCCTGCGCGGCGCCGCCGCCCGTGAGCGGATGGATTATCGCTTGAAAATGGAAATTATCTTCACCTCGCCGGAAGTCGCCACCATCGGTTTGTCGGAACAAGAAGCCGTTGACTGTGGCCGCAAGGTGTTGGTGGCAAAGTATCCGTTCAACGACCACGGCAAATCCATGATTATGGGCGCTGACGCTGGCTTTGTGAAAATCATCGCCGCCGCCGACGGTGAGATAGTCGGCGCGCAAATCGTTGGCCCGCGCGCCTCGGAGTTGCTCCACGAGTTTGCCGCCGCCATGCACTGCCGCATGACCGTCGGCGAGTTTTTGCGAATCCCGCATTATCATCCAACTTTGGCGGAAATCGTGACCTATCCGGCGGAGGATATTTTTTTACAAAGAGGACACGGAGGAATTGGAGAGGGGGGGCGGGTTGATTAACCAAATCTTTCTCCAATTCCGCCAGATACTCGTTGTAAAAAATGTTTATTCCAACCCGCGCGTGAACAGCAGCGCGAGGTACACCTTCGGGTTAATCATGCTAACCGGCGCGGACACGCCCGGCGGGCCAGTCTTCGAGCACGGTCAGCGGCCAGTTTTTTCAGCAACTCGCGCGCCGGCTCTGGAAATCGCGCCAACGTCTTCACCGCCGCGTCGCGTTCGTCCCAATTTTCACCGAACAATTTCTCCGCCGCGTCACGCGTGAGTTTGTCCACGTCATACTTGATGGAAAATTCCACCGCCGCTGGCGGTGACACTTCCAGCCATTTATTCATCACTTCGTATTGAAGTGTGTATTCTCCCGGTTTCAGTGCGGGAAAAATTTTATCCTCCGCCTGCCCCGCCCATTCGCTCCAGTCACCGTCAGCGCAACGCCAGCGCAGCAGATAATCGCCGCCGGTCAGTCCCGCGAATTGCACGCTGTCCTGTTGGCGATAACACATTTCCAAGGGAGCGCGCCACATCTCGCGCCACTCACCGTCAGCGAGCCGGAACACGCGCGGGTCGTTCGCCGTCACCCACAGCGAGCCGTCCGGCGCGGGATGAATCTTGAGGTAATGCGTTGGCACATTTTCCATCGGCAGCGGATGGCGCGACTCCACCGCGCGCGTCGCGCAATTCCACTTGAGGACCATCACTTTGTTGTTACCGACAGCGGCTAAAATCCATAAAAAAAGGGGCTGTCCTAGATAAGGAAGCTATTTAGGCTGAGGCATGGGTCTTGGACGCTGTAAAATAGAGGCTAAGCAGCAGTTTCGGCTGTTGGAATTGTTTGTGGCAGAAGT